>CAYJLZ010000180.1:0-1711 GCA_964371265.1 uncultured Bacteroides sp. | reverse complement strand
GGTGCCGGGTTCGGGTCAACAACAACTACATTTACAAGGTTGCTGGTTCGGTAACTTCCGTAAGCGTCGCTAACTATGCAGTAGTAATATTGGTTAGAGGGGTTGCTTGTGTTTATGCTAAAGGTAGAGGCGTTTGCGCCTTGTATGGCAACACTGTTATTCATGCCGTCTATGCCGGAGTATATGCTTGTGTACCACTGATAGCTCAGCGCCCTATTGTCGCTTACATAAGCAATTATGCTAAGCTGAGCGCTGTCGCCCATGTTGTATGTTCCACCTTGTGGGTCTTGCCGTATACCAAAAACAAATTGAGTGCTTGGGATAATGGTTACAGCCGCAACCGCACTTGTTTGTGAAACAGTTTCTTCGCCATTAGTAGCACTTACCACACAATAATAATAAGTTGTGCCTAAAGCAGCGGTGCTTGGGAAGTAATATCTATCGGCCGCGTTGTTAATAGCTGTGCCACCTGTGGCAGAGTTTACAGTGTTTGAATACCATTGATATGTAATATTATCTAAAGGCATGTTTGAACTTACATTTACATCAAGTTCTGCTTTATACTTAGAAGAATATTGCTCATAATTACCACCCTGCGGTTGCTTTGTTATTTGAATTGTTGGGGTAGCCGGCGGCGTAACAGTTACTTGCGCAACATCACTTATTGCAGTTAGCGTGTTTTCGCCATCGGTAACAGTTACTTCGCAGTAATAATATGTGGTGCCTAAAATGTTTGAAGATAGGCCGTAAGTAGAAGCGTTGGTATCGTTAATAGCTGTGCCGCCTGTGGCAGAGTCTTCAGTGTTTGAATACCACTGATAAACTGTGTTATTTTTGCTTGCATTTGTGTCCACCGATATAGCAATGTTACTGGAACCGCTTGATAATTGTTGAAAGCTGAAGTCTTGCGGCTGCTGCTCAATGTAAAGGTAAAGGTCGCCGGCGCGCAAAGTTTCTTCCTCACGCCTCTCATATTCTTCCTGGGTTACAACTTCTACAATTATAGGTGCTGCATGGAAATTGCTAGTGACCCATTGTCTGTCCATAATGTTGCCGTCTTCTAATGACAGTTGCTCGTATGTTTGGGTTGAACCTGGGTAGTAGTAAAATGTGCCGACAGTGTCGGTGGGAGGGGTAAATGTAATGGGCACATCGTAATTTTGGCCTGCAGTTAGTGCGGGCACAGCCACTTGTGTGGAAGCAATTGCAGTGGAACTGTTTGAATCTTTTGAAGTGTTCTTAAAAAAGGCGACGGTAATGTCTTTAGGCGGGGCAGCGCTGGCATGTCCATGCACTGTTAACCTAACGGTTACTGTTATAGGCGTTGCCTCTTGCCCCACAAAATATCGGACATTTGGCGATACATGCTCAGGAACCGATATATCTGCATGGTTATTTTCAGTGCTTTTAACGGCACATGCCGAAGCAAAAAGCATAAATACAAAAATTAATGCAAAAAATAAAGCGAGTTTTGCCTTTGGTTTATCTTTTGTTTTGTAAAAAAAAGCGGGTTTCATAAAAATCTCCATTCTGTGCATGGCACAAGTAATTTTGATAAATCTCCAACCGGAATGGAGATTTTTTGGCATGTGCTGTCTATGACAGCACGCCTTTTAATAAATGATTAGCGTGTTATTACACGCTAATCTCCATTATGTGCATGGCACAAATTATTATATTTCATCATAGTTTTACATAATAACTATAACAT
>CAYJLZ010000179.1:0-1800 GCA_964371265.1 uncultured Bacteroides sp. | reverse complement strand
AAAATAGTACTTTTATGCTCTAAAGCTTTACGCTTTTTTGATGAGCGGTTAATAAGCCATGGAGAGCGCGTTGCTTATATTGCCACAAAAATAATGAAAGAACTTGATGACAATTCAAATTTTAACCCTTCGTCTATTTACCTCATGAGTATTTTTCATGATATTGGTGCGTACAAAACCGAAGATATAAACAATCTGTTGAAATTTGAAACAGCCGATGCAGACGAGCACTCTGTATATGGCTATCTTTTTCTTAAATATTTAACACCAATAACAGATAATTGCGAGGCCGTTTTGTATCACCACACACCTGCCGCTTTATTAGCCGATGTTGAGCCTACGGTTGCTGCGTATTCACAGCTACTTAATTTGGCCGATAAAATTGATGTGGGTTATTTGAAAACCCATTCTTTCGAAAAACTTTATTATAACATATCAAAATCCAAACATATTGAAGAAAAATACATGCAAGCTTTCAAAAAAGCACTGGATAGCAATAAGTTGGACGATGGCAGTTTTGTAGAAGATTCAAAACTTTGGTCGTATAATATGGTAGATTCTCTTGACTTGAGCACAGATGATTTAGTTAAGTATCTGAAAATGATTATTTATTCTATGGAGTTTAAAAGCCCTGTAACAATGCTACATTCCGTAAACACAACTACTATAAGTGTGTTTTTAGGCGAGAAGCTAAATTTACCGCCTGAAACAATTGAGAAACTTTATTACAGCGCACTGCTACATGATGTTGGCAAAATTGCCATACCTGAATCTATACTAGAATTTAAGGGCAAGCTAGATAGTGACAAAATGACAATTATGCGCACACACGCCTCTTATACCGAAGAAATATTAGAGGGCTTATTCGAGCAAGATATAATAGATTATGCTGTTAACCATCACGAAAAACTTGATGGCAGCGGCTATCCTAAGGGGCTTAGTGCAAAGCATCTTACTACCGAAATGCGCATTGTTGCAATTGCAGATATTACAAGTGCTTTAATTAGCCAACGAAGCTATAAAGGAAAGTACGACTGGCAAAAAGCTGTTGGCATTTTAGAGGATATGGCTCAAAAAAACCAAATTGATGCACAAATAGTAAAGCTAATTGCAGATAATGAAACGGAATTGCAAAAAATGCTAGATAAAATTTCACGGCCCGTTGAAGATGTATATACTGAAATTTTTACTGAATATGACAGATTATTAAAACAAATGAAATTACTGAAAACTAAACTTAAAATTACTCACAATGCTTAGCCAATAGCAATATATAATAAAAATCCACCAGCTAATCTGGTGGTATTACATATACGCCTATAAGGCACGGCCGGTAACCGTTCCTTATAGGCACTTTTTTTATTTTTAATTTACAAAGAAAAAGCAGACTTGAAATATAGTCTGCTTAATAGTATATAAATCAAACAGTGGATAAATAACACACATAATAGTAGCCGTTTAACTAATATGTTAATTTTGCTATATTAAATAAATCAAAAATAACAAAAGGAGGTAAGATTGCTAAAGCTATTTTTATGTACATATTTTTTAGTAAATTTTTATCTATAATCATTAAAATAAACAAAAGTATTAGTGCTATAGGAACTGAAAATACTATAAATAACATCAAAATTTGCAAATTCTCTCCACCCTTTTGGAATTTTCACAACATCTAACAACCCAAAATACATAAAAAAGGGCACAAAAAGAGCCGGCATCTACCTATTTTCACAGGGCGTCACCACCCAACTATTTTCGGCACAACCAAGCTTAACTACTGTGTTCGGAATGGGAACAGGT
>CAYJLZ010000178.1:0-1807 GCA_964371265.1 uncultured Bacteroides sp. | reverse complement strand
GCAACGCCAGCACCCGCAAAAGTTACCTTGCTTAGCGAACAAAAAATTAATATCCTCTTTTCGTTGCCGGCATTTTTTGCCTCTTGCATAATGTTCAATAATTTATCTGGTGTTTTTGTTAAATGGTGTACGCAATATGCATTGTCCCAAAATATTTTAAAATCCTCACTCGCAGTTTTCATGCTTGCAAGGCGCTTAACAGTTTCGTCGCTGTACGTGTATCCGTCGGGATTAGAGTACATAGGCACGCACCAAATGCCTTTTACACTGCTGTCTTTTACAAGTTCTTCCACTTTGTCCATGTCTGGGCCTGCCGGTGTCATGGGCACGCTTATAAGCTCAAAACCAAAGTAATCGGTAATTCTAAAGTGTCTGTCGTACCCTGGTGTAGGGCATATGAATTTTGGTTTTTCTTGTTTGGACCACGGCTCTTTACTGTCGCAAAAGCCTTTTCTCAGCCCTAAATCTACCATGTTATACATTAAATTAAGGCTACTGTTGCCTGCGGCAAACACTTCTTCGGGTTTAACACCCATTATTTCCGCAAAAAACTCACGTGCCTCGGGCATGCCCTCAAGGTTGCCGTAATTTCGGGCATCTACGCCTGTTTTACCTATAAAACTTTTTTCATCAAATATATCAAGCGACAAATCAAGTTGCTGTGGCGCAGGCTTTCCCCTGGACATATCAAGTTTTAAATTATTTTCTTTGTATTCGTTATAAGTCGCAATCAAATCCTCATGCATTTTTTTCAATTGTTCATTATTCATTTTGCTTATACTATCCAAATCAACTTCCCCCTATTGAGTTGTATGTTATTTCAATATTGTTAATTTAAATTACTTAAAATAAACTTTTGGCATACTTAGTTATTATAAATCAAAACAGTCAATTTTACAATATAAATTTCAATTTATTTACATTTTTAATTTTTTTCAACAGCGAGTATTACGGTTTTTCCGTTTACATCCCAAGTTTTTTCATAACCGTTTAATTTATCGTAATAAATATTATCAGCCATAACGTCTTGTTTTATTTCATTCTCGCTATTTTTAACTATTTCAATAATTTCATTGTTATCTTTAACATATACGCTTATATGGTCCTCAACATTAAATCCTGCCTCTTTGCGCATTGTTTGAAGTTTTGAAACTATTTCCCTTACAAAGCCCTCGTTAATAAGTTCTTGTGTAAGCTGTGTATCCAGTGCAACTGTTATGTCAAACTCTTGCACGGCAAAGTAACGCTTTGACTGCGTTGTTTCAACAATTAAATCCTCAGCGCTAAGTTCGATAACTTCTCCAAGCAAATTTAGCGATATTGAGCCGGATTTGTCAAGTTCTTTCTTAGCTTTAGCTGTGTCAATTTCGCTTAATGCCGTGCGTATTTCGCCCAATCTTTTTCCAAATTTCGGGCCTAAAGTTTTCAGCTGCGGTTTAAAGTTATACGACAAAAATTCGCTTGTATCGTTTGTAAACAAAATTTGTTTAATGTTGAGTTCGTCCGCAATTATTTCTGTAAAATAACTCTCAAGCTCTCTTTGGCAGCTTACATACATAGCGGCAAGCGGCTGACGATTTTTTATATTAGAACCGTTTCTTGCCGCACGTCCAAGCTGCGATATTTTTAGCACAACTTCCATATCCTGTTCAAGTTTTTCATCTATCAATTTCTTGTCGGCCTGTGGATATTTACACAAGTGCACGCTTTGTGGAGCATTTTTGTCTATGCTACAAACGAGGTTTTGGTATATGCTCTCAGACATAAACGGTATCATTGGTGCTGCAAGTTTGCACACGGTAACAAG
>CAYJLZ010000177.1:0-1831 GCA_964371265.1 uncultured Bacteroides sp. | reverse complement strand
AATTTGCCAATTTTTCTTTGCCTGTTCTTTTTAGTTCAAACAAATGTGATTTAGGTCCATTAACATCAAAGCCCTTTGCCTCTAGTGTTAAAACACGTTCCTCCGAGCTAGTAATGGCACCCAGTATAAGCGGAACAATACTGGGAAAAAACGCTTTTAACCTCACCGGCAGCGAGCCCTCAGTTTCAACGCCTCTTGCACGCTGTGCGTTCATTATTGTGCGGCTGTTTTCTCCAAGTATCTCTATCATTTGCAGCGTAGATATAAAAACATATGCAGCCTTATGGTTAAGCCCGCTGTCTTCAAGCGCACGTGCAAACTCTTTGCTTTCAGTAGATTGAAACAGCCATACAAATATGCCCGCTATATTTAATATTGAAAACGAAAGTGTTATAGCGCTTTTAAGCCCTGCTTGATACACTTTTATAAAGTATAATTGTGCCACCACTACTTCGTCCGGTATTAAAAGCGATTGAACAAGGAATATAAACGCTGAAATAAATATAATTTTTTTATAGGCATTCCAAAACTTTGAAAAAATACCTGTTGCAGCACACAAAATAGGAACTATTATTACCCAGGGAATTAAAAACAGCGGATAACCGCCCTGCCCCACGCCTATTGTTCCAATTATAATGGAACACAATGAATATAGGCATACAATTAAAAATTTGCAAGACGGATATAACGCTGCAATACTGTTGTTTTTTACTATTTGAATTTTTTCAATATACATATAGTGTACCTTTCTTTGCAATAAACGCATTGATATTTACAAATATACAATAAACATAACCGGCAACACAACAAAGCGATGCCGGTTAAAATTAACTAAATATTTACTCTGCTTTTGCCTCTTCTTGTGGTTTTTGTTTTATGTAATTTGCTCCGCAACCAAACTTAACAAGCGTTCTATCAGGAATAACTTTTATTACAAGGAATGACAATGCATAAGAAATAACTCTGTCTAGCACTGTAAATACACCCTCTGTTCCGATAACAGATGCCCAAATATTTGTACCTGCTGCCATTGCCGCAGCAGTAATAAGTGAAGTACCACTACCCGTAACGCCGCCGAAAACCAAAACAACAATTGGTGCAGCTGTAATAATTGATGTTAAAGCCATTAAAACCATAGATATTGCCCATTTCCACCACGTGTTGAACATATTAGCACGTGCAAGAAAACCTACAACAAGACCAAGTATAAGGTTAACCGGTATAAAAGCAAAGTTAACCGGATTTGCTATACCTGTAACTACGTTTGTTAGTGTGCCCGCAACAGCACCAACCCATGGCCCACAAAGCATAGCTGAAAAAATTGTACCCATTGTATCAAAGTAAAACGGTAGTTTTAGCAGTGATGCAAGCTGACCTCCAACAAAGTTTACGGCAACTGCAATTGGTATTATTAAAATTGCAAGCATACTGAAATCGTCTTTGATAGAATGTTTTTTCTTGTTCATAAATATCCTCCTAAAAGTATACATATAAATGTATTATTTACAAATATGATAACAAAAAAATAACAGTAATGCAACATATTTCACAATTATTTACAGTTTGCACATTTTTAATGTTTAATTATTTACACATTTTACAAATTATAAATATCTACTATTGATTTATGCATTATGCAAGAGTATAATGTTAATTGCTAAATAAATTTTATTTATTTACACAAATAAATTTAAAAGAAGTTGAACATATGGAAAAGAAAAAAATTATTATTGACACTGATTGCGGATCTGATGATGCAATGGCAATTGCAATGGCGTTGAACGACCCTAATTACGAGATATTAATGTTTTCAACAGTAGCCGGAAATGTT
>CAYJLZ010000176.1:0-1842 GCA_964371265.1 uncultured Bacteroides sp. | reverse complement strand
TAATTATTGTTTTGTCGGGTACATATCCAAAATTAACATTTTTAAATTCAACGTCACCTTCAATTTTTGATACTGAAACAGGATTTTCGATCTCAGCAATTTCCTCTTTTTCGTTTAAAAATTCAAATACACGCTCGGCTGCTGCGGCTGTTTGCTGCATTATATTGCTAACGTTTGCAATTTGTTGCAGCGGCTGTGTAAAACTGCGCATATACTGAATAAATGCTTGTATATCGCCAATGTTTATGCGGCCGTTAAGCGTTAAAAACCCACCTAAAATACATACGCCCACATAACCTAAATTTCCGGCAAAGTTCATAATGGGCATCATCATGCCACTAAAAAACTGGCTTTTCCATGCCGAAGTATAAAGAGTTTCATTCAATTCCTCAAAAGTTTTTATGCTGTTATCTTCTCGATTAAAAGCTTTTACAACAAGGTGACCACCATACATCTCTTCAATATGGCCATTAACTTTTCCCAAATAATTTTGTTGTTGCTTAAATAGTGGCTGGCTGCGTTTAATAACAGCCCTCATTGCTGTAAAAGAAATAGGCAAAATAACAAGCGCAACTAAAGATAACATAGGGCTTATTGTTAGCATCATAATAATTATACCTACTACTTGCGTAACAGATACTATCATTTGAGATAAGCTTTGGTTTAACGTTTGTGAAACAGTGTCGACATCGTTTGTAATGCGGCTAAGAACTTCGCCCTGAGGCGTTGTGTCAAAATAAGACAGAGGCATTCTGTTGATTTTTTGGCTTATATCACGGCGCATATTGTAGCTTATTTTTGTGGAAATTCCCGTCATTACCCAGCCCTGAATGTAAGACAATAATGCGCTGATTATATATACAACAAGCAAAAACAATAAAATATTTGTTATTGCACCAAAGTCTATACCGCCGGTACCTGTTGCAATAGCTAAAACTCCGTCGTACAAAACGGTAGTTGCGTTGCCAAGCACTTTTGGGCCTATTATGCCAAATATGCTGGAGGCTACCGCACAAAGAAGGGTAGCTATAATGGCCGGTACAAATTTTTGCATGTATTTTAACATGCTTTTTAATGTGCCTTTAAAATCTTTTGCTTTTTCACCCTGCATCATAGCGCCGGGGCCACCACCGGGTCCTCTACCGGGGACACCGCCCGGGCCTCCACTGCCGGGACGAGGGGTTGCTTGCCCGCTTGTGTTATTTTTGTTATTGTTATCAGCCATTATGCAAGTTCCTCCTTTGACAGTTGACTTTGAGCTATTTCAAGGTATGTTTTGCAATTTTTCAAAAGCTCTTTGTGTGTGCCTATCCCTGCAACATTGCCCTCGTCTAAAACAATAATTTGTTCGGCATTCATAATTGTAGAAACACGCTGTGCAACTATAAGCACAGTGGCATTTTGCGTATATCCTTTAAGTGCCTTGCGTAATTTAGCATCAGTTTTAAAATCTAGTGCGCTAAATGTATCATCAAAAATATAAATAGGTGCCTTTTTAACAAGCGCTCTTGCTATTGAAAGCCGCTGACGCTGGCCGCCTGATACATTTGTACCGCCTTGACTAATAGGCGAGTCCATTTTATCGTCAAGCTTTTGAATAAACTCGCTTGCCTGTGCAACTTGTGTTGCTGTATTTAGCATTTCTTCTGTTGCGTTTTCGTCGCCATATAAAAGGTTAGAAGTTATATCTCCGCTAAACAGCAAGCCTTTTTGCGGTACATACCCAATTATTTCTCTTAAATTATTTTGTGTAACATCTTTTACATTTATGCCATCAATTTCAATACTGCCTTGAGTTGCATCGTAAAATCGTGGTATCAAGTTTATAAGGGTGCTTTTTCC
>CAYJLZ010000175.1:0-1869 GCA_964371265.1 uncultured Bacteroides sp. | reverse complement strand
ACTCTGCCCGGTTTTACAACCGCTACCCAGTACTCGGGCGAACCTTTACCGCTACCCATCCTTGTGCCTGCCGGTTTTTCTGTAACAGGTTTATCGGGGAAGATTTTAATCCAAACTTTACCGCCACGTTTAATGTAACGTGTCATTGCAATACGGGCAGCTTCTATTTGGTTAGAAGTTATCCAAGAGGGCTCTAGGGCAACAATGCCGAACTGACCCTGTGTAACTTTATTACCGCGCATAGCCTTGCCCTTCATGCGGCCACGGTGTACACGGCGATATTTAACTCTTTTAGGCAGTAACATTACTTGTTGCCTCCTTCCTTACTCGGTGCAAGCTTAGTTGCTTTTAGCACCTCGCCTTTATAAATCCAAACCTTAACGCCAATTTTACCGTATGTTGTGTCTGCCTCGGCAAAACCATAGTCAATATCAGCCCTAAGTGTTTGAAGAGGAATTGTTCCCTCGTGGTATGTTTCGCTTCTTGCAATGTCGGCACCGTTAAGGCGGCCGCCAATTTGAACTTTAATACCTTTTGCGCCAATAGCATTGCTGCCTCTTCTTGGCTGCATTGCATTTCTCATAGCCATTTTTGTAGCTCTTCTAAATGCAACTCTGCGCTCTAGTTGGCTTGCAACGTCTTCGGCAACAAGCTGTGCGTTTGTAGACATATTGCCTACTTCAACGATATTTACGTTAACGCTTTTGCCTGTCATTTTTTCAAGTTGAGCTTGAATTTTGCCAATTTCGCTTCCACCTCTGCCAATTACCATACCCGGTTTTGCGCAGTGTATGCTAACTTTAACTTTAGGTGCGCCTGTTGATGTGTCTTTAACACGCTCAATTTCAATTTTTGGAATGCCTGCACTGTATAACTGCTTTTTCAATACTTTACGTATTTTGTAGTCTTCCACAAGTGCGTCGCCAAATTCACGTTTGGACGTAAACCAGCGGCTGTCCCAATCTTTAATAATTCCCACTCTTATACCGTGGGGATTTACTTTTTGACCCATACTGCTTTACCTCCTTACTCTTTCTCTTTTAAAACTATTGTAATGTGGCTTGTGCGCTTTAAAATTCTAAATGCACGGCCTTGTGCCCTTGGCATTATACGTTTTAGCGTTGGGCCCGGTGTTACAAAACACTCGGCTACATACAAATTGTTTTTATCCATGTTGTGGTTGTTTTCCGCATTTGCCGCTGCTGATTTTACAAGTTTATAAAGGAGCTCGCTTGCAGCCTTTGGTGTATACTTTAAAATCGCAAGTGCTTTTTCCAGTTCTTGTTTTCTAATCAAGTCTAAAACAACACTGACTTTGCGCGGTGAGATGCGGGCGTATCTTAGATAAGCCTTAGCTTCCATTTGTATACCTCTCCTTTTCTTCTATCGTCCTGTTGTTTTGCCGCCAACGTGACTTTTAAAAGTACGTGTGGGGGCAAACTCGCCTAGTTTATGGCCAACCATGTCTTCAGTTACATATACGGGAACATGCTTGCGTCCGTCATGTACAGCAAATGTGTGGCCTACGAAATCAGGGAAAATTGTAGAGGCACGGCTCCATGTTTTTAAAACACGTTTTTCGCCTTTATCGTTCATTTCTATAACACGTTTTAGCAGGACCGGCTGTACAAAAGGCCCTTTTTTAATACTTCTACCCATAACAGCAATCCTCCTTACTTAGTAGCACGTTTAACGATAAGTTTATCGCTACGTGCATGATTTTTACGAGTTTTGTATCCGAGTGCCGGTTTACCCCAAGGAGTAACAGGACCCGGGCGTCCAACAGGGCTTTTACCCTCACCGCCGCCGTGCGGGTGATCACACGGGTTCATACCGCTACCTCTAACGGTAGGTCTCCAGCCCATGTGG
>CAYJLZ010000174.1:0-1885 GCA_964371265.1 uncultured Bacteroides sp. | reverse complement strand
CTAAAAATATGTGGTGCGGTTACAGTGATTTATTAAACAGCGAATTATGCCAAATTATTGGCAGTGATAATGTTAAATTTAAATTGTAATAGTTTATTAATGTATTATATTTTTTATGCATGTACTATTGTTGCTTATTATTAACGTTTTTAATGTACTATTGTTGCAAACATGTTAAATTGTATTAATAATGTTGCAAAGAGTAAAAATCAGTTATATAATTAAAATTATAAAAGTGTACATTGTAGCCATTACATAAACAACTAAACGGGAGGCGTTTAAATGAGTTTAAAAGAAATTAAAACAATAGGTGTACTTACAAGCGGAGGAGATGCACCGGGCATGAACACCGCTATTCGCTCTGTTGTAAGGGCGGCACTGACGAAGGGTTATAAAGTTAAGGGTATTCGCCATGGATATAACGGCCTTTTAACAAACGAAATAGTTGATATGAGCCTTAGAAGTGTTTCGGAAATAATACATAGAGGCGGCACAGTGCTTTATACTGCACGTTGCCTTGAATTTATTGAACTTGAAGGCCAGCTAAAAGCAGCACAAGCTTGCAGAGACAACGGAATTGACGCTGTAATTGTTATTGGAGGCGACGGCTCATTTAGGGGCGCAAAAGACCTTGCAGCTCAGGGAATACCTTGTATTGGCATACCCGGCACAATAGATAACGATATAGCCTGCAGCGACTACACAATAGGCTATGATTCTGCAATGAATACAGATGTTGAAATGATAGATAAATTGCGCGACACAACACAAAGCCATGATAGGTGCAGTGTTGTTGAGGTAATGGGCAGAAGTTCGGGCTACATAGCACTAAGCACAGGTATTGCTTGCGGGGCGCTCTCTATACTAATACCTGAAGTGCCATACAATATTGATAGAGATATTGTTGCAAGAATGCAGCGAACTCAAAAGACCGGCAAACAGCATTTTATTATAATAATAGCCGAGGGTGTTGGAAAAGCCGGTGATTTGGCTGATCAAATTGCACAAAAAACAGGTATAGATGCACGCGCAACAGTATTGGGCCATGTACAGCGCGGCGGAGCACCCACACTGAGAGATAGATTAACAGCAAGCCGAATGGGTTACTATGCAGTAGATTTAATTAACAGAGGTATATTTAATAGGGTAGTTGCAACAAAGGCAGAGTCGATAGTGGATTATGATATTACAACTGCGCTTGCAATGCACAAAACAATAGACACTAGCTTACTAGACATTGCACAGGCAATTTCGATTTAAAAAATTGTAATTAATTTAAATGCAGCGGTAAGTATCGCTGCATTTTTTATGTTTTTACTTTTTGTACTGCCACAATAAAAATTAAAACTAACCTTAACATGTAAAATTAATAAAACAATACGATAGTTGTTGTTTTTATTTAATACATATGATATTATGTAAAAAAATAAGTTTGCGATAAGGATGAAAAGTATGAGAAAAGATATAAACATTAATGAGGCAAGAGAAATATTTTTAAAGTATAATAAGGAACCGTTTCATATAAAACACAGTGAAACCGTAGGCAAAGTAATGGGTTACTTTGCAAAAGAATTTGAAGAAGATGTACAGTACTGGACAGTTATAGGTATACTGCATGATGTTGATTTTGGAATGTACCCTGAGGAACATTGTAAAAAATGTTTTGAGTTGCTTGAAAAAGAAAATGTGCACGAAGATATTATTCGCTCGATAGCAAGTCATGCATATGGAATATGCTCGGATATTGAGCCGACACTTCAAATGGAAAAAATACTTTTTGCCGTTGATGAACTTACAGGCCTTATTGGTGCAGCGGCGCTTATGCGCCCAAGCAAAAGTGTAAGCGATATGGAACTGAAATCTTTAAAAAAGAAGTTTAAAGATA
>CAYJLZ010000173.1:0-1886 GCA_964371265.1 uncultured Bacteroides sp. | reverse complement strand
CGACATAGGCAAAAACCTTGTAAAAATGATGATGGAGGGCAAAGGCCTTGAAGTTATAGACCTTGGAACAGACGTTTCGCCCGAAACATTTGTAAAAACTGCAAAAGAAGAAAATTGCCAAATTATATGTTGCTCGGCACTGCTTACAACAACAATGAACGTTATGAAAGATGTTGTGGCAGAGGCTGAAAAAGAGGGCGTAAGAAATAAAGTTAAAATTATGATTGGCGGTGCACCTATTACTCAAAGCTATTGCGACCAAATTGGTGCCGATAAATACACACCCGATGCCGCAACGTGCTCGGAAGTGGCAGCGGAGCTTTGTAGCGCATAAAGGCGCACATTAGCACGTTTAGCACACCGCAGCATGCTTGCATCCCAGCAAAGCAAATATATTATATGCTATTTTAAAAACAAACTATATATAATAGCTGTATTGTGCAAACCGGTAAAAAAACAAAAAATAAAAATTTATAGTTTAAATAAGTGTACAGCCGTTTTGCCGTACCCTTATTTAAGTGCGGCTTAAACTATAACATAATAAAAAATAATAAGGGGTACAAAAATGTCAGATATATCGCCAAAAGAACTGCTTTTTAAAACATTGCGAAATGAAAAAACGCACAGAGCGCCTTGGGTGCCGTTTGCAGGTGTTCATGCAGGAAAATTAACAGGTGCAGATGCAAAAACTTTATTGCAAAACGAAGATGAGCTGATAAAAGCGCTTTTAGAGGTGAACAAACTGTATAAGCCCGATGGTCAGCCGGTAGTTTTTGATTTGCAACTGGAGGCAGAGGCGCTGGGCTGTGAATTATTGTGGACGAAAGACGGCCCACCAAGTGTTGCAAGCCACCCATTGCAAGATACAATGACGGTGCCTTGCG
This sequence comes from uncultured Bacteroides sp., assembly GCA_964371265.1. Taxonomy (GTDB): domain Bacteria; phylum Bacillota; class Clostridia; order Oscillospirales; family Ruminococcaceae; genus Ruthenibacterium. Next base: position 1,002 of record CAYJLZ010000173.1, on the reverse strand, counting down.
ACTGCACACTGCCCGATGAAAACTCGGCACGTATGCCGCTTGTGCTTAGTGCTATGAGGAAAATGAAACAGCTTGTGGGCGATACAACAGCACTTTACGGCCTTTTTTGCGGCCCGTTTACGCTTGCAAGCCATTTGCGCGGCAACGATATTTTTATGGATATGTACGACGATGAGGAGTATGTGGAGCAGTTGCTTGAATTTTGCACAAAGTGTGCAAAACGCATGACAGATATGTTTATAGATGCAGGTATGGATGTTATAGCTGTTGTGGACCCACTTGTTTCGCAAATTTCTTCGGATCATTTTGAACAATTTTTGTCGAAACCATTTAAAGAAATTTTCGACTATATTAAAGAAAAAGGCGCTTTTTCATCGTTTTTTGTGTGCGGTAATGCAACAAGAAACATAGAGGTTATGTGCCAAACAAAGCCTGATTCGATTTCGGTAGATGAGAATGTGGACATTTTTGCAGCAAAGGCTGTGTGCGATAAATACAACGTTGTAATAGGCGGTAACATACCTTTAACAAGCGTAATGTTGCACGGCTCTCAGCAAGATAATATGAAGTGCGTTGTAGACATGCTTAAAAACCTTGATGAGTATAAAAATTTTGTTGTGGCGCCGGGCTGTGATATGCCGTACGATGTGCCTGTAGAAAACACAATAGGTGCAGCGCAAGCAGTGCTTGACACTGAAAACGTTGCAAAAATGGTTGAAAATTACATCTCGGACACGTTTGACATAGATGTTGAATTGCCAAATTACGAAAGCCTTGAAAAACCGCTTGTAGAAGTGTTTACACTTGATAGTGCAACTTGCGCTGCATGTACTTACATGATGGGCGCAGCAAACGTAGCAAAACAAACGTATGGCGATAAAATTGACGTAGTAGAATATAAATTTACTATAAAAGAGAATATTGCAAGGTGTAAAAAAATGCAAATTAGCAATTTGCCCAGTATATATATTAACGGTAAGCTTAAATTTTCGTCTATAATAC
>CAYJLZ010000172.1:0-1889 GCA_964371265.1 uncultured Bacteroides sp. | reverse complement strand
ATGTGGATGACTATAAACATGAAATAGGGACTGTTTTTATAGCAAATTCAAATGCACCAACCGGCCTAGCTGTTTTACTTGATGAGATTGAAGAGTTGTTAAAACAAAATAAAAACAGGGTTGTAGTTGTAGACGAGGCATATGTTGATTTTGGTGCAACAAGTGCCGTTAACCTTTTGTCAAAATATGATAATTTACTTGTTATTGGTACTTTTTCAAAAAGCAGAAATCTTGCCGGAATGCGAATAGGGTATGCTATATCGAGCGAAGAACTTATTGCCGATTTAAACACTGTTAAGTACAGTTTTAACCCATATAACGTTAATAGGCTAAGTTTATTAGCAGGCAAAGCTGCACTTGATGATGAGCAGTACTTTAAAAAATGTTGTAAAGAAATTGCATCTACAAGAGAATATACGACACAGCAACTTAATAAAATAGGATTTGAAACGACTAACAGTACCACAAATTTTATATTTGCCAAACCACCAAAATGCATTTCTGCAAGCGATTTATATATAAAATTAAAACAAAACAGTATATTGGTTAGACATTTTAACTTGCCACGAATTGAAAATTACGTTAGAATTACAGTGGGAACACAAGAACAAATGCATACTTTTTTAGATACAACTAAAAAAATTATTGATGAATTACAATAAAAACAAAATTTGTAAAGGAGTTTTTAATGTGAGAGAGGCACAAATATTGCGTAAAACAACCGAAACTGAAATTAAAGTTGAATTAAATATTGACGGCACAGGCGATTACAACATAAAAACAGGATGTGGTTTTTTAAACCATATGTTAGAACTTTTTGCAAGGCATGGCAGGTTTAATTTATCAATAACTTGCTCTGGAGATACTCAAGTTGACTTTCACCACACTGTTGAGGACACCGGTATAGCACTTGCACGCGCTTTTAGCGAGGCTTTAACCGACAGAGCAGGAATACAAAGATACGGCAGCACCATACTTCCTATGGATGAAGCACTGATACTTACAGCAATAGACATTAGCGGAAGGCCATTTTTAGGATTTAATCTCAGCGTTCCATCTCAGAGAATAGGTGGTTTTGACACAGAGCTTGTAAAAGAATTTTTTACTGCATTTTGCAACAATTTAGGTGCAAGTTTGCATATAAACCAATTGGCCGGAGAAAACAGCCACCACATTGTAGAGGGCACTTTTAAATCTTTTGCCAGAAGTTTGAGCGCTGCTGTAAAAATTGACGAGCAATACGAAAACGAAATACCATCTACAAAGGGAACCATATTGTAAATAAAGGATCGACTATATTATGCAAAATATAATTATAATAGACTATGGAGTAGGCAATTTATTTAGTTTATCGGCATCGCTAAAATACCTTGGATACGATGTGAAAATAACTAATAGAAGTGAAGATATTGAAAATGCAAGCCACATTATTTTACCCGGTGTAGGTGCATTTGGTGATGCTGCAAAAAAACTGGAGGCCACAAAAATAATACCCTTAATAAAGAAACAGGCTACCTTAAAACCTTTTTTGGGTATTTGCGTTGGCATGCAACTGTTGTTTGAAAAAAGTTTTGAATTTGGCGAACACAACGGACTAGGGCTACTTAACGGACAAATTCATCCACTTAAAACTGATTTAGACAATAATCACATTGAATTAAAGGTGCCACACATGGGATGGAATAAATTAAATATACTTAAAACCGATAACCCTCTGATGAAATATGCAAAACCGAACGACAGTGTATATTTTGTACATTCGTTTTATGCAAAAAATTGCGATGAGCATGTTGTTGCCAACGTAGATTACGGTGTAAGTGTGCCTGCGGTTGTAAGTAAAAATAATATTTACGGATGTCAATTTCACCCCGAAAAAAGCGGAGAAGTCG
>CAYJLZ010000171.1:0-1945 GCA_964371265.1 uncultured Bacteroides sp. | reverse complement strand
AATTTGCTGCCTAATGGGCCCATGCAGTAAGGAATTACATACATTGTGCGGCCTTTCATTGCGCCACTGAAAAGTGGTGTCAATTTAGCTTTCATGTCAACTGAAGACATCCAGTTGTTAATTGGTGCTGCGTCTGCTTTATTTTCTGTACAAATAAATGTACGGTCCTCAACACGTGCAACGTCGTTAGGATTTGTGCGGTGATATAAACAACCGGGTAATTTTTCTTGGTTTAACTCACTTACTTCTCCTGTAGAAATAGCCTCTTTGCGCAAAGCCATAAGTTGCTCGTCGCTACCGTCAATCCAAACCACGTTGTCCGGTTGCGTTAGGGCTTTCATTTCGTCAACCCATGATAGAACATTTTTGTTTTGTGTCATGTTTTAATTTCTCTCCCTTAAAATATATTTAAAATTGGCTTAAAACCTTTTGCTCCTATTATATCTTTTTGTTAAAAAAAACACAAGGTTTTAAGTGTAAATAAGTTAAAAAAATATAAATATTTACATTACTGTCATTTTTTTATAAAAATTATATAACTTTTTAACAGTATTTACAAAGCTTAATAAATAAATGAAAATTATGGCAAATTTATGGTAAATAGTTATGTTTTACAACTTCATAACATTTAAAGTATAATATAAGTAATGAAATATCATTATTCTTTTATAAATTTAACATTTTTTTCATGCAACTTTTTTACGCAGAAAAGTAGCCGATAATAAAAAACACAAAATACTAATAAACTGCAAACTAAAAATAAAAAACACAACCAAAAAAGGAGTGCAAAGATGGCAAACATACTAATAGCCGAAGACGAAAAGCCGATAAGTGAGCTTATAAAAAGAAACATAAACTTAGTGGGGCACACCGCCTTTCAAGCATACGATGCAAACGAAACGATAAACACAGTAAACAGCGAAAACATTGACCTTGTACTGCTGGACGTAATGTTACCGGGCATGTCGGGCTTTGAGATAAAAAAGGTGTTGCCAAAAGAGATGCCCGTAATATTTGTAACGGCAAAAATAGGCTTAAACAGCAGGCTAACGGGCCTTGGCCTTGGCGCCGATGATTACATAGAAAAGCCATTTGAAATTTTAGAACTTCTTGCAAGGTTACAAGCTGTGCTTAGAAGAACACATAAACAGGAAACGATGTTTGAACTTGATGACTGCAGAGTTGAAAACGAACAGCGAAGAGTATACTTAAGCGGCGAAGAAGTTTTTTTAACACCTCAGGAATTTAACCTGTTAAATATACTTATATTAAACAGAAACTTGGCATTGTCGCGAGAAAAATTGCTAGAACTTGCATGGGGTTTTGACTACGGAGGCGACACAAGAACGGTAGACGTACACATACAAAAATTGCGTAAAAAACTAAAATTTGAAAACAGAATACAAACGGTTTATAAAATGGGTTATAGGTTAAGTACATTGTAGGGTGTAAATATTAAAAAGTACAGGCAAAAAATATAAAAACGGCGAATTATAAAACAAATAATTATATCCCAAAAGGTGATGCAATGAAATTTCGCACAAAAATATACTTAATAACGTTAGCATTGTTTATATTTTGCATATCGGTAAGTTTTTTGCTTATTTTGGCAATTACAGATGCTAGAATTTACGGCGCCGAAACCGAAAAATTGCTTGAAAAGCAGCACTCAATAGCTCAGGCATTGTCAAACGATGCGGCGGCGGTAGCCTCTAGGAGGTATGCTGCCTTGCGCCCTTTATGTGAGTCTTACGTAGATAATTACAAGCGACAGGGTGTTTATATGGCGGTTGTAAGCGAGGGGCAGGTTTGGAAAAGCACGCTTCCGATACTTAACACACAGCTTTCACCTGCGCCCGATGTAGGCATGCGTGTGCATGAAATTCAAGAAATTGACGGCGTGCAATACATGTTTATAACGGCAAAATTGCCAAACCCCGATACT
>CAYJLZ010000170.1:0-1973 GCA_964371265.1 uncultured Bacteroides sp. | reverse complement strand
AGCGGCTACAAATACGCTTACCACAATTGAATACGCAAATTCGTACGAGCCTCCTGTTTATATTGGATGCAATAGAGCACTTTTAAAGCCAATGCATTTTGCTCACGAAACACATGGCATGGACGGAATGGGAGATATTGGACTTAAACCCGAGCGCCTATCGGTAACACCCGGAAACGGTGTATTAAAAATGCTTGAAATTTTAAAAAACGAGCCCGATAAAACTATAGAGATTATTACGCTTGGCACACTTACAAATATTGCAGTGGCAATAATGCTAGAGCCGGATACGATGAGGCGTGCAAAAAGAATTTCGGCGATGGCAACAGCGGGACTTGGCACAGGTAATGTATCGCCTGTTGCAGAGTTTAACGTTTGGCAAGATGCCGAGGCAGCTAAAATAGTAACTGAATTTGGCGTACCTTTGCTTTATGTGGGCTGGGACGCATGCCTTGACGATGCCATGTTAAACGAAGAGGATTTAAATCGCCTTATCAACAGTGGAAAGCTTGGAAAATTTGCCGTTGAGTGCAATAAGGTGCTAATGGACATGAACATAGAGAGATTTGGTGCGCCTTGCCTTGACATGGCTGACCCAAGCGCAATAGCAGCCATACTATACCCCGAATGCATTGATACATGTGATGCTTATTACTGCGAAGTTGATGTATCTCAAGGGCCTTCGTACGGCGGTGTACTTGTCGACAAGTATCATTTTAGCGGCAATGATAAAAATGTTTATATTTGCAGTAAGTTAAAACCTGATAAGTACAAAGAGTATATATTTAAAACTCTTGGCGCTTTATAGTTATAAGAAAGCGGTGCTCATATGTTAAAAATAATTTTTGTTGCCCACTGTATACTAAATACGGCTTCAAAGGTTGTAATGTACGAAGAGGAAGAAATGGAACAAGAGGAAGAGTTGCGCCTTAAATTTGTAACACATGCTATTGAAAAAGGCATCCAACTTGTACAACTACCTTGCCCCGAATTTACTATGTATGGTGCAAAGCGATGGGGTCACGTATCAAATCAATTTGACAATCCATTTTTTCGCAGCCATTGCCGCAAAATTTTAGCACCTGTTATTATGGAAATAAAAGAATATTTAAGTTGCCCCGACAGATTTAAAGTTCTTGGAATTGTAGGTATAGACGGAAGTCCCTCTTGCGGAGTAAATTTTACTTGCAGTGCCGATTGGTACGGTAGTTTTGGTAACAGAAAAAACTTAACCGATACGTTAAGCAGTGTTAAAATAGTAAACAAAAACGGTGTATTTTTTGAAGAACTTACAAACATGTTATTAGATGAAAATTTGTCTGACATATTTCCCGTTAATGGCCTTTTTGCGCAAAATCCAAATGAAATAATGGCTTTACTTGACAAATAACACTTTTTTACTATTTTGTAATTTATTACAGTTTGTTTTCAGTATTATAACTACATAAAGAAAACACCTCTTTGCTAATGCAAAGAGGTGTTTTCTTTATGATATAGAGGTTAAGGAGTGGTGTATACCTAAAATCACAGCTCTAATTAACTGCAATAGGAGGAGTAGGAATACACCTGATGAAAAAGTTTATTGGCAATTTAGTTTGTAACTTTATTGCAATTAAATTGTAACCTTTTTGAAACTATTTGTCAAGGGTTTTTTTAATAATTTTGTAACTTTTTCAAAAAAAATTAAATATTTAACAAGATACAATAAGAATCTCCTGTTATATCGTTATTATTACCATCATTATAAATATCTGTGCACCACAGCGAAACTTCGGTTTTTCCCTTTGGAATTGCATACAGCAAGTCATAAGTAAGTTCGTCTGACGGTAACATTGTTTGCTCCAAGGGCATCATTCTATCGTTAATAGCATCGTACGTAAAGGCAATATCGTCTATACTGTCACCATATTTAAGCGTAATATCACTATCTGCCATCGTAATATCGGCTATATAATTATTTTTTATTGTAACAT
>CAYJLZ010000169.1:0-1990 GCA_964371265.1 uncultured Bacteroides sp. | reverse complement strand
ATATCGGGCAATATAACAGCAACTTTAATAACAGGTGAAAAGGCTATTATATCAAGATATTATGCAAGTAAGTTAAGAAAAATTATGAAAGAAAAACGAGGTAAATAATATGACTAACTTTAAAAATTTTTATGTGTGGATGGCAAACACTAAAATGTACATGGGGCTATACTTTATGGGAATGACATTTGTGGTTGGGTTTATTAAATTCTTGCTTGGCTACACAAGCATGGATTTAATTATATTGATTCAAATTTTAGGTGTAAGCATTTTTACCGCAGTAACTCAGGTAGCGTTACTGCCAAACAGCACAAACTTTTCAAAGAAAATTCTGTTTCCAAAATCCATATTTTGGCTGCTGCTAATTTTTATTATTGTTGCAACATCATCTTATTTTGGTAATTGGTTTAATTTAACAAATATATGGGCGTCAATATCTTTTGCGCTGTTGTGGTTACTCGGGTGTTTATTAATGCTTGTTACTTTTCACTTTGAACAAGAAAGAGACAGCTTGATGTTGAACGAAAGCCTTGAACGCTATAAAGCAGATGATAAATAAATTTGTATAGTAGTATAAAAATAAATATTTACAAACTCTGTGCAGAGTATTTTAATTTGCGCAGGGTTTAATGTATGTATGTATAAAAATATTGCCGCAAACTTAGCGTAGTTTGCGGCAATGTGTGTTTGTTTTATAAAATAGTGATGTTAAATAGTGCCCTAACGATCTACTGCGCCCTGTTTTAAGGCCGATGTGTCTATTTTTACGTCTACTGACGAACCGATTGTGATATCGCTTAAATTAAACTCCTACAGCAAAATATATCCGTTATGCCGTAACGTGTGCACTTGCATTTTAAAGTGTTTAATTGCCTGTATTTTCAGCCGTGCCCGTTATGCTAAACTCCTTACCGACAAGTGGCGATTTGGGTATAATTATAAAGCTTTGTATTGCCGCTGATAGTGTAGTTGCTTGTGTTAGTGATACGTATATTGTTATGGCGCCGCTGCTGGTAATTTGGGCAGTTGTTACCGAATCACGCTTTCGTCCTTCTACCAACTATCAATATCAATTATAATCGTATTATCATAATTTAATTACGGTATACATTATTTTGTTTTACATTATAACTTAAAAGTTATAATAAATTATTTTAAAATTGGTTGAAATTGTGTTTATAATTAGTAAAACAATGCGTATTTTGCTGATATAAAAAACTATAACATAATGTTTGTACCAATCAAAAATAATTAAAAAAGGCACTTGACTCTAACGTTACGTTATGAATTATAATATAACTATGGTTAACCACTATAAGGCATAATTGCAAAAAACTAACACGAGAAAAGAAACGAAAGGCATAAAAATGAAAATTAATGAAGTAGCAAAACTAAGCGGCGTAACGGTGCGCACGCTACACTATTATGACGAGATAAATCTATTAAAACCGAGCAAAACAGCCAATAGCGGCTACCGAATTTACGACGAAAAAGACCTTGAGAAGTTACAGCAGATTTTATTTTTTAGGGAACTAGAATTTTCACTTACCGAGATAAAACAGATAATGAGTGTAGAAAATTATGACAAAACAAAGGCGCTTAAAAACCACAAAAAGCTTTTAAAACAAAAGCGTGATAGGCTAAACAAATTAATAGATTTATGCGAGCACACATTGAAAGGAAAAAACGACATGAGCTTTAAACAATTTGATATGAGTGAGATAGAAAATGCAAAAAAACAGTACGCAAAAGAGGTAGAAGAGAAATGGGGACAAACCACTGCATACGCCCAAAGCAAGGCAAAAACAGATAAGTACACGAAAGCTGAATGGCAAAATATAAGTGAGGCAATGGCAGAAATTTTTGAACAGTTTGCAGAGCTGAAAAATAGTGGCGCTGCGCCGGAAAGCGAAAAAGCACAGGCGCTTGTAAAGCATGGCAAAACCACATAACAGACAATTATTATAACTGCACAAATGAAATTTTAAAA
>CAYJLZ010000168.1:0-2161 GCA_964371265.1 uncultured Bacteroides sp. | reverse complement strand
CGCTTTATACTGTGGGCACGGTTAAAACAATACCCGGACATCGCACCTATGTTTCAATTGACGGCGGTATGACAGATAACCCTCGTTATGCACTTTATCAATCGGATTACGAGATAGTTATTGCAAATAAGGCTTCAAAGCAAAAAGACTTTGTTGCAACAGTGGCGGGCAAATGTTGCGAGAGTGGCGACTTAATACAGGAAAACGCTCCTATGCAAACGCCTGCTGTTGGCGATGTAATGGCTGTTCTTTCAACAGGAGCATATAATTATTCAATGGCATCCAACTATAACAGGGTAGCACGTTTGCCCGTAGTTTTTGTTAATAATGGGCAGGATAGGTTAGTTGTAAAACGTGAGAGCTACGACGACCTAGTTAAAAACGATATTTAATATGGCTTATAATGATTTTGCAAATTATTACGATTTACTAAATAGGGCGGCCGATTACGACGCCCTGTTTTGTGTTGTAATTAACCAGCTTAAAGAGCATGGCATAGCAGATGGTATTGTGGCAGACCTTGGGTGTGGTACAGGCGAAATTGCAATAAAACTAGCAAAACACGGCTACAACATGATAGCCGTGGATTTATCGGCAGATATGCTTAGTGTTGCTAGGCAAAAGGCATATGATGAAGAACTTGACAACATACTTTTTTTGCAGCAAAACTTAACACAGCTGGATATGTACGGCACCTACAAAGCTGCAATTTGCACCTTTGATACACTTAATCATATTGGGCCTTTGGCAAACTTTGAAAAGGCAATTAAAAAAATATCGCTTTTTTTAGAGCCTAACTGCCCATTTATTTTTGATATGAACACGCCTTATAAACATGAAAAGGTGCTTGGAAACAATAAATTTGAAATTGAAATAGATGATGTTATATGTAAATGGACAAACAGCTTTGACGACTTAAATAAAACAACACGAATTAAGCTAAATGCTAACGATAAGAAAACAAATAAGTTATTGTTTAGCGAAACTTTTTTTGAATACAGCTATACAAAGCAACAAATTATAGTAGCTTGCGAAAAGGCTGGATTGTTAGTGAAAAGTATAATTGATGGCGAAAAATTTGCTCCGCTAGAAAATTGTAGCGAAAGATATTTAATAAATGCAATAAAAAAATAATGGAAGTATCGGTGATATATTGTGGAAAATAACTGTGTGCGAGGAATATCAGAAAATGGAGGCATAATTTTTTGTGCAGTAAATGCCACAAAAATGATAAGTGAAATGGAGAAAATTCACAAGACGTCTGCAGTTGTAACGGCAGCACTGGGGCGCTTACTTATAGCAAGCAGCTTAATGGGCGTTATGATGAAAAGCAACGAGGACACTGTTACACTAAGGGTAAATGGAGGCGGGCCTTGTGGAAATATTGTGGCTGTAAGTAACGGCAAGGGCGATACAAAAGGATATGTTACAAATAATGTTGTCGAAATACCACTTAGACAGGACGGTAAGCTAAATGTAGGCGTTGCAGTAGGAAAAAACGGTGTTTTATCAGTAGTAAAAGACTTTGGCAATAAAAAACCCTACATAGGGCAAACACAGCTAGTTAGCGGAGAAATTGGAGAAGATATAGCGGCATATTTTGTCCAAAGCGAGCAAGTGCCCACAGTTTGTGGCCTAGGGGTGCTTGTTAACGAAGATTTAAGCGTGAAAAGTGCCGGTGGATTTATGGTGCAACTTTTGCCCGGAGCAACTGAAGAGGAAATTTCGTGCCTGGAAAAAAACATTTCTTGCATGCAAAGTGTAACTCAAATGATACTAAAAGGGTTATCACCCGAAGATATGATGCACATTGCTTTAAAAGGTTTTAACCCTAATATATTGGACGAGCAAAATATAACGTATAAATGTACTTGTAGTAAACAGCGCTCGGAAAAAATACTATTATCGCTTGGCAAACAAGAGCTTAAAGATATGATGAAAGAAAAAGATGAGGCAGAAACGGTTTGCCATTTTTGTAATAAAAAATATAAATTTATTTTGTCGCAATTAATAAATAAGTGTTGACATTTGTGCAAAAATGTTATAAAATAATTAGGCGGTTTAAAAACGCATACCATTATATTTAGTATGCGATGAATGCGGCTTTAGCTCATCTGGTAGAGCGCAACCTTGCCAAGGTTGAGGTAGCGAGTTCGAGCCT
>CAYJLZ010000167.1:1756-2203 GCA_964371265.1 uncultured Bacteroides sp. | reverse complement strand
TTTGGCACATATGCTGCAAAACTTGTAGAGGCAGAGCACTACGGCGTGGCAGTTGCAATGAATAACAACATTGTAACGGAAAATCCTTTAAGCGAAATTGCAGGCAAATTAAAAACGGTACCTGAGGGATCGGATATGATAAATGTTGCAAGAAGAATGGGTATATCACTGGGGTAATATTTTATTAATTGTAAGCACTAAATAGGTAAAACGTTGTTTGGCTTTTTGTTATTTGTTTTTTGTATATGCAAAATTAGCATATAAACTTGACAATAGTTAAAAAGCTTGTTAAAATACGATACAATAGGACAAATGCATTGATAAAGAGTTTGAGGCACACTGTTTTTACAGCGAGTTGGGGTAGGTGTAAGCCCAATATACAAGCGCCGCATTGTCGCTTTGGAGCACGAGAGGTGAACTTTAGTAGCCTTTTGCGGTTTGCCACCG
>CAYJLZ010000167.1:1071-1746 GCA_964371265.1 uncultured Bacteroides sp. | reverse complement strand
TACTTTAATTTTAAAAGCGCCGTCCCATTTTCAGGGGCGGTGCTTTATATTTTTTACAACAATAATTTTAAAACAAGGCGGTTAAATTACATGAAAGAGCTTAGCAAAACATACGAGCCGAATTCGGTAGAGGACAAAATTTATAAAAATTGGATTGAAAGCGGATACTTCAACACAAAAATAGACAAAGACAAAAAGCCGTATACAATAGTTATGCCGCCTCCCAATATAACAGGGCAACTGCATATGGGCCACGCTATGGACGAAACATGGCAAGACATACTTATACGCTTTAAGCGCATGCAGGGTTATGCGGCACTTTGGGTACCGGGAACCGACCATGCCTCAATTGCAACAGAGGCAAAAATAGTAGAAAAAATGAAACAAGATGGCGTTACAAAGCTTGATATAGGCCGCGATGGCTTTATGACACGTGCGTGGGAATGGAAAAACACCTACGGCGGTAAAATTGTAGAGCAACTTAAAAAACTTGGTTGTAGCTGCGATTGGGACAGAGAGCGCTTTACTATGGACGAGGGCTGTAGCCATGCCGTTTTGGAAGTTTTTAAAAGATTATATGATTTAGGACTTATTTACAAGGGCGAAAGAATAATTAACTGGTGCCCGTATTGCAAAACGTCTATATCTGATGCCGAGGTTGAGTACGAGGAAAAA
>CAYJLZ010000167.1:687-1061 GCA_964371265.1 uncultured Bacteroides sp. | reverse complement strand
GGCAGTTTTTGGCACATTAAATATCCCATTGAGGGAAGTGATGAATATTTAACAGTTGCAACAACAAGGCCGGAAACAATGCTGGGCGATACAGCAATTGCTGTAAACCCAAGCGATGAAAGATATACGCACTTGCACGGCAAAAAAGTTGTGCTACCACTTGTAAACAGGCTTATACCTATTGTGGCAGACGATTACGTAGACAAAGACTTTGGCACAGGTGCCGTAAAAATAACACCAGCACACGACCCCAACGATTTTGAAGTTGGAACTCGCCACGGCCTTGAAGTATTAAAGGTTATGACAGACGAGGCGAAAATGACTGATGATTGCGGCAAATATGCAGGGCAAGACAGATACGAGGCAAGAAAAGC
>CAYJLZ010000167.1:0-677 GCA_964371265.1 uncultured Bacteroides sp. | reverse complement strand
TGCTATTGTTAAAGACCTTGAAGAGCAGGGCTTGCTTGTAAAAGTAGAGCCGCACAGCCACAACGTTGGTGCGTGTTATCGCTGCTCAACAACTGTAGAGCCTATGGTTAGCAAGCAGTGGTTTGTTTCTATGAAAGAGCTTGCAAAACCTGCAATAGATGCTGTTCGCAATAAAGAGATAAAGTTTTTCCCTGAGAGATTTGAAAAGAACTACTTTTTTTGGATGGAGAACACACGTGACTGGTGCATAAGCCGCCAGCTTTGGTGGGGCCACAGAATACCTGCGTATTACTGCGAGAGTTGCGGCGAAGTTTTTGTTAGCGCTACATCTGTTGTAACGTGCGATAAGTGCGGCGCAAACTGTGCGCAAGATGAAGACACTTTAGACACATGGTTTTCAAGTGCGCTATGGCCGTTTTCCACACTTGGTTGGCCAAACGAAAACAGCGAGGACTACAAGTATTTTTACCCCACAAACACACTTGTTACAGGGTACGACATAATTACGTTTTGGGTTAGCCGAATGATTTTTTCGGGGCTTACTTATACAGATAAAGCGCCATTTGAAAATGTGCTTATACATGGCCTTGTGCGCGATGCCAATGGGCGCAAAATGTCGAAATCGCTTGGAAATGGAATAGACCCGCTGGAAATTATAAGCGAGTTTGGCGCAGATG
>CAYJLZ010000166.1:0-2410 GCA_964371265.1 uncultured Bacteroides sp. | reverse complement strand
AAAAGTAAACGGAAATTCTAATGAAGAAGTGTGTGAAATGCTAAATATAAAAAGTAGAACGCTTGATACGCACCTTAGCAATATAAAAAATAAAACAGGCTATAATAATTTGCTAAAACTAGTTGCCGATGTAGCGTCGAAGAAATTTATTATATCGGGCGAAGATGATGATTTTTAAAAGTATAAATTATATAAAAATAAGTATAAAACACCCGTTACAAATTTGTTTATTAAACAATATTTGTAACGGGTGTTTTTGAGTTATTAATAAATATTAAAACTAGCGGAAATACACGATGATTTATGCTTTTTACTCATATATACTTATCTCGAGAAGATAAATTAGGCAGAGTGCAGTTTTGTGTTTAACAGCAATTACTAAACACTTACAGTAAAAAAGCAATAAAGCAAAAGCAATTAACTAGGGGGTGGAAAGGTGAAAACAATAGCAATTTACATTCAAAATAAGCTGTTATCATCGGGTATAACTTATGCTATTACTGCAAGAAATAATAAAAATAGAATTGAAGAAATACCGAATATTGAGAGCTGCCTTGCTGTTTGCAGAAGTAGTAATGCGAACGTTTTGCTTGCCGAGCTGAGGGATTATTACCCACTTGCTTTAGATGACTGGCTAACGAGGGTTAACGATATAAAAGCAGCGGTTCCCACCTGCAAAATTGTATTAATAGTAGATGAAGAAAACTTTCCAAAATCAGCAGCCGTAGCAAATTCGGCTTTTAAGAATGACGAAATAGATATGTTTTTATATAGCTCTTCAGGGCTGAATTTCCTTGTAGATGTAATTTTAAATATATAAATTTAGGAGGATTATATGATTAAATGTAATAAATGTGGGTATGATTTGCAGCAAAATGCAAAATTTTGTGACAATTGCGGTTCTAAAGTAGAGCAATTAAATGTGACCATGCCAAATCAAAACAGTGAAAATAATGTAAACAATCAGGTAAAAGCTAACAGTAGTGAGCAAGAAAATAATGTAAGGCAAGGAAATATGCCAAACATGCAACAACCGAGCGCGCAAATGCCTGTACAGGGAGGCTATAACGCTGCTCCACAGCAAAACATGCAGCCACCTTATCAAAACACTCAGCAAAACAATATGCAGGGATATTCTTATGCACCACAAAGCGGTGAAAATAACGAGAATATGGCAAGACAACAATATGCACAAGGGCAACAAAGCCCACAAATGCCGCCTCAAGGAGGCTATAATGCGCCACCGCAACAAAGTGGTGCACAGCAACAACATGCGCAGCAGCCAACTTTTCAAGGAAGTATGCCTGTGCAAAACCAATACGCTGGCAATAATGTTGCAACAAAGCAAAACAATAAAAAACCTATAATGTTTATTGGTATAGGCGTTGCTGCTTTAGTAGTGCTTGTACTAATTATTGTGCTAATTGCAAGTGCTTTTTCCGGTGGAGGATCGGATGATCCGAATATAGGTATGTGGACTGCACAGGAAGTTACGATGATGGGTATGACAATGCACCCCACAGATATTTACCCCGATGGAATAAGCCTTGAGCTAAAAAACAACGGCAAATGCACACTTTCACTTGACGGAGATGATTTTAATGCCGATTATGAAATAGACGGCAGCACCTTTATAATTCAGCAAGGCGGCGATGAATTTTCCGGTACAATACAGGGCAATGTTATTACAATAACAAATTTGCTTGATATGGGCCTAGATATTAAATTTGTAAAAGAAGATATGGGCATGGAAAATTCAGGTGGTGAGAGCGGAGCAGATGTTACTATAAACGAAAATGATTTAACAGGCAACTATATGCTTTCAAGCATGACAACTGCAGGCGTTACAATGAACTATAGCGGCATACAATCAGCCGAAATGGAGATGACTCTTAAAATTACAGGCGAGCAGGCGCAGCTTACAGCATATGGTAGCACAACACCTGTTGAAATTGATACATCTGCAAAAACAATACTTTTGCAAGGCCTTGTTATGGACTATGTGATAGACGGCGACAGCATTGTAGCTACAGGAGATAATGCAGGATATGAGATAGTGTTTGTTTTCACAGCCGAAAACAGTCCACTTTGGAATGATACTTCGGGCGATGGAATAGACGCAACAGGCTTTGTTCCCCCGGGTTACGGCGCAGAGCAAACTATACCTGTTGAAACACTGACGAACCCGTCTGACTGGTACGGAATTTTAACTATAACTGACTATGTAGGAAATAACGACTTAAACGGCGAATACGAAGCATGGGCCTACCTTTCTATTCATGAGGATATACCTTATTTTGAGCTATATATTGACGGCCCGTGGGACGATGAAAATTCAACTGTTTTCTTTTCATTTTATATCGAACAACACGACTATACGTTTTTTCCGATAGTTGGTGATGGCTCATGG
>CAYJLZ010000165.1:0-2484 GCA_964371265.1 uncultured Bacteroides sp. | reverse complement strand
AGCATACGACAATGACGGCATTTATTTTATGACGATGTTTACAAAATCTTTTTACGAGCAGATGAAAAAAACGGGCAAGGTTAGCGTGTGTGGTTTGTGCGCAAACACAAAAGTGCAGCACACCGAAAACGGCTCTCCGATTTTTGAGGGCGGTTATGCAATAAGAATGACAGGTGATGTAAAAGAAGTTTCTATTGACGAAATAAAGGCAAAAAACAATCCCGCTTTTAACTTTTGTATTGCCGACCAAGAAAAATACAACGCAATGGTTGTACTATGTATAACAAATGCGCACGGAGATATTTTTGATTATGATTTTGCAAAAGAAAACAGAGATACTAAACTCGAGCGCATATATTTTTCGTATAATAATGATAAAGTTAATTATAAAGGTTTAAAAATAGACGAGAGCGAGTGTATATCTTGCGGCAAATGTAAGGCTAAATGTTCGTTTTTAGCAATTGATGAAGTTAACGGAAAATTTTGCATTAATAATACCCGCTGCGACGAATGCGGAGATTGTTATATGGTATGTCCGGTAAAAGCAGTTAAGCTTAAATTTTAGTAAAATACATAAATACACCTCGGCTGTGTGGGATATTGCCCGCACAGCCGAGGTGTATGTTTTTGTAACAAAATAAATTTATTCGTATCTAAGTGCATCAATAGGGTCTAGCTTAGCCGCTTTATTTGCCGGATAGTAACCAAAGAAAACGCCGATTGCAACGGAAAACCCAACAGCAATTGCTATACTTGCTATGTCGGGGCTGGCCGGAAATTGCAGCAGCGAAGAAGCAACAGAGCCCAGCCCTACACCGAGAGCAATGCCTATTATTCCGCCTATAAGGCATATAATACTGCTTTCGGTAATAAATTGCATTCTTATTGAAAAATTAGTTGCACCAAGTGCTTTTCTTGTTCCTATTTCCTTTGTTCGCTCGGTTATACTTACAAGCATTATGTTCATAACACCTATACCGCCCACTAATAACGATATTGCAGCAACTGCCGCTATTGCAAGTTGCAATGTGCTAAGCATGCTTTGCATCGATTCAATAATGCTCTCAATCGCAAATCCAAATGCCTCAAAATTATTGTTTTGCGAGTAGTAGCGTGTATTTAAAAAATTTTGCACATCGGTTGCAAACGCTGCGCTGTCGGCGCCTTGTGTTGTAACAACTGTTACGCTTGAAAACCCGCTTGGGGCATTTGTTATTTTTTGTGCTACCGTATAAGGTATATATGCAGTAGTGCTTGTGTCTTGGTCACTACTTGAAAAACCCATCGAAAATGCAGATGCCTCGTAAGTGTATACACCTACTACTGTATATAGTGCGGGAGTGTATCCGCTTGCCTCCAGCATTACCTGCTTTCCTATCGGATCATCATCTATACCCAAATTTTCCGCAAATAAATCCGAAATTACAACAACGTGCTTTTCATCTTCAACTTCTCTTTCCAGCAAAAAACGGCCGTTTACAATTTCAATGCTGTCTACAACGTCACTGCTTTGCTGTGCACCGGTCAAGTCAAAGTTTGCGTAATTTTCGGAGTTTGTAGCAGTTCCCGATCCAACTTGCACTCTTTTGTCTACGGCAAAAACAACGTCGGCAAAGTTTGCTTGTATATCTGTTAATATTTCATCTGTCAGTAAATCGCTCTCGTCGGGCTGTGCACCGGGGCCATTTCTTGCCGAAGTATTATCGGTGCGCTGCTGTATACCCACCGTTACGTTGTTTGCACCCATACCCGCCATTTGGTCCATAATATAACCGTTTAACGAGTTGCCTATTGTAAAAATAGTAATAACCGATCCTATACCAATTATAATTCCAAGCATCGTAAGTAGGGCACGCATTTTATTACTTAAAAGCGCTACAAATGCAAGCGATATATTCTCAACAAAACTCATATGCTTCCCCTCCCCGGCCTGTCGGTTACAACTTTACCGTCCACCAGTGTAATAACACGCTGTGTTTCTTCGGCTAGTTCCGGCGAGTGCGTAATAAGAATTATTGTTTTACCTTGATTTTTGTGTAAGTCATGAAATATATCCATTACAAGACGACCTGTTTTGGAGTCGAGCGCACCTGTGGGCTCGTCAGCTAGTAAAATTGCCGGGTCGTTTGCAACTGCGCGTGCTATTGCAACACGCTGTTTTTGGCCGCCCGATAGCTCGTTAGGGTTGTGCCGTCTTCTCTCATACATTCCAACCATTTTTAAAAGTTCTGCGCTTCTGCTCGAGCGAGCTTTGCTGCTCATTCCGGCATAAAGCATTGAGAGTTCTACGTTTTTTTGAGCATTTATACGTGGAATAAGGTTAAAGTTTTGAAAAATAAAACCTATCTTTTTGTTTCTTATTCCCGATAGTTCACTGTCGTGTGTAGACATAATGTCCACACCATCGAGGTGATAACTGCCCTGTGTGGGTTTATCTAGCGCACCTATAATGTTCATAAGGGTGCTTTTTCCACTGCCCGAGGC
>CAYJLZ010000164.1:2214-2532 GCA_964371265.1 uncultured Bacteroides sp. | reverse complement strand
GTTGCCGCCTAACTGTTACATACCCTGAAATTGCAAAAATGCAAGCTCGAGCAGTTATTAAAGCCGCTATTAATGTTAACAAAGCTCATCCCGATTGGAACATCGTTCCTGAAATTATGATACCACTTATCGGCGATGTTAAAGAGCTTACATATGTTAAAGAGTTTGTTGTTGCCGTTGCCGACGAAGAAATTGCAAAATCGGGCATTAGCATGAAATACGAAGTTGGCACAATGATTGAAATTCCTCGTGCTGCTTTAACAGCTGACGTAATTGCAAAAGAGGCAGACTTCTTCTGCTTTGGTACAAACGATTTAA
>CAYJLZ010000164.1:0-2204 GCA_964371265.1 uncultured Bacteroides sp. | reverse complement strand
TTAACCCAAATGACATTCGGCTTTAGCCGTGATGATGCAGGCAAGTTCCTTGATGCATACTACGAGAACAAAGTTTATGAGAACGACCCGTTTGCAAGACTTGACCAAACAGGCGTAGGCCAGCTTATGGAAATGAGCGTTAAACTTGGCAAAGGCGCAAACAAAAACTTACACGTTGGCATATGCGGCGAGCACGGTGGAGATCCTTCTTCTATCGAGTTCTGCCACAAACTTGGCCTTGATTATGTTAGCTGCTCACCATTCCGTGTGCCTATTGCACGCCTTGCAGCAGCACAAGCGGCGCTAAAGTCATAATTTAAATCATATTTTTTTAGGGGCGCACTTACACTGTGCGCCCCTATTAAATTTATATGCATTAACTAATTTTCAAAAAAATTTAAAAAAATTAAAAATCTATGCAATAAAACAGCATGTTTGTGCATTAACAGTATGAAGGGAGCAAAAAACAATGATAGTTCTAAGCTTGACGTCAGCAGATGAACAAAGGGATGAACAAGAGAATATTTTTTTAGACGATTGCTTAAAAAGGATAGCTACACACCAAGACAGCGAGGCCCTAAGTCAATTGTATAAAAAAACAAGTTCCGGCGTTTATGCCCTATCCCTTTCTATTTTGAAGAACACACACGATGCACAAGATGTTTTGCACGACTGCTACATACAAATTTTTATGCACGCTGCAAAATACAAAAGCAAACAAAAACCAATGGCGTGGATTATTACTATTGCAAAAAACTTATGTTTGCAAAAACTGCGTTTTAAAGCTAATCATGCACAGGTAACGCTTGAGGATTGGGACGCATACTTTACACATAATCCCATTGTAAGCGAAGACGACAAGCATGTGCTACGCGCATGTATGTCTCACCTTACCGACGAGGAGCGCCAAATAGTTGTATTATATGCGGTAAGCGGTTTTAAACATCGTGAAATAGCCCAAATTTTAGGCATGAATTTATCCACTGTTCTTTCAAAATACAATCGTTCTTTAACTAAATTAAAAAATATTCTTACACAAGGGCAGGTGCAATCATGACAGATAAAAATATAAATAATAAAATTAAAAGTGCATTTACAAATGCCACACCTGACATGCTTAGCAAAATACTGTCTGATTGTGAAAACATGAAAGGTACAGTGAATAACATGACTAATACAAACAATAACAATTTTAACAGCAATACTTATACATCTCCTAAAAGAAATAAAAAATGGCTAGCTTTTGCAGCATCTTTAGCGGTTGTGGTTTTTAGCGGAGTTTTCGGCTTTAACTATTACAGCAATAATTTTATGACAAATGCCGTTATAGGCATAGATGTTAACCCAGGCATAGAGATGAATGTTTCAAAAAAAGACAAAGTTATTAGCGTTACAGCGCTTGATAGTGATGCGCAAACAGTAATTGGCGACATGGATTTTAACGGCAGTAGCCTTGAAGTTGCCACTGCCGCCATATTTGGATCTATGGTTGAAAACGGTTTTCTTAACAATACAACCAACTCTGTGCTTGTTAGTGTAGACACAAACGATGAACAACGAGCCGCCGAATTAAAAGGCACTGTGAGTACAAGCGCAAAATCTATTGCAGAACAAAACAGCATAGGCATTGCCGTTGCAAGCCAAAGTGTAACTTCGAATGACGAAACTATAAACCAAATTAAAACAAGTGAAAATATAAGCACAGGCAAGGCAAGCTTAATAAATAGTTTATTGCAAAGCAATGCCAATTACTCGCCCGATATGCTTTCAGGCCTAACTGTAACTCAGTTAATGCTACTGTTAAACGAAGACGACAACGATATTGATATAAATGGCGAAATAAGCGGCGAAGGATATATAAGCATAGAACAGGCATTTAGTGCAGCTATTACCGGTGCAGGTTTAACTGATGTTGCACTAACTGATGCCGATATTGACTACGATTATGAAGACGGCACAATGGTATACGAAATTGAATTTAACACACAAAATACTGAGTACGATATTACGGTTGATGCCCTTTCAGGAGAAATTATTGAGATAAAAAGTGAGCCAAGCGATGACCTAGATGACCAAGATGACCAAGATGACCAAGATGACCAAGATGACCAAGACGACCAAGATGACCAAGACGACCAAGACGACCAAGAAGACCAAGACGACCAAGAAGAAAAAGATGAACAAGAAGACAAATTCGAAAAATA
>CAYJLZ010000163.1:0-2628 GCA_964371265.1 uncultured Bacteroides sp. | reverse complement strand
GCAAAGTTGTTAATTGCGGAAAAATTAAATTCGCCATCAAAATATACTATTTGTATATTTTCGTGTTTTTCTTCTAATTGTTTATAATATTCAAACGTACTTTTATTTTCGCTGTTGTTTTCAGCTATTATAATTTCGTAGTTTTTGTACAAAGTTTTTTCTATAATGCTATCAATTGCCTTTTCAAGGTCGTCGATATGGTCCTTATTTGGTATTATAATGCTCACAAGCGGTTTTTTGGTAAGTGTGTACTCAATTTTATATGTGCTCTGGCAAAGTCCGTCTTTAACTTCACCAAAAGCACCCGTGCGTATTAGGTGCATGTTTAATGCACGCTTTGCAGCAGTTATTACATACGGTTTTGCTTGCGTGCCGCCCGAGGTTGAATTTTCGTGTACTCGCCAGTAGTATAAAACCCTTGGTATATGCACGGGCGTGTGCTCTTCAGTTATTCGCAAAAACAAATCGTGGTCTTGGCTACCGTCGCACTTTGGGTCAAAGCCGCCTATATCCATAAAAATTTCTCGCTTTACAGCGCTAAAATGGCATATATAATTACAACATCTTAAATAATCGGGTGCAAAGTCGGGCTTAAAATGTGCTGTTATCGGGCGTTTAATGTCGGTTTTAAACAGCGCTTCGTCGCTGTAAATAAAGGTAGCACCTGTTTTAATTGCTGTTTGCAGCATTGTAAATACTGCATGTGGTGCAAGCACATCGTCGTGGTCGGCAAATGCTATGTACTCTCCTGTGGCAAGTGTGGCCGCAGCATTGGTATTTTGCGATATGCCGTCATTATCAATTTTAACACTCACAATCTTATCGCTGGCATACTCGGCAATAATATCGGCTACATCTGTGTGCTGTGCATCTGATGCATTTGCAAGGCATAGCTGCCAATTTGGGCAAGTTTGGTTTTGAACACTGCTTAAAAACTGGCGCAAATATTTTGGGGGCGTATTAAAAACCGGCACACATATGCTTATTGTCGGCCATTTTTCGGTATTTGTTTTGCGCTGTTTCTCAAGCACTGCCTTAGGCGGCAAAAATCTTCCGCTTTTTTTACCAAATCTGCGTTTAAAAAAAGATATCGCTCTTTTTAGCGTAGGCAAAAAACCATCTTCTCGGGCAGCCTTAATGCCATATGCAAAAAGTTCTTTTATTCGCTTTAACTGCAGTTTCAGTCGCATTAAAATCACTTACCTTTTTAATATATTATAACATTGTTCTTACAAGTTGCCGCTGTGCTATAAAACAAGTTTAAAAAACCCGCCCTCCCGTATTAGGGAAAAGACGGGCAAATTTATTTTATCCAATAGTAATAGTATTAATAATAATTAACACTCATACGTCGCCTGTAAATTCTTCTATTTATAGCTGTAATTTTCAAATTCTAGCGTTAAATGCGAATTATAATAAGGGTCTTTTTTCATAATATCGCTATATTTGTTAACAAAATTAGCCTTTTCCCTTTCGTATCTGCGCTGTTTTTCTCCGCCACAATTTGTATCGTCGCCCCTGCTTTTGCTCTCGTGATGGTAGGCTGCAGCAAACGGCGTCATAACGTTTATGTATCCGTTTTTGTAAAGTTTTAGGCAAAAATCAACGTCATTATAGGCAACTGCAAAGTTGTTTTCGTCTAGGCCACCAGCGTTAATGTAAAGCTGTTTTTTAACCATTAAGCAGGCTCCGGTAACGGCGCACATATTTTGCGTTGTGCAAAGGCGGAACATATCGCCGGCATCGCTGCCGCTATGGCCCTTGTGGCTGTGCCCCGCACTGCCGCCAATACCTATAAACACACCTGCGTGTTGCACTGTGCCGTCGGGGTAAAACAATTTTGCCCCAACCGCTCCAACGTCTTTTCTCTGTGAATAGCTAAGCATCTCTTTTATAAAGCCTTCGCTTAACATTTCAACGTCGTTGTTTAGCAAAAGTACATGCTCGCCGCTTGCATTTTTAACGCCCATGTTGTTTATTGCCGAAAAGTTGAACTCGCCTGTGTATCTAAGCAATTTAACGTTTGGTATTTTTTGTGCAAGCATTTTGTAAAACTGCATTATCTCACTTGTAGTCGAATTATTTTCAATTACAATTATTTCTAAATTTTTATATCCGCCGTTTTTAAATATAGACGCAATGCAGCGTTTTAAATCTTCTACATGGTCTTTATTGGGTATAATAACCGATACAAGAGGGTTTGAGCTTAACTCGTAGTTTACACGATAGCAACCCGAGTATTGCTTTTGCGCACTTACATTTCCTTGCAAATTAACACGCTTCAAATGCTCTCTTATTGCCCTTGCTCCCGCCTCTATTGCATACGGTTTTGCCGCTATGTCTTTGCTGGTTGATTGCTCGTGGCTGCGCCAATAGTACAAAACTTTAGGTATATGAACAATTTTTTGCGCGTTTTCGGTTAGGCGCAGTATTAGGTCGTAATCTTGGGCACCATCAAATTCACTGTTTTGCTTATTCCCTGCCTTTTCCAGCAATTGCCTGCTAAATGCACAAACGTGCGTTATGTAGTTGCAACCTCTCAAGTAATCCGGCGAAAAATCGGGCTTAAAGTGAAATTTTTCAAGGCGTTTCAAGTCGGCCGAGAGCACAATCTCGTCGGAGTATAAA
>CAYJLZ010000162.1:0-2877 GCA_964371265.1 uncultured Bacteroides sp. | reverse complement strand
GCAGCACGATAACCTACACCTTGAATTTCAAGTTCTTTTTTAAAGCCGTCTGTAACGCCAATAACCATGTTGCTGATTAATGTGCGTGTTAAGCCGTGTAAGCTGCGAGCTTGTTTATCATCGTTTGGGCGAGTAACCAATATTTCACCATTTTCCAATTTAACACTTAAAATTGGGCTGATAACGGAATTAAGGCTACCTTTGGGGCCCTTTACCGATACGCTGCCTTCGCTAATTTTAACTTCAACACCGGCCGGTACGACGATGGGTTTTCTTCCTATTCTCGACATTGTCTTTTTGCCCCTTTCTTACCACACAAAGGCCAACACTTCGCCGCCCACATTTTCTTTGCGTGCTGCTTTGTCTGTCATAACGCCTTTAGATGTTGATATAATTGCTGTGCCAAGGCCTTTTAGTACCTTTGGCATATCCTCGCAGTTTTTGTAAATGCGAAGACCAGGTTTTGATACCCTGCGCAAACCGGTAATAACCGGAGCGCCTGTTTTTGTGTATTTTAACGTAATTTTGATAACACCTTGTTTGTTGTCATCAGTGAACTGAACACCTTTCACATATCCCTCTTCAACCAAAATGTTGGCAATAGCCTTTTTAAGGTTTGATGCGGGTATATCTACAGAAGGGTGTTTGGCACTACTTGCATTGCGAACCCTTGTTAGCAAGTCTGCGATAGGATCTGTAATATGCATGAGCCACTAACCTCCTTGTTTTAGCCAGTTTTACCAGCTTGATTTTTTTACGCCGGGAATTTGACCTTTATAAGCCAATTCTCTAAAGCAGATACGACACACACCGAACTTGCGCAGGTATGCATGTGGTCTGCCGCAAATTTTACAACGGTTGTATGCACGGGTGCTGAACTTCGGCGTGCGCTGTTGTTTCATTTTCATGCTTGTTTTAGCCAAATCTCATACCCTCCCTTAATTTGCAAACGGAGCGCCCATTAATTTAAGCAGCTCTTTGCACTCTTTGTCTGTTTTTGCTGTTGTAACAAAACAAATGTCCATGCCGCGCACGGTATCTATTTTGTCGTAGTCAATTTCCGGAAAAATTAGTTGCTCTTTTATACCGCAGCTGTAATTGCCTCTGCCATCAAACGAGTTTCCGTTAATTCCCCTAAAATCTCTAACACGTGGTAGCGACACTGTGAAGAATCTATCTACGAACTCGTACATTTTTTCTCCTCTAAGTGTAACTTTAGCGCCAATTGGCATGCCCTCGCGAAGTTTAAAGTTTGCAACGCTCTTTTTAGCTTTACAAATTATTGGCTTTTGGCCTGTAACTTTTGCAAGGTCAGCAACTACGGACTCCATAATTTTTGGGTTATCCCTAGCCTCGCCGCAACCTATGTTTATAACTACTTTGTCTAGTTTTGGAATTTGCATTACGCTTTTATAACCGAATTCTTTCATAAGAGCGGGAGCAACTTCCTTGGCGTAAGTTTCTTTTAATCTTGCCATATTGTTTTCTTCCTCTCTTTCTTAAAATTCAGCGTTGCATTTTTTGCATACGCGTACTTTTTTGCCGTTTTTATCTGTAGAGTGTCCTGTGCGAGTAGCTTTGCTGCATTTAGGGCAAAAAGGCATTGCTTTACTTGCATACATAGCGCCCTCTGCCTCTATTCTTCCGCCTTGCTCGCCTTGGCGGCGAGGTTTAACGTGCTTTGTAACAATGTTAACGCCCTCTACAATAACTTTGCCCTCTTTTGGGCTAACTTGCAAAACTTTACCTGTTTTGCCTTTGTCTTTTCCGTTTATAACCGCTACGTTGTCGCCGGTTTTAACGTGAATTTTATTAATTTTATTCATTTAAAAACCTCCTACAACGATTCCGGAGCAAGGCTTACTATTTTAAGGTAGCCGCTCTCGCGAAGTTCGCGTGCAACCGGCCCAAAAATACGTGTGCCCCTCGGATTTTTATCTTCACGGATTAAAACTGCTGCGTTCTCATCAAATTTAATGTAAGAACCATCTTCACGGCGAAGTCCGTGTTTGCTGCGTACAACTACAGCCTTGATGACGTCGCCCTTTTTAACTGTACCGTTTGGCGCTGCTTTTTTTACCGAAGCAACAATTACATCGCCAATGCCGGCATATCTCTTTCTGGAGCCGCCAAGTACACGAATGCACATAATTTCTTTTGCGCCTGTGTTGTCGGCCACTTTGAGATAGCTTTGCATCTGTACCATAATACAAATACTCCTTTCAAAGCTGCATTATTATTTTGCTTTTTCTATTATACGAACAAGTCTCCAACGCTTTTGCGAGCTAATTGGGCGAGTTTCCATAATTTCAACTCTGTCACCAATGCCACACTCGTTGTTTTCATCGTGCGCTTTAAATTTTACTGTGCGTTTAATAATTTTTTTGTAAAGAGGGTGCTGCACGCTGTCTTTTACAGCAACAACAATTGTTTTATCCATTTTGTCACTCATAACAACACCCATGCGGGTTTTTCTTAAATTGCGTTCCATAGTCAGCTACCTCCCTTTAGTTTTTTTCGCTAAGCGCATTTTGGCGCTGTTGCGTTTTTATTCTTGCTATGTCATGTTTTACAGCCTTAATTCTTCCGGGGTTTTCAAGTTGGTGTATAGCCAGTTGAAAACGCAGGTTGAAAAGCTCTTCTTTAAGCTCTGTAAGCTTTTTAGATAGCTCAGCGGCTGTCATTTCTTTTACTTCACTTGGTTTCATGCCTGCTGTGCCTCCTCACGCTTTACAAATTTACATTTTACAGGTAGTTTGTGCATTGCAAGGCGAAGTGCCTCGCGTGCAATTGTTTCATCTACATCTGCAAGTTCAAAAAGTACTCTGCCCGGTTTTACAACCGCTACCCAGTACTCGGGCGAACCTTTACCGCTAC
>CAYJLZ010000161.1:0-3104 GCA_964371265.1 uncultured Bacteroides sp. | reverse complement strand
ATTGGTATATTGAAATAGCAAAAATTCGCCTTAACAGCAGTGATGAACAAGAGAAAAACAGTGCAAGACAAGTGCTTGTATACGTATTGTGCCAAGCATTAAAATTATTGCACCCGTTTATGCCATTTATAACCGAAGAAATTTATTGCACACTGCTGCAAACTAACGAGACAATTATGTTGCAGAACTGGCCTGAATACAGCGCACAAAACGAATTTGACGAAGAGGAAAAGCAGTTTGAACAGGTAATGGAGCTAATTAAAGCAGTAAGAAGTGTTAGGGCAGATATGAACGTTCACCCTACAAAGCGTGCGCCTATGTTTGTGCAAACAGCAGACATAGTACCTTTTAAAAACGGAGAACAATACCTTGCAAAATTTGGCTTTGCAACCGATATTGAATTTACAAACAAATTTAACGGCGATTTAAACGGTATGGTGCAAGTTGTAACGGCAAACGCACTGGCATTAATACCCATGGCAGATTTGCTTGATGCAGAAAAAGAAATTGCAAGACTTGAAAAGGAAAAACTTGCCTGTGAAAAAGAACTTGACATGTTTAATGCAAAGTTAAATAACGAAGGTTTTATAAGTAAAGCGCCTCAAAAAGTAGTGCAGGAAATAAAAACCAAACACGCGGCAACAACTGAAAAACTGGCTAAAATACAGCAATCTATACAAACATTTAAACAAAATTAAAAAACATGTATAAAATAAAATAATCTGTACAAAATAGTTTGCATGGGGGTGCAAAATATGTACGATTATGATGAGAACAAATACAAATCTAGTGATGACCTTACAAATGATTTTGACTTTGATGATGAGGCATTTGACGATTTGTGGGCACCGTATGCAGATGAAACAGAAAACGTAGACGAATAATACTGACATCTGTATAACAGCCAAAGCTGCCTTAAGCCCGAAACCGTTTTATTAAAAACATACAACTAACATTTAACGGCTTGGGCACAACAAAACACCGCAACACTTTTTATCTTGTGTTGCGGTGTTTTGTTTGCAATATATATTTTTAAGTTTTTATGCATACATTAAAAGCATTTTGTTTTTACTTTGCTTAATATCACTTCTAATCTAGGCCAAGGTGCGAATAATAATCGTATTGCATAAGCATTGTGGAGTAGTTTTGCATTTCTACGGTTTTATTAAAAAGATCCATAACCTGCCCATCATCGACGGTGTAGGCTGCATTTTCTTCAAATGTATCTGTTGCAGCGTTGTAAGTGCCATAATTTGATATAAAGCTTTTATTTGCAAAAACAACGTGTGCATCAGATGTGGAAAGTATATCTTGCCCAATTAAAAGCCTTGAGTCGTACTCTAAACCGAAAAGATTGTACAGTGTTGGAAGTATATCTACTGATGAACACGGTTTATCAATATAAATAGGCTCTTCCATATCGCCCGAAAATATAATTAAAGGGCTGCGATACACCTCAAAATCCATATCTAAATTGCTGCCGTAAAATTCGTTTAACGTTTGTTGCGAAAGCCCGTACGGATAATGGTCGGCTGAAATACATATAACAGTGTTTTCATACTCTCCTGCGGCTTTTAACTCTTCAATTATATGCTCAAGTGCCAAATCTAGTTCTATTTGAGTTGCAATGTATGCCTGTGCCTCCTGGCTCATGTTCAAATCTTGTACAAGCTCTGCGTTTTTATTGGCAATATAATTTCCGTCGAAAGAATAGTACAAATGTCCACTTATTGTCATGTAGTAGTTGTTGAAAGGCGTGTTCTCAAAAAGCGTATCATCAACTGTAAGTTGCATCATCTCAAGGTCCGATTCAGGCCATGTTTCTTGCACATCAAGTCCATTTCCTAGGCCATAATAGGTGTAACCCATGTTTGGGTGTGTTAGGTGCCTGTTGTAATATGTGTACGTGTGGTTGTGGTACGCAGTGCTTGTATAGCCCAAACTATTAAACATGTTGCCCGGAGCAAACGGTAGGTAATTATTTTGCGATTGTGCAAAAGAATTAATACTGCTAGAGGGGAGTATGCCCATTGTTGCTGCAAATTCACCATCGGTGGTAGAAGCCCACCAAGATGGGTTGTAAAAATTTTCAAAAACAAAGCCTTCGTTTGCTAGTTTATATAGCGTAGGGGTGTATTCTTCGTTTATAGCGTATTGCCAAAATCCCTCGGCAGTAATAAATATTAAGTTTTTGCCCTCAAATATGCCTGTGTATTCGTTTTTAAAAGTGGGCTGTTTGCTCGCAAAATATTCGTGCATATCAATAATATTTTCATCTGTTTGGTTTTTAATAAGCGTTTCAAAATCTATATCTAAAACGTTTGGCACATATTCAATTTCAGGCTGTGTGTTCTCAACATCTGCCATTGCAGGCACAGACTGTTGCTGTTGATTGTTGGAGAGCTCATCACTTTGTTCATCGCTTTGTGTAACATCTAAATCAAAAACCAACGGGTCTATATCTAAGTAATTTTGAACCTCAAGCCTTGTTGTGGTAGCAAGCCCAAAAACCGAAACCGACAGTTTAGGCTCGTATGCAACCGTGTAAATATTTTTAGGCGACATAATACCCGAATTTGACATACTAACAAACAAAACACAAAATAAATAGACAAGAGCAGAAGTTATAAATGTACCAAGAACGGAATTTTTTTTAAGTTTTGCAAAAGTTAAAGTGCGAAATTGGTGTAAAAGTGGCAATATACGTAAATTTGTAATAGGCAAATAATACGCAATAATAAATAAAATAAATGGTAAAACCATGCATAAAATAACAGATGAAGCTTGCCCAAAAGCGGTTATTGTTTCTCTGTAATAACTTGTAAATGCAGAGGGTGCCATATAAACAATATCGGGCGTGTAAAATGTTTTAAAAATTGTAAAATAAATTGTTTGAGAACCATAGTAAACTGTTATTGTAAACACTAATAATAAACCGATTATTTTATTTACACTTACTGTAAATATTGAAGTGAAAACTGTTAAAACAAGTGCTAAATGAGCACTAAACAAAAAAACATTAGTTAAATTATTATAAAATGTTCTACTAAAACACCAAAGTTTTAAACAAATTTCTAGCCACAAAATAAAAACTTAAAAAAATG
>CAYJLZ010000160.1:0-3154 GCA_964371265.1 uncultured Bacteroides sp. | reverse complement strand
CCTCGCCTGAAATAGCACCAACAGGGCAAATTTTTGCACATAGAGTACAACCTTTGCACTTGTCAGCATCTATTACATAATTGAGCAATGCTTTACATACGCCGGCAGGGCAACGTTTTTCTTTAATATGTGCCACGTACTCGTCACGGAAATAGTGCATTGTGCTTAATACTGGGTTTGGAGCAGTTTGTCCAAGACCGCAAAGGCTGTTAGATTTTATAAACTCCGACAATTCTTGAATTTTATTTAAATCGTCCATTGTGCCTCTGCCCGATGTAATTTTCTCTAAAAGCTCGAGCAAACGCTTTGTGCCAACACGGCAAGGTGTACATTTACCGCAGCTCTCTTCAACTGTAAAGTCAAGGAAGAACTTTGCAATGTCAACCATACATGTTTCTTCGTCCATAACAATAAGGCCGCCCGAGCCCATCATACTGCCAATTTCGATTAAGTTGTCGTAGTCGATAGGTGTGTCGATGAGAGACGCAGGAATACAGCCACCCGAAGGGCCGCCTGTTTGCGCAGCTTTAAATTTGTTGCCGCCCGGTATACCGCCGCCTATTTCCTCAACAATTGTGCGTAGTGTTGTGCCCATTGGTATTTCCACAAGGCCTGTGTTGTTAATTTTGCCGCCAAGAGCAAAAACTTTTGTGCCTTTGCTTTTTTCTGTACCCATGCTTGCAAACCACTCTGCTCCATTTAAAATAATGCGAGGTACGTTTGCATAAGTTTCAACGTTATTTAAAATAGTTGGTTTGCCAAACAAACCTTTAACAGCGGGGAACGGTGGACGTGGCCTAGGCTCACCGCGGTTACCTTCAATAGATTCAAGCAGTGCTGTTTCCTCGCCGCAAACAAAGGCGCCTGCGCCAAGTTTAATTTCTAAATCAAAATCAAAACCTGTGCTAAAAATATCTTTGCCAAGAAGGCCGTATTCTCTTGCATCAACAATAGCTTTTTGTAAGCGCTCAACAGCAATCGGGTACTCTGCTCTAACATAAACATAGCCCATGTTTGCACCTATTGCATAAGCTGCTATTGCCATTGCCTCAACAAGCACGTGAGGATCGCCCTCTAAAACACTTCTGTCCATAAATGCGCCAGGGTCACCTTCGTCGGCATTACAACATACGTATTTTTGGTCGCCCTGCGCTCCTGCAGCAAATTTCCATTTTAAACCGGTAGAGAAACCACCGCCGCCTCTGCCTCTAAGGCCGGAGTCGAGCATAGTTTGAATAACATCATTAGGTGTCATCTCAGTTAAAACTTTGCCAAGTGCTTGATATCCATCAAAAGCAATGTATTCATCAATATTTTCAGGGTTTATAACGCCGCAGTTGCGAAGCGCAACCCTAACTTGCTTTTTATAAAACGCTGTTTCGTCAAGGCTTTTTACTGTGTTGTCGGGGTTAACCGTTTCGTCGTAAAGCAAACGAGTAACAGGGCGGCCTTTTAGTAAATGCTCGCTAACAATTTCGCTAACGTCTTTTTCTTCTACGTTAGAGTAAAAACTGGCCTCCGGGTAAACTACTACAATGGGCCCTAGCGAACATAGCCCAAAACATCCTGTGCGAACAACTTTAACTTCTTCGTCCAAATGTGCAAGTGCAAGCTCTTTTTCAAAAGCGTCAATAATTTTTTCACTGCCGGAGGAAGTACAGCCTGTGCCGCCGCAAATCATTACGTGACTTCTTATCATATGTTTTATCCTCCTTATTTAGATTTAATAGCACCGATAGTGTATTCAATAACGGGCTGACCTTTTTTTAAGTGCTCGTTAACTATCTTTGCCACTTTGTCTTTTGTCATTTTAACATAAGTTACTTTTTCTTTTCCTGTTTCGTGCACTTCAACAACGGGTTCGTATTGGCAAATACCTATACATCCTGTCTGTGTTACAATTACTTGCAAACCTTCGCTTGCAACTAGCTGTGTAAACTCGTTTAAAACAGGCCTTGCACCGGCAGCTATGCCACATGTTGCCATGCCAACAACTACGCGCATACCGTCTTGTGTGGCCTCACGAGTGTTTACTGTTTGTTTCATCTTGTCGCGAAGTGCGGCAAGTTCTTGTAAACTTTTCATATTAAGTTACTCCTTTTTAATATTGGAAGTGTGTTCTCTTGCAAGTACTCTCTAATCCATACCGCAACTGCAGCATCAGCGGTAGATACACCGTCTAAAATTTCTTTTATTTCTCGTGTATCGGCGCAAAAAAAATCGCCGTTGCAATTTAATGTGTAAACAAAATCCATGTGTGGGTTACACTGTATTAAAGTTGTAACGGTACTTGCCATGTCGCCAAGAGGCGCAAGGTCTATATGGCCTATTGTAAAGCTTGCAAAAACCTTTGTGCCTTTGCCAACCTCGGAAGTTATGCTCATACTGCCGCCTGTCATCTCTGCAGCCATTTTTAAAAACGGCAATCCCAAGCCCACTTTTCTTGTTGTTCGAGATGTAACAAAAGGATCGGTAATATTTTTAAGCATTTCTTCGGGTATACCTTTGCCATTATCTTCAATTGTCAGCTCTAGCAAATTGCTGCTGCTACAATTAAGCGTTATATGTACAATACTAGCTCCGGCGGCAACCGAATTTTCGGCTATATCGAGTATATTCATAGATAATTCTTGCATTTAAAACACCTAATCTTTATATTTTGCAAGCATTTCATCCAGTTCACTGCCTGTTAGTCGGCCGTAAACATCTTCGTTAATTGTTAAAACAGGTGCTAAACCACATGCGCCTATGCACCTACATGCGTCCAAACTAAATTTGCCGTCAGGCGTAC
This sequence comes from uncultured Bacteroides sp., assembly GCA_964371265.1. Taxonomy (GTDB): domain Bacteria; phylum Bacillota; class Clostridia; order Oscillospirales; family Ruminococcaceae; genus Ruthenibacterium. Next base: position 363 of record CAYJLZ010000160.1, on the reverse strand, counting down.
ATTCGCCGCCTTTAATTTTTAACTTTTCTTCTAACTTTTCAAATATTTTACCGCTGCCCTTAACATAACATGCGGTGCCAAGACATACGTTTATCTTGTATTTGCCCTTTGGAACTAAACTAAATTGAGAATAAAATGTTGCTATGCCGTAAATTTCAGCAAGTGGCTTGCCTGTGTTGTCTGCAACCATACGCTGTACCTCAATTGGTAAGTAACCATAAATATCTTGTGCTTTTTGCAGTGCAGACATTGCTATGCCGGGCATACCCTTGTTCTCTTTAAACCAGCTTAGCATCTGCGCCTCTTGCTCTTTTGTGCCTGTAAACGGCACAGTGGAAAAACGCCTCATACTTTTAATGCCTC
>CAYJLZ010000159.1:2776-3207 GCA_964371265.1 uncultured Bacteroides sp. | reverse complement strand
TTACGTAACAGGGTTTTCGCCAATTTCGTATACAAATGAGAAAGGTGAGCCTGACGGTGTAATGGTGGACATACTAAATGAGTTTGCCGAGCGTTATAATTTTGAAGTGAACTACCACCCTTACAGCCTTGAAGACCCACAAGAAGAACACGAAAATTTTGATGTTTTGCTTACGTTATATGGCGACAGTGAACATGAAAATAAATATTATACTTCTGCCGACACATTTCATGAAATTCCGATGTATGGAATAATAAACAATGAACAATTAAATACAACTGTGCTACAAGAAGTTATAGATGAATCGCCCAAAATTGGTTCTCTTCCATATCAAACTATTGATTATGATGCATTTCTCGAAGTTAATTCAAAGGTGGAGTTTGTTTTTTACAACAACTGGCATGCTTTGCTGGATGGCTTAGCGGCTGGGA
>CAYJLZ010000159.1:242-2766 GCA_964371265.1 uncultured Bacteroides sp. | reverse complement strand
TGCTTATTTGCACCGAAAGTGCTGTTACATACACTGAAATTTACTTTGAAAATTTAAACATGTCAACAATGCACACAGATACCGTAGTACCAATGAAGTTTTTTATAAACCACGATATTGCAGATGAATATGTTCCGATATTTAATGTCATGTCTGATCGCATTTCAGAGCAAGAGTATACTGCAATAATTGAGACAAACTCTAATGAAGCTTTACCTGACACAGAGCCCGGGTTTTGGGAATTTGTAATGCAAAATTGGTATTATTTTGCGCTATGCCTTTTTGTTATAGTTGCAGGGTTTATAGCACTTTATTTCAGGGGGCAAGTCGAGAAAAAAGAAGCTTTACTAAAATCGTATAACACCGACCCGATGACAGGGCTAATGACAATAAACAAGTTTAGAGTGACTGCAGAAGAGGCAATAAAAAAGGCAAAACCGGGTGAATATGAGATGATATCGTTTGATGTTGATATGTTTAAAACTATTAACACGCACTTTAGCACCGATAGAGGTACAGCTGTCATAGTAGCCATAGCCAATGCGCTAAAAAAAGCCTTTGAGGGAACGGATGCTGTTATTAGCAGGAGAACGGCAGACCAATTTTTGATATTCCGACGTATTGTCGGCGGCGATTCAATTCGTGAGATATACAACGCAGATATTTTACCCGCAATAAAGGATACAATAAATGAAAAGTATATGGTATCTCTCTCGTTTGGAAATGTGTTTGTTAACGATACTAAGGCAAAAATAACGGCGCTTATAGGGCAAGCAGATAATGCACGATTAGAGGGTAAATCTAAGCACAAAACAACATTTATTACATTAGACGATAAAATGCGCAAACAGTACGAAGATAAAATTAACATAACTTTCAGAATGGAACAGGCACTTAAAGACAATGAATTTATCGTTGAGTATCAACCAAAAATTGACTTTAAGGCATTAAAAATAGGCGGTGCGGAAGCACTTGTGCGCTGGAAGCCAAGCTTTGGAGAAAAAATATATCCCGATGAATTTATTCCTATATTTGAGGAAAACGGATTTATCTCATATTTAGATTTGTATGTGTTGAAAGAAGTTTGCAAGTGTATAAAGGAAAATTGCCATAAGATGGACATACCGCGAATTTCGGTAAACTTATCTGCACATACGGTGCTTTCTAATAATATTATAAACCGAGTATCGGATACTCTTGCTATGTATGATGTAGATGCAAGCATGATAGAACTTGAGTTGACCGAGAGCGCAGTGGAAGCAAACACCGAAATATTCTTATCAACAGTTAAAAAGTTTAAAGATCTTGGATTTTCTATATCGATAGATGACTTTGGGGCCGGTGTTTCATCGCTCAATAGGTTATCGGCGGTTGAGGCAGACATATTAAAACTTGATAAGGCGTTTTTTCACCTTAAAGACCAAGGGGCAAAAAGCACTGTTGTTGTAGCCGATGTGATTAATATGGCAAAGCACCTTGACATGAAAGTAGTTGCAGAGGGTGTTGAAACTGCTGCTCAAGCGCTATGGTTAAAAAGTGTAGGGTGTGACTATGCGCAAGGTTACTATTTTGAAAAATCAATGAGTGTGGAAGAATTTAAGGCACTGATCAGTTCGGATAAGGAGTATAGTATAAGTTTAATGTAGTTTGTTTTTATAAACTGCACAAGTTTACAGGTAAAATTTATACGCTAATAAAATTTGCTGGCACATACAAGTAAAATTAATATACATTAGCACATTTTAAAATAAAATAAACATATCAAAATGCTTGCGCTTTTATAAGCGCAAGCATTTTAATTATAAAAAATGTAAGCAATGTACAAAATACGCACAAGTTAGTATAAACTAACTTGTGCGTATTTACTATTGACATTACAACGTATGAATAGTATAATTATTTGCAAATCATTCGCAAATTGGGAGGCTGGCATGAGCAAATACAATACCGAGCAAAGGCAAAAATTGTTGCAGCATTTTAAAAATAGCGGGCACCAATTGTTTTCGGCTGCAGATTTGTTAAAAATGTTTGGCAGCGAAAATATAAGTATAAGTGCTATTTACCGCAACCTTAAAACTATGGAGAACGAGGGGCTTATTAGCCGTGTAATTGACAATAAGCGCACAGAGGCAATGTATCAATACGTTAATCCTAATAGTTGTGTGGGAATTATACACTTAAAATGTGAGAATTGTGAAAATACGTATCACATAAACAAGCACATATCAAATATGATTATGGGCATGGCAAAAGATGAATTGAATTTTACTGTCAGTGCAACATCGGCGTTTTTATACGGAAAATGTGAAAATTGTTCGCAAATTAGCGAAATTAATTAATAATAAAGAGGGAAAATGGAGAGAATATAATATGAAGATTAAAAAAGGATTTTTGGCTTTTGTATTGGTGTTTGCGGTGTTGCTTTGTGCATGCTCAACCGGCAATGAAAGCAGCGCAACCGAAAGCGAAGTACAGAAAAAAACTATCGTAGCAACGTCTTTTCATGAGTACGACTGGGTAATGC
>CAYJLZ010000159.1:0-232 GCA_964371265.1 uncultured Bacteroides sp. | reverse complement strand
TATGAAAGCCGGAGTAGATTTGCACAGCTATGAGCCGAGTATACAGGATATTACAACTATATTGGCGGCAGATTTGTTTATTTACAACGGTGGGCACTCGCACTTATGGGTAGCGGATGCGATTGCTAAAACGACAAACGATAATTTTGTGGCAATAAATATTATGCAAAGTTTGGGCGATGCCGTTATGGATGAAGTGACAGTTGAGGGCATGCAAAGCACAAGCGATGCT
>CAYJLZ010000158.1:1251-3207 GCA_964371265.1 uncultured Bacteroides sp. | reverse complement strand
AATTATAAAACTAAAAATAAATTAACGTTATATTAAAGCCTCAAGTTTATCTTGTGCTACAAGGCCAACGCTGCGCCCTGCCTCTTCGCCATTTTTAAAGGCAACAATAGTTGGTATGCTCATTACACCATACTTTTGTGCAAGCTCACCCTCGTCATCAATATTAATTTTACAAATCTTTGCATCTGTGCGCTCTTGTGAAAGCTTTTCAATAATGGGCGACATCATTTTACAAGGCCCACACCAATCTGCATAAAAATCAACCAAAACAGTTTGTGTCGCTTGTAAAACCTCGCTTTCAAAGTTATCTTTTGTAAGAATTACCGCCATATTTATTCCCCTTTCTAAAAATCCTCTTTTTAATACTGTATCATTTATATGTATTTTATGCAAGGCAATTGTGTAATTATTTTAAAATTATTTATAAACTGTTAAAATTTGCAAATTCAATCTAATTGTACTTTTTTTACTGCCTTTTTATTTATACATTTTTCTAATTTGTACGACATAAAATTTTACAAATTGCACAGCATATTGTGTCGAAACATATATCTTTTACCATATTTAGAAAAAATTTCCAAAAAAGGGTTGTTATAATTGGTAAATTATGGTAATATTGGTTTCAAAGGAAATACTTAATTTTGACAAGTTAATTGTCGTTAAAAAAAACGGAGGAATAAAAAATGGAAAAATATGTAACATTATTATTAGCAGAGAGCAACAAGGAAGTTGCTGCAAGGTATGGTAGCGCACTTTCAACACACAAAATAAAAGTACAAACGTGTGAAAAAGACGGCGAAAAAGTGTTAGAGTACGTATTGAGAGACAAACCCACAGCTGTTTTGCTAGATGCATTTATGCCCGGACTTGATGCAATTAGCGTAAAGAAAAAATACGACGAGAGCGGCTTAAAGGGCACTACATTTTTTGCTACTGGCAGCTTTGTAAATGATGAACTTGAAAGTGAAATAATGGAAAAAGGATTTGCTTATTATTTTTTAAAGCCGTTTGATCCATCTATGCTTGCAACAAGAATACTGTCAGCGGCAGAGCGCCATGTGCATATGCAAGCACCATTAGACGATGAGTACACTGTAACAGATATATTGCACCAAATTGGTGTACCTGCACATATAAAGGGCTACCAATTTTTGCGCAATGCGATACTTATGACAATGGAGGACAACGACTACATTAACAGCGTTACAAAAAGGCTGTACCCTGAAATAGCAAGGCGATACAGCACCACAGCTAGCAGGGTAGAAAGAGCTATACGCCACGCTATTGAAGTTGCTTGGGATCGTGGAGATGTTGATATTTTAAACAGATATTTTGGATACACCATACACAATTTAAGAGGAAAACCTACAAACAGTGAGTTTATAGCTATGATAAGCGATAAAATGAGATTAGATAAAAAACAGCAAAAGAGAGCTTAATAATTTATTGCTATGTTTTTATAAAGTAACATATATAGGTTTAAAATAAAATATCAAGACAATACTTCAATTAACAATATGTATTAAAACATTGAAGGAATTAAAAAATGAACTATATATTTTTAAATTATTCACAATCAGCGGGAATGTTACTTTCAAACAGCGTTAAGCAAGCTTGTAAACTTGGTGCTCTTTACGTTGGTACCGAACATCTTTTACTTTCTATTTTGAGCGTAAATATTAAAGACGAAACTTTAAAAATTTTTAGCAAACAGCTTGATTATATGAAGGTTTTAAGCAAAATAAAATTATTGCGTGGATATGGTGAAAAATCCAGATTATGCCCTGACGATTTTACATTTAAACTAAATGGATGCTTAAATTTAGCCGAAATAGAAAGTAAAAACCAAGGATATAATAAGGTTCAGCCTATACACTTATTTGGAGCTATACTGAATAGCCAAGACTGCACAGCGCTAGACATTATGAGGCAAGAACAAATAAATATAGCTGAGCA
>CAYJLZ010000158.1:0-1241 GCA_964371265.1 uncultured Bacteroides sp. | reverse complement strand
GAAATATAGATAAATATACAAAAAATTTAACAAAAATGGCACTGGACAATAAATTTGACCCTGTTGTTGGAAGAGAAGAAGAATTGACAAACGTTATGCAAATATTATCTCGCAGACGAAAAAACAACCCTTGCCTTGTAGGAGACCCCGGCGTTGGAAAAACGGCAATAATTGAAGCATTAGCGCAGAAGATTGCAAAAAAAGAAGTAACTGACGATTTAATTGATAAGCAAATACTCTCTTTAGACATTACATTAATGGTAGCAGGTACAAAATATCGAGGAGATTTTGAAGAACGTTTTAAAAACATTATTAACGAAGTAATAAACAGCAATGACATTATATTGTTTATCGACGAAATTCATTTGATAATGGGTGCCGGATCAGCTGAGGGCGGCATAGATGCATGCGGAATACTAAAACCAATGCTGGCACGTGGAGAGATGAAACTTATAGGTGCAACCACACATAGTGAATATAGAACAATAATTGAAAAAGATGCCGCATTAACGAGAAGATTTTGTAAAGTTAATGTTGAAGAACCTAAAATTGAGCAAGCTATTGAAATACTAAATGGCATTGCAAGTAAATATGAATTATATCATGGTGTTAAGTTTGACGATAATGTTGTAAATGCCGCTGTAAAATTGAGTTGCAGGTATATAACCGATAAGTTTTTACCTGACAAAGCAATAGATTTATTAGACCAAGCTTGTGTAAGCGCAATATCAAGGCAAAGTAAAACAGGTTCTGAGAAGAGTGTAATATCGGTTAAAGAAAAAGATATTATGGAGGTTTGCACAAAACTCAGCGGTATACCTGTAAAAAAAATATCTTCTAATGATGCTTGCTCTTTATTAACACTTGAAAATAGGTTAAAGAAAAAAATTATAGGACAAGACAAAGTTGTAACAAGTGTAGCCAGCTCACTAAGGAGAATTGGAACAGGTCTGTATTCTTCAAATAAACCACTTAGTTCGTTTATATTTTTAGGGCCTACAGGTGTCGGCAAAACTTCTTTGGCTTATTGTATTGCAAAAGAATATTTTGGAAGTGAGAGTTCACTGATACGTTTTGACATGTCGGAGTACACCGAGCAGCATATGATAAGTAGGCTAATAGGTGCTCCGCCGGGATACGTTGGCTATAACGAGGGAGGGCAGTTAACTCAAGCCGTGCGACAAAAGCCGTACTGCGTTGTTCTGTTCGATGAAATTGAAAAAGCACATCCCGATATAAGC
>CAYJLZ010000157.1:0-3237 GCA_964371265.1 uncultured Bacteroides sp. | reverse complement strand
CCGCCTATAAAACTTAAAAGTATAAAAGCAACCCAGTGGTCAAATGCACTAATAATGTTTATAAAATCAGTGCCGGCCAAATAACCTATAAGTGGCATTACACCTTGAAACAAACCAAATAAAAAACTGGCCAAAACACAGTACCTTTTTTTAATTTGGGTAAAACATATGCTGTTAACAACGCTAACGGCAAAGGCATCGGTTGCAAGTGCAAACGACATAAAAATAATTGCTATGTAATTCAAAACAAGTACCTCGCATAAAAAGTATAGTTTAATAAATATTTTTATGATATTTTAGTGAAAAATATAATAAAATAACAAATAAATATTGACATTACAGTTACTGGAATGTGTATAATACACCGTAAGGAGGAATGTATGCAAATAAACGAAGTTGAAAAATTAGTAGGAATAACTAAAAAGAATGTTAGATTTTACGAACAACAGGGGTTGCTTGCTCCGGCACGAAAAAATGAAAACGGGTATAGGCAGTATACGCAAAAAGACGTAAGGAGACTTGAACAAATTAAACTGCTTAGAAAAATTGATGTGCCAATAGAGGAAATTAAAAAAGTTTTAAGCGATAAACAAACATTAGGTTTATGCTTATCACGGCACATAGAAGTAATGGACAGCAGGAAGAATACTATTGAGCGCTCGATAAAGATTTGTAAAAATATTGGAGAGTGCAAACAGAGTCTTGATGATATTAACATAAAACAGTATTTAAATCAAATTGAAGAATATGAATTAAAGGGGGTGAAGTTTGTGAATGTAAATGATAATGACAAATCAAAAAAATATAAAGGTGCGCTTATAGCAGCAACTGTATTTACAATATTTGTTATTTTATGGTGTGCTGTAACTGTTACAGGTATGTTGTCGGAGGGCATATTTACACTGCCGGTTATTTTGTTTACAATATTGTTTACAGTAATACCTATTGCACTTATTATTGGCGTGTGGGTTGCGCTTGTACAAAGAATTAAGCAGATAAAAAAAGGCGAAGACGACGAGGCATCAAAATATTAAAAAAATTACGAAAGGTGATAATTATGTTACTAACAACAACACAAGAAATACCGGGAAAAACCTACGAAGTTTTGGGGATTGTAAAAGGAAATATAGTTACAACAAAAAACTTTGGAAAAGACTTTATGGCGGGAATGAAAACGCTTGTAGGCGGTGAAATTGAAAGTTATACCAGCATGCTTAACGAGGCAAGGCAAATTGCAGTTAAACGCATGGTAGACGAGGCAAATGCACTTGGTGCAAATGCCATAGTTAACGTGCGATATGCAAGTGCAAGTGTAATGCAAGGGGCAGCTGAGGTTATAGCATACGGTACTGCAGTAAAGTGTAATTAAACAATAAAATATTTAAATTGCCAAATACATTGCAAGCGATTTTAGCACCAATAGTAGGTGTTTTACTAGCTTCAATATATTTGGCAATTTACTTTTTGTGCTTATAAAGGTGTTAACAGTATTTTTGCCAATTAAAATTTATAGTTAACGTTCTGTTTCCAGCAACTTTTCTTTTGCTATGCTTAGCATTAATTTTATACGGTTTTCTTGGTTTACCTTTGTTGCACTTGGGTCATAATCTACCGACACAATATTGGCATCTTCGTGTATGGTGCGTATCTTTCTAACCATACCCTTGCCCACAATGTGGTTTGGCAAACAGCCAAATGGCTGTGCGCACACAATGTTTCCATACCCTTGCTCGGCAAGTTCCATCATCTCAGCTGTCAAAAGCCATCCCTCACCCATTTTGCAGCCGTAGCCTATTACAGGTTTTACAAGTTGTTTTAAGTGGGTGTAAGGTGCAGGTGCAACAAATCTGCTTCCTTTTAATGCGTCTAAAAGGTATGTCTCAAATACTGTAAAGTAATTAAAAAGCCACTTAACAAACGATTTTTTAATTCCGCTGCCGCCGTACAAATTTATGTCTTCAAGGCGATTGTCCACTTTAAACAGCATAAATCCTAGCAAACCCGGTACCATAACTTCGCAGTCTTGCTCGTGCAAAAATTGCTCTAAGTTGTTATTAGCCAGCGCAGAATATTTAACGTAAATTTCGCCTACAATTCCCACTTTTACTTTTGGTGTTATTTCCACTGGTATCTTTTCAAAATCTTTAACCATTGCACCCAAATATTTGTTAATTTGCTTTTGTGAAATGGCCTTGTTTTGACTGAACTTTGTACATATTTTATCAACCCACTCGTTTACAAGTTTTTCGCTTTCGCCCTTGTTAACTTCGTAAGGCTTTATTTGGTTATTTAAAAGCATTAACAAATCGCCGTAAACAACAGCGGCAATAGCACGACGCAACAGTGGCAAGGTAATTTTAAACCCACTGTTTTTCTCCATGCCCGATAAATTTATCGATATTACAGGAATATGCCCCATTCCGGCATTGATAAGAGCTTTGCGAAGTAAGTGTATGTAGTTAGACGCACGGCAACCACCGCCGGTTTGCGACATCATAAGTGCGGTTTTGTTAAGATCATATTTTCCGCTTTTCAGGGCGCTTATCATTTGGCCTATTGTTAATAGCGCAGGGTAGCATGTGTCGTTATGCACATACTTAAGTCCCTCATTAACAACGCTTTGATCAGAATTTGTAAGTAGTTCCATGTTGTATCCGTATTCTGAAAAAACTCTGTGCAATATTCTGAAATGAATGTCGAGCATATTGGGAAAAAGAATGGTGTAATCCTTTTTCATCTCTTTTGTAAATTCAATTCTATCCATTTGTTTTCTCCTGCGCTGTGGCAGCAAAAAGGCTGCGTAATCTTATTTTTACAACGCCCAAATTTGTAATTTCATCTATTTTAATTTGTGTATAAATTTTATTTGCCTTTTCCAGTATGCTTCTTGTTTCGTCTGTAACAATGGCATCAACTCCGCAACCAAAAGAAACAAGCTGTACCAAATTTATATTGTGGTAATTACTGTTTGCAATATATTTTGCGGCAGAGTAAATTCTTGAGTGATAAGTCCACTGATTTAACACATCTGTTCTTACTCTTTTGCCCAAATGGCAAATGGCATCTTCGGTTATAAGCATAGCGCCTTGTTCGCACACAAGCTTGTCTATACCATGGTTAATCTCAGGGTCTAGGTGGTAAGGCCTACCAGATAACACTATAATAGGCAAGTTTTTTTCAATTCCTAATTTTAAAAACTGCTCGCCCTTATTTCGTAAGTTTTGTAAAAAAGTGTCA
>CAYJLZ010000156.1:0-3300 GCA_964371265.1 uncultured Bacteroides sp. | reverse complement strand
CTATGCCTTCATATCCGTTTTGCACTAAAACTTCTGCGTCATTTATCACTAAATCAGTGTCGGCGTGAAGTGCATCATCACCTGAAAAAATATCAAAATATCCACTGTTTATTATAAGCACTCCGTTAGCATGAACGGTGTCCTCATAGGAACTCAGCAAAAACTCGCCGCCATTTATTGTGATATTCGTACCTTTTAACGAGCGCATACTGTCTTCAAGCAAATCTGTTGCCGAAATTGTATTGCCAGAGCCTTCGCCCCTTGTAATTTCATTTAAAACTTCTACAAATCCGCCACCGGTTGTAATATTAAAATTACCGCCATCTATTTGCAAATTTTGTTCTGCTGCAATTCCGTCATGCAATGCGTTTATCACAAATGTGCCGCTTGTTATTATTAAATTACCTTTTTCTAAATCCTCATCATTGGATGTTCTAATCCCATCTCTGCCTGCTGTAACATTTATGTTTGCGTTATCTATTGCAAGTAAATCTTTGCCCTCAATGCCATGTTCTATTGCATTTACAGTTATATTTACATTTTCTATTATAAGGTCATCACGGCTGTTAATTGCATCCTTGTAAAGCGTATTAACAGTTAAACTTCCATTACCTGTAATTAATGTGTCTGCTTGTGAATGTACAGCACCTGATGGAAATTCTTCATCGGTAGTTATTATTTCTCCTTGCGTCACAGTGTTTTCACCCTCAAGCATAATAACAACGTTTTGAGCCTCTATAATGTTTATTGGTGTATCTGTTTCACTTGTGATGTTTGCACCATTTAAAACAAGATAAACTGCGTCGTTGTCAATATCCTTATTTACATTAACCGTGATGCTCGAATAATCACCTGAAAACTCATACGTACCACTCTGTGTAATTACAATTTCGCTGTCGTTAATCATTTCAGGCGATGTGCTTATATCATCTTTTACATCTACCTCGGGAAAAATAATAGGCTCGTTGTTCTGGATAGCCGACTGTTCGTGTCCACTTAATAAACTTTCGCTTATTGTTTCACCCTCAATTACAGCATTATTATTTTTATTGCACCCACTAAATATCAGTATCGAAAGAGATAGTATTATTAACAAAATACTTTTCATATAGTCGCTCCTTTTCTCATTATAATTTCAATATATTTTTTTAAACTAAATGTCGCCTAATTTTACAAAACACAAAACAACCAGCGCCACAAAACAGCATAGCTGCGCCACCTATAGTCAATGCTGTTTGGTACACAGAAGCCGTACCCGCAATATCAAAAACACCCCTTAATATCGAGCCTAAAATAAGCGCTGTAACGCCCGTATGATAAAGATGCGATGACCAAAAATAATCTGTACTCTTTTTCTCAAAACTATATAGCATAAGCCCTGCTAGTACGCCAAGCACAAGTGGATAGGCAAAAAGGTATGTCATGTGAGGTGAGCTTACTCCATGGGAGAACTGAGAATAAATATAAGAAAACAGCATACAAAACAGTGTTAAAAAACAATACGGTTTCACCCATTTTTTTAAATAAAACAATTGTATAGTTTTTTTATTTTCCAATGTAAACAATATCACTCACACTTCTTTCTTTAAAATCTTTACCATTTGTTGTTGGGTTGTTTACCACTTCGCCCATAAATACCATTGTGGCTGAACCACCACCGTCTAAATTATACGCAACTTCACAATCATATTCAAAAAGCACAAGTGCCATTTCATATAGCGATAACCCCTCACTTATGTCGGTTCTGCCGTCTGCCACCATAAATATATAATGGTTAGGCTCTATCATAGCTATTGCTGTTCGTGGGTTGCTTTCGTCTTCACGGTCAACTTCACTTTCCTCAGTAACTATAACTTCACCGCCTGAAATAAGCCCCGGGCCAAACGAAAAAATTTGCATTGCTCCAAGCTCTTTGAGCTCCTGCATAAGAACATCGCTTTCGTTTACTATTTGCATGTCGCCATCTTGGAACACAACTAAATCTTCATTGCCACCGGGCGTTTCAATTTCTCGGTAAACATAGCCGTTGCGCATTACATAGCCATAATCTCTAAAGCCGTAGTAATCGCCGTTAATTGCAATAATTGCATCGGTTTCCTCTGGAATACCCGAAGTTTTTTCTTTTACATTAGTGCCGAAAGAGTTTTCAGCTAGGCCCGCTTTAAGCTGTGAGGCATCACTTACAATTATTTCTGCTATATATATTTCGGTATCAAACTGCCTAATTGTGTTTATAGTAACTTGTGTGTACTCGTCTATATAAGATGTTTCAGTAATGATAGGCTCGGTAATTACAGTGTCACTTTCGTCTTTACTGCTTTCAGTAGCATCGCCGCCATCACTTAGCATGTCATCAATTTTATTTTCAGGTAAAACCTGTGCATTTGCGTCATTTTGCTCGGTATATTGTTCTTTATATAAATCATCTAAATTCACAACATCGTGAGATATAACAAACCTATTCAGCAGCGTAAAACTAACATAAACAGCAAAGAACAATGTAGCGCAAATTTTCCAAATTCTAGATATCTGTCTATGGTTCATATGCACGGTATAACGATAAATTTATTATGCATCGTAATCTCCTATTTTTTAAAGCACGTTCGCAAGCAATTCCTGCTTTGTGATAATGATTTCAAGGTTTCCATTCCTTGTGCGTATTTCATCAACAAACTCTTTTTCAGCGCTTATATCTTTAAGCTCTATCTCATAGCTTAGTTTAAATAAACTGCCCATATTGGTAGTTTTGGCTGAAATTAATTTTGCTTCCTTTGTATAGCTTTCAAAAATATCATCGAATACATCGGTATAATTAAGGTTTTCGGGAATTGTAATTTGCAGTGTGCGGCTAACGTTGTTTTTTTCTTCTCCAAAATTTGTTAAATTCAAAAACAGTGCAAATAGGCAAGCTATTACAGAGAATACCGCCGCAAACCCAATATAACCCATGCCAACGGTTAACCCTGTGCACATTGCTGTGAAAATAGCAACTATTTCTTTAGCTGTTCCGGGCACCGAGCGAAACCTAACCAAGCTAAATGCTCCTGCTACCGCAACGCCGGCGCCTATATTTCCGTTAACCATTATGATTACCATTGTAACTGCAAGTGGTAGCAGCGCCAATGTTACCACAAAGCTTTTAGTGCTTTTTGTTTTAAGTGCATACATCTTAGCCATAAAAACGCCTAAAACAATAGCCGATACCATACATATCATAAAATTTGTAATACTTATATTCATTGTTGAAGTAGTTTCAAAAACACTGCCAAAAAATTCATTAACCATTACTTATTCTCCCTA
>CAYJLZ010000155.1:0-3339 GCA_964371265.1 uncultured Bacteroides sp. | reverse complement strand
GCAAGGGCAGGAACCGCCGGTAAAGGCTTTGCAGTTGTTGCCGACGAAGTTCGCAACCTTGCATCTAAATCTGACCTTGCAGCAAAACAAACAAAGACACTTATTGAAACACTAATGCAATACATTGATAAGGGCAATAGCCTAACTCAACAAGTTGAAACTAGCCTTGATGATACAACGAAATATGCCGGTGGCGCAATGAGCGCTATTCAAGAGCTTTCGGCAGCTGCTGCTGAAGAGGCAGAGGCAATTGCACAACTAACAACAGGTATGGATCAAATTTCGGCAGTTGTACAATCTAACTCGGCTACAAGTGAAGAATCTGCCGCAGCAAGCGAAGAGCTTTCAAGCCAAGCATTTATGATGCGTGACATGATACAAAAATTTAAACTGGCTGATGCAGGCACCAGTGTTGCTACACAGCGCTCACGCGCACCTGTCGATAATATTTCTATGGGCGATAGTTCTTCACGGCCGGTTTCATCCGAGGCATTGCCAGATTTTAAGGACGATTACGATAACAAATATTAGTAATTGCCAAGCAGTTTAATACTAATAAAATTAGGGAGGGGCATTAGTGAGAGCTAGTCCCTCCCTAAAAAATTATTTACTTTAGGGTGATATAATGAGCAGTAACAATTTAATTCAAAACGACAACTTAATTTATGCTTTAGACATTGGTACAAGAAATGTAATTGGTATAGTTGCCAAAAAAGAAGATGACAAAGTAAATATAATAGCCATAGACAAAGAGCCCCACGCAAAGCGCACTATGATGGATGGGCAAATTGAAGACATAGGCGAAGTAGCAAAAATTGTTGTGCTAGTTACTAAGCGCCTAGAGGAAACTACGGGCAAAAAATTAACACGCGCTTGTGTAGCTGCGGCCGGCCGCGCACTTAAAACACAGCAAGGTAGCGGCGAAATACAGCTAGAACAACCGCAAACTATAACTGCCGAGCTTATAAGCAACCTAGAAGCAATTGCAGTTAACGATGCTGAAAAATCTTTAAATGCCGATAAAGAGAAGCGCATGTTTTTAGTAGGCTATACTGCAATGCAAACCCAGCTTGATAACTACCCCATGCGAACCATACTTGGCCATATGGGTACACACATACAAACAAGCGTTGTGGCAACTTTTTTACCAAGTGAAGTTGTTGAGAGTTTATATTCTGTAATGCATATGGCAGGCCTTGAGGTAGCAAGCCTTACACTAGAGCCCATAGCTGCACTTAACGCGGCTATCCCGCACGACATTCGCCTTTTAAACCTTGCGCTTGTCGACATAGGCGCAGGTACATCGGACATTGCGATATGCAAAGAGGGCAGCGTAACAGGGTACACAATGGCAACCATAGCCGGCGATGAAATTACAGAGGCTATTATGAAAAAATACCTTGTAGATTACAACACCGCCGAAAAGCTAAAGGCAGAAATAGGCGAGAGAGAAACGCTTGTCTTTACGGATATTTTAGGTATTGAAACGAAAATAGACTCGCAAGATTTAAAGGACTGTATTGAAGAGGCAACAAACGCGCTTGTTACAGAAATTAGCGAGCGTATAATTAGCACAAACGGCACTTCACCGTCGGCTGTTTTTTTAGCTGGTGGTGGCAGTAAGCTGTATGGGCTTAAACAAACTGTTGCAAATGCACTTAATATGGATAAAACACGTGTTGCAATTGCAGGTGGACATTTTAAAGCAAGCGCTTTTTCCGATAACTTTGATATTGTAAACCCCGAGTACACAACACCAATAGGTATAGCTGTATCGGCGGCGCTGGGCCTTATAAGCGATAGTTACCGCGTAATGTTAAACGGAGAAATTGCAAAACTGTTTCGCAGTGGAAGTTTAAGCGCCCTAGAAATATTAATGATGAATGGCTACACCTATCAAGATTTACTTGGCAAGAGCGGCAAAAACCTGGTTGTGGAAATTAACGGCAAGCGCAGGGTATTTGCGGGAGGAGTTGCCACACTTTCCGAAATAAAGGTAAACGACATTGTTGTGCCGCCATCGCATATAATAAATGCAGGCGACAGAATAAACTTTGTGCCGGCAATACCCGGTAAAGACGTACAGCTATCTGTTAACGAACTTCTTAAAAAAATAAATGCTGCTGCAGTTACAATTAACGGCGTACACATGCAAGTTACAGATATAGTACCGCACGGCGCCATTATTAAGGTATTGGCTGTGGAAAGTGTACCGAAGAACACTTTTAATTCCAATGAAAATTCACCGCAAATTGCTTTTGAAGAAAAAGATGAACCTGAAAAATTTGTTATAAAGCCGACTGTTAAGCATTCATCATCTTCAGATAAAATTAAAAATTGCTTTTTCAATTTAAATGGCAAGCGCATATCTCTGCCACAAAAGGAGAACAAAGAACCGTATTATTTGCTTGATTTGCTGGAGCACACCGATATAAATTTTGACGAAGTGCGTGAACCTGTTTCACTTAATGTAAACGGTAAACCGGGCGAGTTTAGGCAAGCACTTGTAAACAATGATGTTGTCGAAATTAAATGCATTGCAAAAAAAGCATAATTGTTTTTTAGTTACAAAAATTACGTTTAAAAAAATTATAATAAAAACGCTTAAATGCCTTAATACGGCATTTAAGCGTTTTTTATTTTGGCCTTGCAAAAAATATTTAGTACTCGCCTTTACTGTCAACATTGTTTAATATTTTTATAGCACTGCTTGTGCCCAGTCTGTCGGCGCCAAGCGATATAAATTTTTCCATGTCACTTACTGTTTTTATGCCGCCTGCAGCCTTAATTTTGCATCTACCCTTTACGCACTCGTTAAAAAGGGCTATGTCGTCAAACGTTGCGCCTCCGGTTGAAAATCCAGTTGAGGTTTTTATATAGTCGGCACCTGCATTGCAAACTACATCGCACATCACTTTCTTCTCATCGTCGGTTAAAAGGCATGTTTCAATTATTACTTTCAACACTTTGTCTTTAACAGCTGCCTTAATTTGCCTTATTTCATCTTCTATATACTTTGTATCACCCATTTTAAGGCGGCCTATGTTTATTACCATGTCAAACTCTTCGCAGCCGTCGGCTAAAGCAGCTTTTGCCTCGTTTACTTTGCAAGCAGTTGTGTTTGCCCCTAAAGGAAAGCCTATTACAGTGCATACAGGCACTTTGCCATTTAAATACTGCACTGCCTGTTTTACCCATACCGGGTTTATGCATATAGACGCAACCCCGTTTTGTAAAGCTTCATCGCATATGTTTTGTATTTGCTGCCATGTTGCATCTTGTTTTAAAAGCGTGTGGTCTACTCTGCTAAGCATTTCTTGTTTTGTCATTTTTTGCTCC
>CAYJLZ010000154.1:0-3361 GCA_964371265.1 uncultured Bacteroides sp. | reverse complement strand
TTCTCACGCCAATTTAGCGCACTATTACAATTTTAGTCGTCGTTATACCTTGCCTTAGGTGTATAAAATTCAAAAATTAATGCTTCGTTTTCATGTTGCCGTTTCTCAATATTATCTGTATCTCTTACAGTCCAGCAAATTCGCACGGCGCCCATCAGCTCTGCTAATTTAACAAACAGCGTTTTTTTCATCATACCGTGTGCTATGTAATGTGGCCGAGACAAAAAATTTGTAAGCACACATCCAAGTAACATCCTTTGTATCCACTTGCCCGGTTTAAAACTTGCGGGGTTGTTTGTAAGCTGTCCCCTCACAAATTCCGGGGCGTTTTTTCTAAACCACGCTACAATATGTGGATTAAAACTTTGCACGCAAAACGGCCCTTTATATTTTTTTAAAATTTCGTATGTTTTTGCACACAATTCATCGTTTGTTTGTCCCGTTTTAAGTTCTACAATTAAATTAACTTTTCCCTGCACCAATTCAAGCACTTGCGTAAAAAGCGGTATTGTTTGCTCTGTATTAAGCAACTTCATCTCTTGCAATTCATTCGCTTCAAAATCGCACACATTGCCATCAATTCCACAAACTCTATTTAACGTATCATCGTGAAAAACAACAATTTGCCCATCTTTAGAAAGTTGAATATCAAGTTCAATTCCATAGCCTGCATTTACAGCTGCCTCAAATGAAGCAAGGCTGTTTTCAGCTATTGTCATTTCTTTATTATGCAATCCTCTGTGCGCATGGTTTACACCATCTATGTGTTTAAAATATTTGTACGGCATACGCCCGGGGTGCAATACAAACCACAAAATAATAATAATTAAACCTATGGATAAAACAAATATCTCCATATTACCACTCCCAAAAACACTATTTTTCAATTACTTACTAATATCTTAAACTGTTTTTATAAAACTTGCAATATTTTTTCACATTTTGTACATACCATTGTTGTATTATATTAATGTAGTTTATTTATAAAATATAATTTAAACATTGTAGTTAACCACTTAAACAGTTGGTGGTTTGGTTTTATGCAAAGCATTTTTAATTATTTAAATTTTTTGTAACCAACCAAATAAAGAAGAGGTGTATTATTATGATAAAAATACTTATTGCCGACGACGAGCCAAGGATACGAGAACTTTTAAAAGAGCACCTTATGCACGAAGGTTTTTTATGCGAAGAGGCCCCTGACGGAAGTACGGCACTTGATGCAATAAATAAAGGTGGTATCGACCTTGTAATTTTAGATATTATGATGCCGTTTGTTGACGGTATGCGTGTTTTACAAGAAATGCGATCAAAAAGCAACACAACGCCGGTAATAATGCTTACTGCTAGGGGCGAGGAGTACGATAAGTTAGCAGGCCTTGGCGGCGGAGCCGATGACTATATAGTAAAGCCTTTTTCTCCAAGAGAGCTTGTTGCAAGGGTAAAGGCAGTTTTAAATCGCACAGCTTTAAAAGAGCAAAATGAGAGCCAGAGCTTTGTTTTTGGCGGCCTTGTTATAGATACTGCCTCGCACACTGTTAAAATAGACGACACACCTATAACTTTAACTCCTAAAGAGTTTGATTTGCTTGTATTTTTAGCGTCTAACAAGGGGCTTGCGTTTAAGCGCGAAAAAATTTTACAGCGAGTTTGGGACTATGACTATTTTGGAGAGGACAGAACAGTTGACACTCACATAAAAATGTTGCGCGGGCACCTTGGGCGGTATCGCAACTTTATTGCCACAGTTTGGGGTATAGGATATAAATTTGATCCGGAGCAAAAATATGACTGAAAATCCTAAAAAAATAAAAACCAAATTTAAGCCGCTTGGCAGCATTAAGTGGAAACTAATGATGTTTTCGGTGTTACTGTGCGCTGTTGTAATTGCCCTTGTTTGGCTTATGAATGTACAACTACTAATGCCGTTGTATAATCGCAACATACAAAACTCTCTAGATCAAGTTGCCGATACGTACGGCAAACTT
The DNA here is from genome assembly GCA_964371265.1 of uncultured Bacteroides sp. Taxonomy (GTDB): domain Bacteria; phylum Bacillota; class Clostridia; order Oscillospirales; family Ruminococcaceae; genus Ruthenibacterium. Next base: position 1,373 of record CAYJLZ010000154.1, on the reverse strand, counting down.
GTTTTATCTTACGAAAGTATCGAAGATGAAAATTCGTCTAACGGCATTAACGAGGCTTTTTACGAGGAAATTAATGCACTTGCATTAGGTGATTCAAGGCTCTCGGGCATTTGCCTTGACATTTCTGATGAAAATGGACAAAATCTTTTACACATGCATCAGTTTTCAGGCAATTGCATACTGCACCCTACAACCAAAAATTTTGTTGGTAGCGGAGAAGCACCCACGTGGAATACACACTCCACTATATCACTAAGGCAAACTGTTTTAAACCAAGGCGATATGTCTTTTACTCTTACTCAAAACGATAAAGATCAGCGTGTTGTTGCAAAAAATTTAAACGACACATATACAATTTTTGTTAGCAAAGATCTTACTCGTATAGATGAAGCCGCAAGTATTATAGCTATGCAAATGCCTTTTATAGCTGGAATAGTGTTATTTATAGGCCTTATAGGTGCTTTTATATTCAGCAGGCGATTTTCGCTACCTATTCTTGAAATTTCAAATGCGGCAAAGCGTGTTGCACAAGGTGATTACAGCGTCAGCGTAAAGCGCAAAAGCGATGATGAAATTGGTTTGCTGGCTGATGACTTTAACAAAATGTCTTACGAGGTATCTCGCTCGCAACAGCTGCAACAAGAGCTTATTTCAAACATAAGCCATGATTTACGAACACCGCTTACCCTTATTAAGGGCTACGCCGAAACCTTAAAAGACATAAGCGGAAACGATGAGCAAAAGCGCAATTCTCAGCTTAGTATAATAATTGACGAAACCGATAGATTGTCGGGTATAGTTAACGGTGTTATGGAGCTTAGCAAAATAAACAGTGGTAACAATACACCAACAAAAGTTAGCTTTGATTTGGCGCAAATGTGCGAAGAAGTTGCTTTATTATACGAGGATATATGCATTAAAAATAATTTTGAATTGAGTATAATTGCAAATACTCCTTGCACAGTAACTGCCGATGCCGACCAAATAAGCAGGGTTCTACACAACTTTTTGTCTAATGCTCTACATCATGTAGGCTGTGATGGATTTATACAAATAAGTTGTACACCACAAATAAATGGCACAACTCTAGTTGAGGTAACCGACCATGGAGATGGCATACAACCTCAAGATTTGCCCCATATTTTTGATAAATACTACCGTGCAAGGGCAAGTATGGGCAAGGTAGGCACAGGCCTTGGGCTATCTATTTCAAAGGCAATTTTGCAAACCCATGGTTTTGCATACGGTGTAAAAAGCACTGTTGGCTCGGGCAGTACTTTTTGGTTTGTTGCAACTCAATAAAATATATACAATAATATTATGCATAATGGTATTGACTTTATATGCTAAATTAATGTATAATAAATTGCTTG
>CAYJLZ010000153.1:0-3405 GCA_964371265.1 uncultured Bacteroides sp. | reverse complement strand
AAGTTGCCAAATACCAAAGCCTAGAGGTATAAGCAAGAACGCAAACGGAGCGGATATACTTGCAAGAATACTTGTTGCCTGTGCATCTTCTGCAACAACCTCGAAGTTCCAGTTGAACAAAAGCATAACTTGTACAGCTAAGTTACAAAGTAAAATAATTGTACTTGCTTTAATAATAAAAGCCTTTGCACGAGATAGCATTGAAAGTGTTGCTCGTTTAATGCTTGGAAAACGATATTCAGGTAGGTCCATAATAAAGAAACTCTTTGTGTTTTTTTCGCCTGTGATGCGAACAACAACTAGTGCAGATACAATGATTAAAGCAATGCCGACAAAGTACATAAGCGGGCTTACCCAAGAGGCATCGGCAAAGAAAACACCGGCAAACAAAGCAATAACAGGAAGCTTTGCACCACACGGCATAAAAGGTGTAATCATTGCAGTTGTGCGCCTTTGACGCTCGTTTTTAATTGTACGAGATGCCATGACGCCGGGAATTGCACATCCAACGCCTATAATCATAGGGATTATAGATTTGCCGCTAAGGCCTACAACTTTAAAGAATCTGTCCATAACAACAGTAACGCGTGCCATGTAACCGCAGTCTTCTAAAAGAGCAAGTAAGAAGAACATTACCATAATAAGTGGTAAGAATCCTAAAACCGCACCTACTCCACCAATAATACCATCTAAAAGAATTGTTGCCAAAATCGGTGAAGTATTTTCGCCCAAAAGTCCCTCAACCCAACCGTAAAGCATGTCAATCCAACCAACTACGGTGTCGGCAATAATTGGGCCAACATATGTTTGAGAAATTGCGAAAACAGCATACATAACGGCTGCAAATATAACTATACCAAACCATTTATGCGCTAAAATTCTGTCTAAAGCATCTTGTTTTGTTTGTTTATTACTTTTTACGCTTCTTTTTTCTACCTCAGAAACTATGCCGTTAACAAACTCAAATCTTTTTTTATCTGACGCTTCAACGTCTTTTGCGCTATTAAAATTTAAATTGTCGTTTACAAAGGCGCTTTTTTGTCCTTTGCCCGATAGTTCGATAGTTGTTTTAATTAGCTCCTCAAGTCCATTGTTTGCATTAGCTGTTGATACTGTATTAATAACCGGACAGTTTAAAGTTGCAGCTAATTTTTCAACATCTATTGTAATGTCTTTAGCTTCGTTTAAATCACTTTTATTAAGTGCTATAACAACAGGTATTCCAAGCTCTAACAGCTGTGTTGTAAAAAACAAACTTCTGCTTAAATTCATTGCATCAACAATGTTAATTATTACATCGGGATTTTCATTTTTTACAAAATCGCTTGTTATATTTTCTTCAGTTGTAAAAGGCGACATTGAATATGCTCCAGGCAAGTCTACCGCAATTAAATTACTGCCTGTGCCATGTAAATTTTGCTTAATTTCTCCTTCTTTTTTCTCAACTGTAACTCCCGCCCAGTTACCAACGTGTTCAAGTCTACCTGTAATAGCATTAAACAGCGTTGTTTTTCCGCTATTAGGGTTACCGGCAAGTGCTATCCTCATAAATATTACCTCCATTTTTTATGTATTGGCAAAAGCCAAAATACAAAGTTATCTATAGTTTAGTTAGTAAATGTATACTAACTAAATTGCTAAAAAAAAGGCAACTATATTATAATTGCCTGTGCCAATTCAGTGTCTATGCTATATCTTGCATCTTTTATAGAAACTATATAATTTCCAGTTAAAATAGATATAACGGTAATATGCTCTCCAACGTAGCAACCAAGTGTAAATAAAAAACTTTTTAGCTCATCGTCGTCTGTAAAAATATCTTTTATTGTATCTGTTATCATTATGTATGCCTCCAAATTAACTGTGGCAAGTTCGCTAAAACTAACCATAAACAGTATACTTTATTGCTTAAAATATGTCAATACATTTTTTGCAAAAAAAACACTTGCATTTTATTCATTAAAAGTGTATAATATACATATTATATGAATAAATATACATAAAATATTGAATTTAACGTTGAGGCGGTGAAATTTTTGCATAAAGTATTTATAGATGGCAGTGTTGGTACAACAGGTTTAAGGATAGCTCAAAGATTATCTTTTAGAGAAGACTTAATGTTAATTAATTTGAGTGAAGAAAAAAGGAAAGACTTAAAAAGCAGAATTAACGCCGCAAACGAAAGCGATATTACTATATTATGTTTGCCCGACGATGCAGCAAAAGAAATAGTGGAAAAAATTAATAAAGATGTTAAAATATGCGATACAAGCACAGCGCACAGAACAAACGATAAATGGGCTTACGGCTTTCCTGAAATAGGGGGCCGACGACGACAAATAGAAAATTCAACAAGAACGGCTGTACCGGGATGCCATGCTAGCGGTTTTTTGGCTATAACAGCACCGCTAACAGAACTTAAAATTTTGCCGTATACGGCAAATTTAAGTGTATTTTCATTAACCGGCTACACAGGTGGCGGCAAAAAAATGATTGCCGAGTACGAAAGCGAGGCAAAGCCTGCTTTTTTCAACTCTCCTCGAAGTTATGCACTTAATTTAAATCATAAACATTTACCGGAAATGTGCAAAGTTGCAAATTTAAAAACAGCACCGCTGTTTATACCGGTAGTAGCAAATTTTCCAAGGGGTATGGCGGTATATGTACCGTTATATTGCAACCAACTTGCAAAGCAAGTTAATGCGCAGCAAATTACAGTTGCATTGCAACAGTATTACAAAAATGAACAGGGTATTAAAGTGCATCCGTACGGTGAAATGCCGCAAGACGGTTTTATGCCGACAAATTTATTGGCCTCAAGTGATATGCTTGAAATATTTTGCTATTCGAGTGAACAGCAAATATTACTTGTAAGCGTTTTTGATAATTTGGGTAAAGGATCATCGGGTGCGGCAATACAGTGTATGAATATTATGCTTGGCTTGCCTGAGAGGCTAGGATTAGAATAATAATATTGCTTTAAATTTAAAATAAAAATTATATTAAACACAAAAAATAAAACGGGGGAACAATAATGAATTTATGCGAAGGCGGCATTTGTGCACCTAAAGGATTTATGGCCAGCGGAGTACACTGCGGAATAAGAAAAAACAAACAAAAGCTGGACCTTGCAGTAATTGCCAGTGAGGTTATGTGCAATGCCGCTGCAGTTTATACTAAAAACAAAGTTAAAGGTGCGCCACTTATTGTTACAAAACAAAATTTAAATAACGGTAAAGCTCAGGCAATAATTTGTAACAGCGGTAATGCAAATACTTGCACCCAAAACGGATTGCAAATTGCAAAAAATGTTTGCAGCTTACTTGCAGGAGAAGTTGGAATCAAGGCAGAAGATGTTCTTGTGAATTCTACGGGCGTTATAGGTATGGAGCTAGAAATAGAGCC
>CAYJLZ010000152.1:0-3472 GCA_964371265.1 uncultured Bacteroides sp. | reverse complement strand
CAAAGTCCCCTACCAGCAATTCATCTGAGTTACCCATGTTTGCAGCAGATAAACCACTTGCATCTACTTTTAAAACAGCAATATCTGTTTTTGTGTCCGATCCTATCAATTCTGCAGTGTACTCTTGTTTATCACTTGTTGTAATTTTTATTTGCTGTGCACCTTCTACCACATGTGCGTTTGTAATAATGTAACCATCCTCGCTTATTATTACACCACTGCCGGCACCCGACACCACGTACTGCCCAAACATATTGTTAGTTGTAACTTGTTCTGTCATAACTTCAACTACGCTTGGTGCTGCAATTTGCGCCACTTGCGAAACCGTAAGCGAACCGTTGCCCGTGCTAAGCGTGGTACTGCCGTTTGTATCGGCGGTGGTTTGGTTAATAGTAATACCCCCACCTGCGGAAGATGACATTGCACCGCCTATATAGCCACCACCAAAACCTGCGGCTCCACATAGTGCAATAACAAGTATTATTGCAATTACTTTAAGCCCTGTGCGTTTTTTTTGTGGTTGCACAGCCTGTGCTGCACTGTTTGGCGGTGTTGCAATGTATTGCGCGTCTGCATTAAACGTTGGCGCTGCGTTTGGTGTGTTCATGTTGTTATTTTGTGCATCTTTGTAATGTGTCGAATAATCATAATTCCATCTGTTATCGTTCATAATAAATCTCCTTATCGATAAAGTAATATTTAAATTAACATTTACCGTATTGTATTTTTCATTTGCACATATAGTGCGTTTAATTAATCTGTAATATTAGTATAGTATTAAATTGTGAAATAATTAATGTTTATATGTGAAAGATTAATGAAAAAGGAATTTTGAAGTTATTTGTTAATTTTGGTAAATAAATCAAAAATATTGATGATGAATTTGCATTTTTTTTTGTAAAAATGTATAATCTATATAATAGTTTTTTTGTTAAACCATTAATTAATACAAAAATTGTGATAGCAAATTTTAAATTTAAGTATAAGAGTGGAGATTAATATTATGAGCATACAAATAATGCCCTCTATTTTAAGTGCCGATTTTGGCAATTTACACAGTGAGTGCCGCAAAGTAATTGACGGCGGTGCAGATGCACTGCATTTTGACGTTATGGACGGACATTTTGTTAAAAACATTTCATTTGGTTTGCCGGTGCTTAAAAGTATTCACCGTTTAATGCCCGATGTAATTTACGATGTTCATTTGATGATATCTAACCCTCTTGAGTATGTAGATGCCTTTGCCAAGGCCGGTGCAACTTGGCTTACGTTTCACTGTGAGTCAAACAGTCCCCCAAAAGAAACTATCGATGCCATTCATGCAGCAGGTATGATGGCAGGTATATCTATAAAGCCCTCAACACCTGTACAAGCGGTATTTCCATTGCTGGATAAAGTAGAGCTTGTGCTTGTTATGAGCGTAGAGCCCGGTTTTGGCGGGCAGCAATTTATACCCGACACAATTAAAAAGATAGGAATGCTTGCAAAAGAGGCAAAAGCGTACGATATTCAGCGATTGCGCATTCAAGTAGATGGCGGTATAAATTTACAAAGCGCACCTCTTTGTTCTGCGGCCGGAGCAACGGCATTTGTGGCAGGCAGTAGTATTTTTGGCACGCCTGATTATGCAAAGTCTATTAGTCAGCTTAAAAAGGTATGCGAAAACGCTTAATGCGCAAAACAAACTATTAAATACCAGAAACGGAGTTAAAAATGCCCACTTACATACCGGCCAAAGACGTTATTTTGCGCCACCCCGACAGTGCCATGCACAACGACTATATATTTATGACACTTCCTCTATTTGCAATATCTACATTTTTTTACGGTTTGCGTCCCTTACTTTTAGGGTTACTAGCTGTTTTAGTTGCAGATTTATGCGATAGAATTGTGTGTGCCATAAGAAAGATGCCACACGATAAAACTGAATCGAGTAGCAGGGCCTTTGCGCTTATTGTAACGCTTTTGTTGCCTGCAAGTATATCATATTACATATTGGTAGTGGCTGTTGTTTCCACAGTATTAATAGGTAAGGCAGCATTTGGCGGGTATGGTCTTTATATTTTCAGCCCACCTTGTGTTGGCTTTGCACTTGTAACAATAAGCTGGCCCGAACAAGTTTTTTCATATCCCACTCCACTAGAAATTTTGCCGCTTGGCATTTTAAATACAACAAACTTTAGTGACGGTGCACTTGCCGCGCTTAAAGCCGGCGGTTTACCAAATATTAATATTCTTAATTTATTGCTAGGTAACTATCCTGCAAGTATGGGTGCTGCTTATTCTATTGCTATATTTGCATGTTTTGCATTTTTGTGGATGCGAAAGCATATAACACTTGAATTACCCCTTAGCTACATTGCAACGTGCGTTTTAATAGCCTATTTATTTCCTCGCCTTGGCGGCATAGGCATGGCGTTTCCTTGGCAGCAAGTATTATTACGTCTCCAGGCCACATTTTACGAGCTTTTTACAGGTATAATATTTTTTGCCTCGGTGTTTTTAATAAACGACCGTGTAACACGCCCAAAACGTAGGGACTCTAAAATAGTATATGGTATTATTATGGGTATTTTTACTATGATATTCAGATATTACGGCTCGTACAACATAGCAACATGTTTTGCCATAATATGTGTTAATGTGTTGTCGGCACCAATTGACAGGTGGATGAGCAATTTTAATACCTATTACATTGGCAAGCAACGCGGCAATAAGGCTGACAAAAAGGCGGTTAAAAAAATATGAGTGAAAACGAAATACAAAAAGATTTAAATAGCGATGCACATTCTCTTCATGTGCAACAAACAAATACTAAAATAAGGCGAGAGAGGGTTATATTAAATAACCCGGTAATAATGCAAGGTATAGGCCTTGCGCCTTTAATTGTTGCGGCAACAAGTGCATATAGCAGTTATATTTTAAGCATAGCAGTTATTATTTTACTTACACCAACAAGGTTTTTTGCAGCAATTTTAAGCAATATTGTACCGTATAGGTTTAAAGGGCCCCTTTACGCACTTTGTGCGGCACTAATGTTTATACCTGCATACTTTGTTATTACAAATATTTTTAGCGAAGCACAAATTATACAAGTGGGCCTTTATCTGCCTCTTTTAGTGGTGGACCCAATAATATTAAAACGATACGAGAGAACTCAAAACGAAAAAATTGGCACCTCCATAGTAAAGGGTATAAAAACTACAGTAGGATACGTACTTGTATTAATGCTTATAGGCTGTTTGCGAGAATTTTTAGGTGCAGGCAGTATATTTGGGTTTACAATAATTAATTTTAAATTAATACCCATTGCGCTTTTGCCGTCGGGCGGTTTTATTATATTGGCACTTGTAATGCTTATTTGGCGCAGGGCAGCACAAGTTATAAAAAACTTAATGCTTGAGGGCGAGGAGGATTACCACAGATGACGCAAATTTTAAATGCGATAGCTTCTTTTTGCGGCTATGCTCTT
>CAYJLZ010000151.1:843-3485 GCA_964371265.1 uncultured Bacteroides sp. | reverse complement strand
CAGTAATAAAAAATAAAAGTGAAATTTTGTTATCTATAAAACAATTTTTTACTGCCGGGGTGGCGCTGTTTATATTTTCTAGTGTTTGTTTGTTAATTGTTTTAAACATAAACACACCTCTTTTAATAGGGTGGGACGAATTCAGCTTTTGGGGGACAAGCCAGAAATTGGTTCATACAAACAATGCGCTTTATACCTATTATAATTCAAGCATGGTGGGCACAACAACGCCGCCAACTCTTGCTGTGCTAAGCTACTTTTTTCAAAGCTTTAACAACACATACACAGAACATATAAGCTTTTTTGCTTATGATGTTATGTTCTTTGCGGCGTTTGCGTCTTTTACCGCAGTATTTAAAAATAAAAAAACTTATTTGTGTATTTTATTGTTTGTTATGGGCTTTTTGCTGCCATACTTTTTTAGTGTATACACAAATACAATTAGCCTAGTAAGCGTATATGTGGACACGTATGCCGACATACCGCTTGGAATAATGTTTGCGGCATGTTTAGCCATTTATTTTTTTCAGCAAAGTTACAACAAGAAATTTTTATGTATTTTGCCGGCATTGTTTTTTTTAACATTAATAAAAGACATGGGATTTGCGCTTTGCTGCATAGTTATTTTTATTATTTTTATGCATTTGTTGTTTAACAAAAAACAATTTAAATTTTTAGTATTTAATAACTTTGTTGCTAAATTAATATATATAGTGCTTTTATTTTTGTGTTCGGTTGCGGCATTTGTAAGCTGGGCAATACATATGGGCGCTGTTATGCAAGTAAACCGCTTTAATTTGGGTGGGCAAAATAATATGGGCATGGCAACTATGCTTATAACGGGTGTTGTTGAGTTGTTCTCACCCATAAAAAGTGAAAAGTTTTTAACAATTTCAAACTATATGCTATCGGCATTGTTTACCGCCAATATTTCAATGATTGGAAGCGGAGCTATAATTTTAGCCTTAATTACAGCTATATTTGTTGCAAGTTTTATTTTAGCTAATAAAAAGGGAAAAATTTTAAGTTTAACAGTTTATTTTTCTGCTTTAATAGGATTTGTTGGCTACTATGTTTTTCACATATTTTTATATGTATATATTTTTAAAGACAACGGTTACTACCTGCCAAGCTACAACAGGTATATTTCTACGTATTATATTGGTTTTTTAATGCTGGCAATTTTTGTGCTTTGTTTAAATATAGTTGAAAATGAAAAATTTAAAATTGCAAACTCTGCAATTTTTTGTACAGTTTTTTTATTAGTGCTTGTAAACTTTATTAATCTTGTTAAAATACCTCACACATTTGCTGGCGCAAACGAGAGCTTTTATTCAATTAGGCATGAGGTAAACCAAAAAACCGAATATTTGGGAGATAGTGTAAAAAATGGCGATGTAATTTATTTCGATACGGGAGTGGAAGATTACGGCAATCGCTGGTTTATTTTTGCTTATGAATACGTACAAAACATATTTGTTTTAGACATGACTATGCCAGTACAGGATACTTTAAGCAAAGAGGAATATAATAACCTAGTAAGGGAGCAGCTTATACAATATTTTAAAAGCAACGATGTTACCCACATGATGTTAGACAGCAACAGCGAGCTTGCAAATGATTATTTTAACGAGGATTTTGAAAACACAATATATAAAGAAACACAATGGGAAATAGCTTATTTTAAAGTTGAATATATAGGAGAAAATGATATAGAATTTGAGCTTATTAAAGGGGACAAAATTGAAGATGGTTGATAAAATGAAGAATATTAGCCCGATAAAGCTTGTAGTTGCAGTATTTTTAATAATTTTAATATGTTATACACTTTTTTGCACAGTCTTGTTTTCAGTGTTACAATATTATTATTCAAGCGGTAAATTAGTGCAAATGAATCTTACGCCATCAAGTTTTAATTTTGTAAACATTGAGCAAAATGAAGGCGTGCTTAACTCCTTAAATGAGGACAGCCAGCTAACTTTGGATAGTGATATGTACATTAAAAACGTAAGTTTAACAGTTGAGTACGAGTCACACCCGGGAGAAGTTTTTTTGTATTATGCCGATACAGGCGTTGGTGCATTTTCGCAAAATAAAAGGGTTAGCTTTTTTTATACCGAAAACAGCACATACTTTGCACAGCTTATTTTTCCAAGGGCTGTGCAGTCTATACGTATTGACCCAACAATGTTTACTGATTTAGATATGGAAATTACACAAATAATTGTTAATGAGCGACAGACATATATTCAAATTTTAAATTTTACACCTGTTACTATGTTCAATATTATTTTGTTTACACTTATATCGTCTTGTTTTATAGGTGCAATTGTAAGCTTAATAAAAGCTAAAATAAAAAAATAAATTTAAAGCAGCACAGTTTTATTGTAAACATAAAACTGTGCTGCTTGTTGTTTGTGTAACATAGTTATAATGCGCTTAAATTAGGTAGTTCTGGCATATAATTGTAATATGGTATATAGTACATATTATTAATGTATATAATTCGAGAAATAAAAAAAAGTACAATTACAAGCGCTACAAATAATAACAAAGCTGCTAAAAATATTACTACGCCTGTTTTGTTTGTGGGTACATGTGCATTTCCACAAAATTTGTGGTAGTAATACCTATTAAACGAA
>CAYJLZ010000151.1:0-833 GCA_964371265.1 uncultured Bacteroides sp. | reverse complement strand
AAACACCGTTGTATATTGCTAAACATATAAATACTAATGGGCAAAACACCGACGGAGCATAAAAAAATGCATATAAATTGTAACCAAAAGGAACTAAAGAAATAAATAATGTGCAAAGCGACCATACAAATATAATTGGAAAAGCTAAATATAAAAATCTGGCAAAGCACTTGCGGTAAATTAAATGTAAGGGAAAAAGAAGATATGCGGCAAAATTAAACTCGGGTTTTTTATAAAGCTGTATATTGTGAAATTGCCTACCGTAATAATTACTTATTTTTAAACTTTTTTTGTGCTTTTTAGTTTTTTTAATAATAAATGCCGCACATCTATGGCAGTAATCGGCGTTTATATTTACTTTAGCTTTGCATTTATTACATATCATAAACGCCCCTCCATTTATTTTTTATAGTGTTTTCTAATTTTATTATATATTACTATTTTATTTGCTGTTTTTCGTATAATTATACCATGTTTTTAAATAATTGTCAGTAAAGAATACGATTTAATTATATTCGATAAGCTCTATATAGATTGGGTTCAATAAGTGTATCTTTAATATCAAAATTGGTAAAAATAAGCTAAATACGGTAATTTTTAACCTATTTTGCCCTTTGTGTTTTTATATAATAAGTGATATAATACGATTAAAGCTTAAGCGATTAAAGTTTTACAGCAAATAAAGGAAGAGAGGTCTGTTATGGATTTTGGGGCAATTTGGTTAATTTTACTTGTGGTATTTATAGTAGTAGAGGCTATTACATTCGGATTTGTTTCAATATGGTTTGCCATAGGCAGCTTAGTTGCTTTGATTACATAGTTTTCTACAACCT
>CAYJLZ010000150.1:3194-3508 GCA_964371265.1 uncultured Bacteroides sp. | reverse complement strand
CCTGCCTTAATAAAATGCTTTTTCATTACGGCTTTGCCAATAAACGAGCCTATATCACAGCCGATAATCGTCGCAACAAGGTAAACTGCAAACATTGGCCCTATTATTATATCTGCCATGCCTCTGTATACGTCTTCAAATCCCACAAATGTATTAACATATGTATCTGTCATAATAATAAGCGGCAACACCATGCCTGCAAACCAGGCGACAATTTGAACAGTAAAGCAAATTACCATAGTGGGAAACTTTTTCTTATCAAGTTTTATCCAAATAAGTTCGGCAATTATTGCACCAACTAAAATTACTACGGA
>CAYJLZ010000150.1:0-3184 GCA_964371265.1 uncultured Bacteroides sp. | reverse complement strand
GCCAAAAGTTGATTAAGTTTGAAAGTGCCATAAGAAGCCCAATGGTAAGGCAGGCCCCGTTTTTGTTTATTTTTGTATACAAAAACATAAACACACTTCCCCATAGTAAAGCACTGATTGATAATATAAACAAGTGCCCAAAAACACTTGCAGATAGAGGTACCCCTACCACCGCATAAATAGCAAACATGATAACATAGGAAATAGCAATTGTTATTATGTCCCTCACATTGATTTTTTCTTTTCTACTGTTCATTTTAATTTCTCCATTATCATATGGATTGTTTTAACAAACCCAATTAAATTAATTTTCCATTATTAATTATTACCGTTCTTGTGCAAATTTTAAAAACAAGTTCGCTGTCATGAGTAATAATAAATATTGTTTTGTTTGCATTGTTGTATCCATTTTTAATTCCTTTAATTAGTTTTAACTAACTAATGTGTAATTAAGCATGCTTTATACCTTAATGTGAAGCGCAAATGCTTTGCATTTGTTATAAAACACTCAAAATATGCTCGTATTAGCTCATGTCAACACTATCTAATAAATTTAAAATCACATAGTTCATCGCCATTTCCTATTGTCTTTGTTCTAGCCCATTTCGCTCTTTTTAAGTCGCCATACATCACATCGTCTGCTTTGCAAAAAATTTTTGTCAGCTCTCCTACTCCGTAGCGATTTAATTCGTTACTATAAATACAAGATGTGCAAGTCCATTTTATAATATTAGCTGAATTTTCCTGCCAAATCATGTTAAATGCAGGAGCGCCAAAATTTGTTTTTACTCCTGTTTTGCACATTTTTCCAAACAGTTTAAAAAAGAATGGTAAATTAGAAAGAACTTTAAAGAATTTTTCTTGATTTTTTGCATTATTTAAAATGCAATCTTCTACTTTTTTATACGCAGTGTCTTTGCCATCATAAGGTGTAAGCGTTTTATATACCGCAATAGCAGGGAAAATTGAGTATACACAGTGATTGTACACAACTTTATTTTCTAAATTGCTTTCTTCAATCATAGACGAAAACAAAGTTGAAATTTCATTTTTTGTTTTTTCATTAGAAATTGTGCTAAAGCAGCTGGCAAGTGCACTTGATTTTATGGTTTTTTCTGCATTTATTTTCTTATTCATCGCTGCACCTATCTAAAGATATTTTATAACCGTTTCAAATCCGGCAGTAAAAAAAGTAGAGATTTTTCTTATATAACCCATAGCATCTTCTTTTTTTATGTCGTGTCTAATTATTTCAAAAAGGCTCTCGTAATAAGCTGAAGTTAATATGTGAAATAAATTATGGTCTACCTCGCCCTCTATTTTACCCAGTGCTTTAAGTTTTTTGTGATATAACAAGGTTTTATCCACTTGCAAATCTACCAAATCATGCACAAAATTTTCATATTTTGTGCCGGCACTCTTACATAGCATTAGGTTGAACGCATCGTGATTGTCGTACACAAAATCTACAAAGTTAAATAAAAACTGTGCCGAGCGTGAATTGGAATTCGCTGTTTCATCAGTGTCAACTAAATCAAAAAAAGTAGCTTGTGCATTTTTAAAGCTATCTAAAAAAGCATTTGCACACGGGTCTGTTAGGTCATAAAAAAGTGAAATTTTATCTTTGTAGTATCCGTAAAAAGCCCCTTTGGTAAATCCTGCTTTAGCAACAATTTGCCTAAGCGAAGCATCTTTATAACCATGTACTAAAAATTCGGCTTTACCAATTTCAAGTATTTTAAGTTTTGTTTCACTGTGGTTTTCCATTTTATGCCTCCTAAACTACAATGTACCAGCGGTATATACCGCTGGTACATTGTATCGTGATGTCTTTTGTATGTCAAGTTATAATAAAGTTTTTAAGTATAGATGTCTATCGTACTTATATATTATGTTTTAAAGAAACACTTTAACTTTTAAATATTTTGGAATTTTAAACTTCAAATGTTGCTTGTATATAATTTGAGTGGTCTATATTGCAGTGCTTTGAAATTAAAACGATTTCATTAAAAGTTTTTTCATTTACGGGTATACCAACAGCCTTTTTTTGCTCTGCGCTTTCAAATTCTTTTTCACCATGTATAAAAATACGATCGTGCCCAGATGCTTTAGGTGTTTGTCGAAGTTCGGTTAGAAACTCAGAAAAATTTCTTTTTATTTCATTTTTATTACCAAAGATGCCATAGTCAATAGCCCAAAAACCGTGAGAAATAGTGTTGATTTCTTTCGTAACACAGTTGTTTGAAGTTAGGCCACCAGACATTATTGAAGTAAAAAGCTCGCAAATAATTCCAAAGCCGTATCCTTTGTGGCTGCCGGTGCTTTCTTCGGTGCCTCCTAAGGGAGCGATTCCTCCACCAAGTTTATTTATTATGTTATGCAAAACAAGATTTGCGTCAGAGCTGGAAGTTCCGTTTTCATCAGTAGCCCAACCGTTTGGAATTGGTTTTGATTGCTTATTGTATACCTCAAGCTTACCACGTGGAACAACTGCTGTTGCTGCATCAAATAAAAATACAGATGGGTTAGCTGGCATTGCAAGTGCTATGGGGTTAGTTCCTAGCATTGCTTTCTTACCAAATGTGGGCACCATTATGGCCTCACTGTTTGTCATACAAACACCAAGTAAATCTTGTTCGGCTGCCATCAAAGCGTAATAGCCGGCTATTCCATAGTGATTAGACCCTTGCATAGCAACCATTCCAATGCCTGTGGATTTTGCCTTTTTTATAGCCGTCTCCATAGCTTTTTGCCCTGCTAATTGTCCCATGCTTTTATGTGCATTTATAGTTGCGGAAACAGGTGTTTCGTGCAATGTTTCGCAAATTGCACTAATGTCAACTTCTCCGTCCAGCAAAGCATGGTGATACCTAATAAGCCTCTGTATACCGTGGCTTTCAATTCCGTATAAATCTGCCCTCAGTAGAATTTCTGTTATTATATCGGCTTCTTTGCTTGAAAACCCGTAAGCTATAAATAAATTTTCGCATAATTTCTTTGTATGTTGATAGTTTATCAACATATAGTCGTTGTTTGCCATAATTTCACTACCTTTCTTATGTGCGGTATTTATCATTGTAAAACACTATTATATATATGTCAATAAGCATTATGTGATTTTAAATGATGAAATGTAAACGCGAATGTGGCAATTTTGCCACATTCGAATTTTCTGCGTTAATAT
>CAYJLZ010000149.1:0-3512 GCA_964371265.1 uncultured Bacteroides sp. | reverse complement strand
AATGCCCACATGCCAATTTATATTAGCTAAGGCTAATATAAATTATATTTTTTTTGTGGTAGCAAATACTTACAAAAAGTTAAATATTTTTTTTAGTTGTGTTTTAATTTTTTTTGTGTTTATTGTTTTATGTAAATATTTTATTATTTTAATTAGCAAGTAAATTATTGCTGCTAAAGGTATAGATACAATAATTATTGCGGCGAGTACACCTATAATTATAGAAGGTACTGCAATCATATATCCTATTACAACCATACCATCCTCCTAAGTACCGCTTTGCGGGTAATTTATTTGCCGGCACAACCATAATTAAATGTATTCTATAAGATGATAAAATATTATAAATAAAACATGAATTTATATTTTAATGCACAAAAAAACACCGCTTGGATAAATACCAAACGGCGCTGTGTAAAATTTGTTTTTTCATTTAGGTAGGTTTGTTTTGTGTTTTTTTCATGTTTAGCAAATTGTATGCCGATATTGCCAAAAATACAATAATTGCACCCACTATGGAAAGACCGCCTATAACCTCTCCATAAAATATGGCAACTAGTACAGGGTTTAAAATAGGCTCTATGCTGGCAACAAGCGATGCCGTAACGGGGTTTGTGCTTTTTAAGCCTAAAGACATAAATATGTAAGCTAGCCCGTATTGAAACACACCTAAAAATGCAACACCGGCAATTGCCGGAACACTGAAGTCTGTTTCTGTTAAAACAAAAGGAGAAAACGCCACAGCACTTATTAGCTGCCCCCAAAAAAACGACGACAGCGGGCTAGAGCCTTTGAACATGTTAACCATAAAAACAACGGCGTAAGTAACACCCGAGGCAAGCGCAAGAAAGTTGCCCAGCATATTGCCAGTAGATAAACTATCTATAAAAAAGCAAAGCGTGCCCAAAACAACAACTACACACGTTGCAATGTCAAGCCTTTTTGGCCTTTGCTTATAAAACAGCCACATAAATAAAATTATGTATATTGGCGCAGTATATTGAAGAATAATTGTGTTTGCAGCAGTTGTCATTTTATTAGCAAATACAAAAAGTGTTGTTGTGCCTATCATTCCAAGCGAACCCAAAAGCACCGATAAGTTAAACACAATTTTGTGCTTAATTATTTTTATGTATATAAAGGTAATAACAACAGCAAAAATATTTCTAGCGCCTATTATTGACAGTGGCTGCCACGGCACTATCTTAATCATAAGCCCGCCCATGCTAAACATAATTGCAGCTAGCAATATAAAAATTGCACCGCTTTTTTGCTTTTCTTCCATTGTTGCCTCCATACTTACGCATTTATACATATATATGCAGTAAATTTTATTTTACCTTGATTATTATACACTATATTTTTTGTTTTTCAATTATAATTTTAAGATTTTAAAAAAAATGTTATTCAAAGCACAAATTAGTGCATTATTTAATTAATTGTGTGCAATATTATTATATATTTAATTTAGTTTGACATTACATTTATAATAAGTGTATAATAAAAATGGTATTAATAATTGTTACTTATTTAAACATATTTAGCCGCAGAACGGAGAGCTTTTAATGGACGAAATATTAATAGTAGATGATAGCATTGTTAACCAAATGGTGTTGCTAAAAATGCTGGAGTGCGATTTTAAAGTGCTATGTGCAAAAAGCGGCGCAGAGATGTTTGATATACTTGAACAAACTGAGCCTAAACTTATACTGCTTGATATAGTTATGCCGGAACTGGATGGATTTGAAATAATAAAAAGGCTAAAATCTAGCGATGAATATAATAAAATACCTGTAATTTTTATAACAGGCCTTAACGACGAGGGAAGCGAAGAAAAAGGCTTTAAACTTGGCGCAATAGACTATATTACAAAGCCGTTTAAAGAAAAAGTAGTAAGTGCAAGGGTGCATTCGTATGTTCAGTTATACGATTTTATTAAAAAATCGGAAGACTTAGCAAGTAAAGATGCACTGACAGGCCTTTACAATAAAAAAACAACCGAAGAACAAATAATAAAGTTTTTAGCTGATGAGCAAAATGCTAGTTGTGGCGCATTAATGATTATTGACATTGATAATTTTAAAAGTGTTAACGACACTTTTGGCCATTTGTATGGGGACGCCGTTATTAAACAACTCGGAGGTATTTTAAAATCGGCTTTTCAAAAAAGTGATGTTTTGGGCCGTGTTGGTGGCGATGAATTTTTTGTGTTTTTAAAAAATTACAAAGACAATGATGTGCTTGTACAAAGAGCACAAGAGATTTGTGAAGGTTTTAGAAAAACTTATGAGCAAAACGGCGTTACAGTAAAAGTATCGGCAAGTGTTGGTATTGCAACAACATATAATTCGTTTGAGTTTGAAGAAATTTATAAAATGGCAGATATTGCCCTGTACAATACGAAAGCAAAGGGCAAAAATGGTTTTGCATTTTATACGGGCGAAGAGGAACTTAAATATCAATCTAATCGCACGGCAATAGAGAACTCGCGTACAAATCAAAACGACCTTAACGAAAGTTTGAAAGAATTTGAAGAAAATATTAAAGAGCATGTTTTTGATGTTGTTGAAGGCACAAGAGTTGCTGATTTTACAATACAATCTGTATTACAATTAATAAATCAACAATTTGAGTTTAATAGTGGTTATGTTTGTAAATTTGACTACTTGCAAGGCGGCATTAATATTATTTACAACTGGAAACATTCAAATCCCACTGTAAAAAGCACAAGAGAACAGGCGTCCCTAGCACAAGTTAGTGAGCTTTTTGCAAAATTTGAGAAGAGTAACTTACTTTGCATTGAGGCAAAACAAACAAACATATTGTTTAATATAGATGAAAATAAAAATTCGCCTAAATATATTTTTGCACTTAAAAACAAAAAAACTTTGCTTGGATATATAGCGTTTGAGGCTGAAGAAGGCAGCGAAATATTAAACGTAAAAATTCAAGACAGCATACATGATGTTTGCCAGCAGTTGTCGTCGGTAATAATTAATCAGTTTGTGGTGGAAAACATAATGATTACACGAAACAATTTTGAAAGCATATTAAATAATTTAAGTTTACCTGTGCAAATTTGCAAGCCAAACTTTTTTAAACCGTTGTTTATTAACCACGCAGCAGAAATATTAGATGTAAAGTTACATTCCAGCCAGTGTTTAAAAACCGATAAAAATGGCAATGCTTCTTGCCCAAATTGTCCTATGCAAAAAGCCACAGAGCAAGGCGGATTTTACGAGGATGACAAATATATTTGCACCGAAATAAACTGGTCAAATAGCACACGTGCATATATGATTGAAAATAAGCGTTGACAAAAACAAAAATTTGAGTTATAATATACAAGCTGTTAAAATGTTTGGCAGCATATATGCGGACGTGGCGGAATTGGCAGACGCGCTAGATTTAGGCTCTAGTGAAGAGATTCGTGAGTGTTCAAGTCACTTCGTCCGCACCATCTCAGTGTGATGATTTGGAAGTCCACGTAATGTGGCGTATTATCACCAAAA
>CAYJLZ010000148.1:1327-3646 GCA_964371265.1 uncultured Bacteroides sp. | reverse complement strand
CGACAGTAAAAAATTGTTTTATAGATAACAAAATTTCACTTTTATTTTTTATTACTGCATAAACAAAAGTGCCAAAAGCCAAAAAATGCGCCAAAATAACGCCTATAAAAAGCAAGTTCACCATGCTAAGCACAGTTATTAAACTTACTAAACTTGTAAGAGAAATTATAGGCGCCAGTGATGCATTGATTTTTAAAACAGCATACAAAAAATATGCAAAAAGCACAATACTAAATAATGACAATAAACTGTTCAGCAATTTTTTACCGCCTTACATCATGTAATAAAGAGAGGTGTTTAGTATAGCTGCAAATACATTTAAACAAACCATACTCGCTACGCAAGATACATCTGTATTTTTTACATTTGGGCGAATAAACCTTGAAAAATAATACGAAAAACACATAACAAAACCAATAATTGCAGGTATAAAATACCTCATTTGCAGGCCAATTATTTCAATAAGGGTAACGGGCGCCCATGAAAGATACATACCTGTTGCTACAACCGCATATGTTAGCAGCCCACAGCTAAACATGCTAAGTGTAAGTGATAAATCTTGCTTTGTAAAAACACAGCTTTGTTTTACCGCAATTATTACCACAAATAAAACTGTAAAATTGCTTATAATAGGTAAATTGCTGTCTAGCCAGCCAAACAAACCGCCATCAAATAAATAAAACGATTTTTCAATCATTACATCAGTAAATAGCACAAAATATCTCAGTGGGTTTTGCAGTATAAACTGTAATTGCGCTGCAGGGTCAGTATTGGGCATTGTTCTTTCTATAACTCCAAAGTTTGAAAACGCACTTATATACAATGTCATAAACGCATAAATTGCGCCGGTAATTGCAACACTAATGCCAAAACATATGGGTTTATTTATAGCTTTGTTTTTAACTTTTACATTAAAACATAGTTTTGGAACTGCAAACAAAAGTGGTAAAAACACAATATAGGTGGCTTTACTTACAATTAAAACAGCCATACATACTGAAAATACAATAAACTTTTTAAAATTAAAATCTTCGCTAAGTATACATGCTATTGCCAAAAAAAACATACCAAACAGCATACTGTCGCTTGAGTTACTTGCAATTAAAAGCAAACTTACAGGTATACATATAACCGAAAATAATATTATTTTAAACCTGCCCGAGTACAAAAATGCAAAATAAGCAAAAACACAAAAAGATAACACATTAAATATTCTTCCAAAATAAAAAGCACCCATAGCTCCAAATCCTATAAAACGTGCCAGTGCAATGCCTATTGTTTGCGGTATATATGCAAAAATTTGAAAATTTATGTTTTCAATTGTTTGCGGGTTATAACTTTCGTCTGCTACAAGCTCAAAATATAATTCATATCTTTGCGCAATACTGTAAGAATATCCGTGTAAATAGGCTCCGGGAAAAGATTGCATAAGTGCAATTGTGTCTTTTGGGTACTCGTGGTATTGGTCAAACCCAAACTGCCCTTGCGCCATAGAATGTGCACGCAAAAAGTGTAAATTCTCGTCGGGAACCTGATTAACCGGTGTGGCAAGCGCAAAAATTAAACATACCACAAAAACCACAGCACTTAATATAAGCGCAGAACTTTTACTGTATTTTTTCAAAAGCAAAACCATAGTAGTGTATATTAACATTAATACTGCATACAGTAAAAGCGTAAATGTTCCTTGATCAAGCCAATCGGGCTCGTATAAAACCCTATAATAATAAACAATAAAAAAAGAAAGTGGTAAAAGCACAATACCACAAAGCCCATACATAAGTAGGGGCTTTTGTTTAATATTAATAATTTTATTTATTATATTAAAAGCCATTAACAGCTCCTTGTGCACTATAAAAGTTTAAATTAAATGCTAATATTAAGCAAACACTAAATTTAAGCCTAAAATAATTTTATAAGCTTATTCTTAGTAAAACAGCAAACCTATGTTTTATATAATTTATACATTATAAATATCTACTTTATAGTTTTGTATGTTTTGTTTCATCCACTCAATTGTTTCAGCTATACCCTGCGAGAACGTGTATTGAGGCACCCATCCTGTCAGCTTGTTTAACTCTTTTGCTGTTCCAAGCAGGCGGTTAACCTCACTTTTTTCTGGCCTAAGTCTATTTTCGTCCGTAATAATTTTTGCATTTGGGTTAATTTGTTTAATAAGCTCATTTGCAAGCTGGCCTATCGATATCTCTTGCTCTGTTGCAATGTTAAGCTCTTTACCAATAGTGTTATCGCTGTTTGCAATTGTAACAAAGCCGTTTGCCGTATCTTTTACATAGTTAAAATCTCTTGTGGGTGTAA
>CAYJLZ010000148.1:242-1317 GCA_964371265.1 uncultured Bacteroides sp. | reverse complement strand
TAAGCGATCCTAGGTTTATTTCAGTTTTACCTGCAAGTAGTTGTGTAATAATTGTTGGTATTACAGCCCTTGCCGATTGCCTTGGCCCGTATGTGTTAAACGGCCTTACTATTGTAACGGGTGTGTTAAAACTTCTATAAAAGCTTTCAGCTATTCTGTCGGCGCCAATTTTTGTAGCAGAGTATGGACTTTGCCCCTGAAAAGGATGCTTTTCATCTATTGGCACATATTGTGCAGTGCCGTAAACCTCACTTGTAGATGTTACAAGCACTCTATTTGTTTCAAGTTCTCTGGCTGCTTGTAGTACATTTAAAGTACCTTTAATATTTGTATCGATATACGAATCCGGCGAGGTATAGCTGAACGGAATTGCAATAAGTGCCGCAAGATGGAACACAGTATCCATTCCCTTCATTGCTTCTCTAACACCATTAGGATCTCTAACGTCTCCTAGCACAACTTTCATCGAGCTTTTTTCTTCATTTGAAATTGTGTCAAGCCATCCCCATGTTCCAAACGAATTATAAATACAAAAGGCAGTTACATCATAGCCGTCTTTTATTAACTTCTGTGTTAAGTGAGAGCCTATAAATCCATCTGCCCCTGTAACTAAAACTTTTTTCCCCATTTAAATGCTCCAATCCGCTATATTAATTTTCACCTATATATTATAATATATAACAAAATAAAATACAACTTTGTTTTTGCTTTCTTTTTCGTTAACAATTATAACTTGTATAAACGATGCATAATAAAAATTAAAACCATATTTTATTTATAATCATCAATTAGTTTCATAAACTCTTCTTCGTTTATTACGGGTATGTTAAGCTGCGTTGCTTTTGTTAGTTTGCTTCCTGCAGCTTGTCCCGCAAGCACATACGCAGTTTTTTTAGATACCGAAGATGACGTTTTACCGCCATTTTTCACAATCAATGCTTCTGCCTCATTGCGAGATAAGTTTGGCAACGTACCTGTTACAACAATAGTTTTGCCATTTAAAACATTGTTTATTTCCTCACCGGTATATTGCATATTTATGCCTGCATTTTCAAGCCTTAAAATCAAATCTTTT
>CAYJLZ010000148.1:0-232 GCA_964371265.1 uncultured Bacteroides sp. | reverse complement strand
TTTGCAAAAAAGTCAACTACACTTTCCGCCATTACTCCGCCAAAGCCATCTATCTCATTTAAACTCTCACTTGTTGCAACAAATAACTCATGCAAATTTTTATACTTTTGTGCCAAAAGCGTAGCACCTTTTTCACCTATATGCCTAATTCCAAGTGCAAAAATTAATTTATCTAAGTTATTTTGCTTTGAGATTTCTATTGCATTTAACAAATTATCCGCAAAAAGTCCAA
>CAYJLZ010000147.1:0-3832 GCA_964371265.1 uncultured Bacteroides sp. | reverse complement strand
AGTCGGTAGAGCATGCGGCTGTTAACCGCAGGGTCGTTGGTTCGAGTCCAACAGGAGGCGCCAGAATCTCCCTCAGAGTCGAACCGGGCTCTGGGGGAGACCCCATAACCGCTTATGGGCCTTTAGCTCAGTTGGTTAGAGCAACCGGCTCATAACCGGTCGGTCCACGGTTCAAGTCCGTGAAGGCCCACCATTTAGGGGTATAGCTCAGTTGGTAGAGCAGCGGTCTCCAAAACCGCGTGCCGAGGGTTCAAATCCTTCTGCCCCTGCCACATCGTCGCTCACTAAACAAGTGAGTGACGATTTTTTATTAAACAAATATTTCTTGAATTTTTTGCTTATATATAGTATGATGTTATCAGTTGTTTAATTGCGAATAAAGTATAACTACTATTTTGAATTTTTGAAAATTATTACGAATTATATGAGTAATTACAATAAAGAGGTATTAAAAATGAGTGAACCTAAAATAGACGTTAGATTTAATATTAAAAGTTACGAGCAATTTTGTATTGACAACGAAAAATTAAAATTTAATAAAATATGTATGACAGAAGTAGTTAATGCCGATATGATGATTGCTAGTTTTGGCCAAGAAAAATATTGTAGAACAAGCACTGAAATTCTTGCAATGGGTAATGAAGCATATAAACAAATGGGCATAGACCATCTTGTTCATGTGTATATACACTCTTACAAAACTTTTATGGCTGTTGCAAATGATGATATGAGTGATGAAGACTTTTATAACCTTATGAAAGTAAATCACGAGCAATATGAGTTAATTAGGGGACAACAAACCGGACTGAGCGGAATTTCTCGTTTTGCTATTGCCTTTGGAGACGATCTTATTAATCGTTGTTTAAGTGCATATTATGTAAACAGTGATTTGCAAAATAATTTTATAGAAGTTGCAAATGAAAAAGAACAATTGCAACATGAGCAGGAAGAAAGAGTAGCAATTCTTGACTTGCTGACTAATGCGCTTGAAACAGATAATGTAGTTCCGTTTTTTCAGGGAATATATGACAATGATAACAAAAATATTGTTAAGTACGAAGCTTTAATGAGAGTTATTGATGAAAATGGAAAGATTTATAATCCTGGTTATTTTTTAGAGGAATCAAAAAAGCTTAAAATGTATCTGTCTCTTAGCAAAGCTTTAATTGATAAAGCACTTAAACTTTTTGAGAACAAGCAAAGTTCGCTTGGCATCAATATTACATTGTACGATATACAATCTGAGAGTTTTAGCAATTGGTTTTTAGAACGATTAAAGCAGCATCCAAAACCTAGTAATGTTACAATAGAATTTGTTGAGACAGAAAACTACAATAAAAACAATCAGTTGTTTGAATTTTTAAGAAAAGTTCGTGAAATAGGATGCAAAATAGCTGTTGATGACTTTGGAGTAGGATATGCAACATATACTTCAATAATTGCCCTAAAACCCGATATTATTAAAATTGACGGTGATATTGTAAAAACTTTATCGACTAGTAAAGATAGCAACATCATTTTGAATTCGATATGTTATATGGCAAATTTAATTGGCGCAGATACTATTGCTGAATTTGTTGAAAACAGAGAAATTCAAGATATAGTTTTAACAAATAATATCAAGTACTCGCAAGGTTACAACTTTGCAAAACCATTACCTTATAAAGAGTTAAATATCAAGTAAATTTGACCTTATTTAATAATTTTTAATATATAAAACCCCATTAATTTGGCAAATTAAAAGCCAGATTAATGGGGTTTTTATGTTATAAATGGAACTTATTAAACTTCTGTCTTCCAAAGGCCATGCAAATTGCAATATGCATATACAGCAAGTGGTTTATCATCAACAAATGAAAACTTAACTTCGGGAGCCTGATTAAGATTTAAACATTTTCTTTGGCCACCATTTTGTGTTTCAACATAAACAAAATTAATAAAATGCTCTTCCGACATTGGGTGAGCAGTACTTCCTACACATACGGTCATATCATTTCCGTTTAGTGATACAGCAGGTAAATGTTTTTCAACAGCAGCTTCTTTAGTATTAGCTACAAGTTCCGACATTTTTTCGCCACAACAAATAAGAGGTACACCCTTATTTTCAATTAAACCGATAATATTACCGCAGTGTTCGCATATATAAAACTTTCTACTGTCGCTCATAAAATTTACCTCACTTATTATTAATTATTTACAATAGTATTTATAAAAACTATTGTTGTTAATTTTGATTATAAGCAAAATATCATTTATAGTCAACATTTTTTTAAAAAAAAATAAATTAAAGTAAAATTACACCTGCATTTTTGCACTTTAACAATGTTTCTTCGTCCCACAACGAAACTTGCACCTCTCCAACGTGTACTTTGCCAAGCAATAACATACATAGCCTACTTTGACCAATGCCGCCACCCATAGTTAACGGCAAAGTATTGTTTGCAACAAGAGTGTGAAAAGGTAGGCTGCTGCGCTGAGTACAATTGGCTTTTTTAAGTTGTTGCTTTAAAGATTCGCTGTTTACTCTTATACCCATACTGCTCAGTTCAATTGAACACGAAAGAGGTTCGTGCCAAAAAAGCAAATCTCCGTTAAGTGCCCAGTCATCGTAGTCAGGCGCACGGCCGTCGTGTTTTTGCCCACTTTTTAAATTATCTCCTATGCCAATAATAAAAACAGTTTTATGCTCTTTGCAAAACATGTTTTCTCGCTCTTTCGATGTTAAACTCGGGTACATATCTTCTAATTCTTGCGATGTTATAAACGTAACTTCTCGGCAAAGCTCGGTGTCTAAATCGGTAAATTGCCATTTAACTTCGTCAAGTGTGCCACATATTGCATGCACAATAGATTGAACTGTAGTTTTTAGTGTAGCTTCATTTCGAGTTTCCTCGCTAATTACTTTTTCCCAGTCCCACTGGTCTACATATATAGAGTGAAGATTATCCATTTCTTCATCTCTTCTAATTGCGTTCATATCGGTAACAAGCCCATTGCCCACATGAAAGTCATAATTATGCAGTGCAAGTCTTTTCCACTTTGCTAGGCTGTGCACAACCTCAGCACAGTTGCCGTTTAGTGCCGGTATATCAAAGCTGACAGGCCTTTCTACGCCATTTAAATTGTCGTTAAGGCCGGTGTTAGGGTCTACAAACAAAGGTGCTGTAACACGCTTTAAATGCAGTGCACTGCAAAGCTTAGATAAAAATATTTGTTTAATTAAGCCTATTGCGTTTTGAGTGTCGTATAAACCTAAACACGGCTTATATTTGTTTGGAATAATACAGCTCATATAAATCCCCTTATAAAAATAAATTTTAACGATATATTACAGTATACATAAATAATTATAAAAACACAATACGTATTAATAAATTTAAAATTAGCTATTAATATTAATAACAAAAATAATTTTATAGTTTACAAGTAAAATATAAAATTGTAAAAATATAAGTGCATGGGCACAATAGCACCATGCACTTATATTTACGTATTTTAAAGCTAATAATTAATTATTGTTTTGCTTGTTTATTACAATCGCAATCTTCACCTTGTTTGCTATTGCATTTACCTCCGGCGTCGCAACCTATGCATCTAACGCCTTTTCTTTTTTGAACAACTATATAAGTAACAGCACAAACAATAATTAAAAGTATAACTGCTATTACAATTAAATCTGTCATATTAAGCGCTCACTTTTTGTTTATTCATAGAGGCAAGCTTTTCTTTTGCTTTTTTATCGCCTTTATTAATAAGCATTACAACTATACCAATCATAACTGCTACCGCAATTAAACCAGGTATAAATCCGGCGCCTATTGTACCCATTGTA
>CAYJLZ010000146.1:3310-3835 GCA_964371265.1 uncultured Bacteroides sp. | reverse complement strand
ATACCTAAAATTACTATCGGATATTGGGCTTGAACAGAGCGTTCTGATTAGTAACATCCAAACATAAAGACGTAACACAACGCTTGCCGGCCATTAATAAAACTTTGTATAATAAAGTGCGAAAAGTACTGCAAATTAATAAAGACGAGCGACACTTAAGGGGCGGAATAGCAACAAGAAAAAAATATTATCCCGATTAAATAAAAAAAATATTGTTTTTTTACTATTTTGTTATATAATAAATACAACGAAAGAAAACAAACATAATTATAAGCGGGGGAATGTAAAATGAAACGTAGCAACTATATTTCTTGGGATGAGTATTTTATGGGCATAGCACTTTTAAGCGCTCAACGAAGTAAAGACAATTCCTCACAGGTGGGCGCATGTATAGTTAGCAGCGAAAACAAAATTTTGTCTATGGGATACAACGGAATGCCCACAGGATGCTTTGACGATGATATGCCGTGGGAAAGGGAAGGCGAAGACAGGCTTAACACAAAATACATGTATGTATGCCATGCT
>CAYJLZ010000146.1:0-3300 GCA_964371265.1 uncultured Bacteroides sp. | reverse complement strand
GCAATAATTCAAAGCGGTATATCAAAAATTATATATTACTGTGATAAATACTCTGATAGTGATGAAGTAAAGGCGAGTAAGCGCATGTTTGATATGGTTGGAATTACATACATTGAATATAAAATGACCGGAAAAGAATTGAGTTTAAAATTATAAAAAAAAGCCTTGTAATTTATTTACAAGGCTTTTTACATTAATGGAGCAAAAAATCGGAAAAATACCTGAGACACTTTTTTATGCAAAGATATATTTTGAGTATCTTGAATGGTTATTTCACGGCTCTGAGAGATTGTTTGTGAAAAATCGCTTTTTACATTATCAACAAAATGACTATTGTAAAAAACACAACAGTTTTCAAAATGCAAATAAAGGCTTCTGTAATCCATGTTGGCACTTCCAACTATTGCAACGCTGTCATCACTTAAATACATTTTAGCATGTAAAAAACCGGGGGTATATTCAAATATCCTAACACCTTCCTTAAGTAGGCTTTTATAATAGCTTTGTGTAACATGAAAAGCATACTGCTTATCCGGTGTGCCGGGTGTAATAATTCTCACATCTACGCCGCTTTTTGCCGCAAGCGACAGGCATTGAATCATCTCACTGTCTATAATAAGATAAGGTGTCATAATATAAATATAATTTTTTGCATTGTTTATAATGCTCATATAGGTGTTTTCGGCAACTTTTTCATTGTCTAAAGGAGAATCGCCATACGGTTGAACAAATCCATCACAATTATAATTTTTATTGCATTTGTAGCTTTCAAAATTTGTATTTGTATTTGCGGTAAAGTCCCAAAGTGTTAAAAACAGCGTAGTTAATTTAAATACTGCGGGCCCTTTTAAGCAAAATGCAGTGTCTTTCCATTTGCCAAAAGGTTGAATTTCATTAATATACTCGTCGGCAAAGTTTACGCCACCCGAATATCCTACATTACCATCAATAATTATTAATTTTCGGTGATCTCTGTGGTTAAAAAATTTGTAGTCGGTAACTTTCATTGTAAAGTGAAGCTCGTTAAAAGGATAACATTTAATACCTAGCTGTTGTAAATACAAATGATAGTTATTGGGAAGTCTTGGCAAACTACCAAAAGAATCGTACAAAATGCGGATATCTACGCCTTGCGCTGCCTTATATTTTAAAATTTCCAATGTTTGTTGCCACATTTTGCTGTCGTCTTCAATTATAAAAAATTCCATAAAAATAAATTGTTTTGCTTGCGAAAGCTCCTGTAAAAAATGGCTGAAAAAATCTTCTCCCATTGCAAAGTACTCACTTGTTGTATTTGCATAAACAGGCGAGGCTGAATTTGTGGATAAGTATTCAACAGTTCTTTTAACTGACGGATTAATTTCTAACAGTTGCTTAACGGTTTTATAATCCTGAGCTATGCAAGACGATGCACGGCGCTCGAGTTTGTGCAGTAAACTGCTTTTTTTTGGCGGCAAGGGTCGCTTTGCAAATATTAAATAATAAAGTAACCCCGAAACAGGCAGTGGAATAATTATAAGTAGCCACATCATTCTGTAGCCGGCACTCAAATTATCCTTTTCAAAAATAATCATGGCAATTATGGTACAAAAAAATACTATAAAAGTAAAAATGGCTCCGCTAAATCTGTCTATGGAAAAAAATATGGTGGACAAAAAGGCAATTTGTGTTAATACCAAAACGCCAATTAAAAAAGTGCGAGATAATATAACACGCCAAAACTGTTTCAAGCTTATGCACCTCCTTCATTATATAGTTTTAACAAATGTAGCAACACTATGTATTATTATATTATTTAGTTAAATTTAACGTTCCTTTGGCATGGTAAGCTCTTCGCTATAAGGCACAATTTCAATGCTGTTAATAAAAATAGGCCAATCCGGTTCGCCGCTGCTATTGTTGTAAACCGGATCATTTGCAATTTTATCCACAATATCCATGCCATAAAAAACATGGCCAAAAACCGTATACTCGTTGTCTAAATAAGGTGCACCGCCAACGGCCTTGTACGCATCGGCAACTTCTTCTCGCATTCCTTGGTCGGTTAAACTGTGGGCATCGCTGCCGGGCACACTGTTTTTTGGCGTTTGTATTATATAAAACGAGTTTTTATTGCTGTTTTCTTCAGTGCTGTGCTTTACTACGCCAACGGCACCTGTATAATGGTGTAAACTATCGCTAATTTCAACAGGGTAGGCGTTACCATTAAACATTGTACTCTCGCTTGGCATATTCATTTGTATGCTAAAATCTTCATGCACACTTGCAAAAGCATTTTCATAATTTGCCTCTTTTGCAAAATATGTAAAATTGTCTACCGCCATTGGTGCGTACTGCCTAAAAAGCCTGATGTATATTTCTCCGGCGTCTGTGTTAATAACAGCAACTTCTTCGCCTATTTCGGGCGGCAAAAATTGAATTTCTTCGCTGTTTTTTAAGTCATTTCTGTCGCTGTTAATGTCGCCCTCACTACTAAAACAAGAAATTAGTAAAAATATATTAATTAAAATAATACATATTATTAACGTTAACTTTTTCATTTATCCTCCATTTATAACAATATACAGTAATATATATATAATTATAATATGTTAATGCAATTTTTGTCAAACACAGGTTTATACTTTAGGGCTTGACTATAACGTGAGTATTGTATAAAATATAGTAGCAGTAATAAATAATTACAATATACAAAACGATGTCGCACAAGCGGCAAAAAGGAGCAATTAAATGATACAGGATAGTGATAGAAACGAAGAGTTTGAGTTTGATGAAGAATATGAAAATGACATAATAACACTAGAAAATGAAGATGGAGATGTTTATTGTGTTGAAGTAATAGATATGACTGAGCACAACGACATACAATATTTGGCAGTAATACCGTTTAGCGAAGATGCAAATGAGAGTTTGCAAGCAGATGCAATGCTTACCTTTATGAAGATAACGCAGGAAGATGACGAGGAAATATATGATGAGGTTATTGATGAGGAGGAGCTTGAGGAAATAAAAGCTGTGTTTACAAAGAGACTTGAAAATTTTTATGATATAGACGATGGTATAACACAATTATAATAATAAATAAATATAACATTGTTTAGCAAGCACAAAATTTTGAAATACAGTTTTGCGTAATATATTTAATAAAATTAGCATATAATAATAAACAAACAAAAACCTACCCTGTTCGATTTGTTGCGGCCACGTTAATCCTACTAATTATTTAATGGGAGCCCGTACGTCCTAGGAAGGGATTGCAGACCTCCCGCCCGGTTTCGGCCGCAAGCGGAAGAAGGGAGC
>CAYJLZ010000145.1:0-3913 GCA_964371265.1 uncultured Bacteroides sp. | reverse complement strand
GGGCACATAACTTTATAATTACGCAAGTTGAAATGGGCTTTATAATGTTTGTTCGTACTGTCTCGTTTTTAAGCGTAGTATACTCGGTGCTTTTAACTTTTGTATTCTCTGTTATTATTAATAGGTTAATGCTATCAAGGCTTCGCAAGATAGACATGATTGAATCGTTAAAAAGTGTTGAATAAAAAGCGGTGGGTAAATAATGGCGTTAATAGCCGGAAAAATTATTATAATATATAATTGGTTTATTATATTGCTGTATGTTGCAATTTTTAAAGGACATCATTTTCGGATGGTATATACACGTCGTCACGGACTGCATTTAGTTGGTGTGTACAGTGTTTGGGGCTGCTTTTTTGCAGACTATTTCTCTAACATGCAAAGTGGAGAAATGCTAAATCAAAACACAGTAATCTATGGCCATTCCGGCAATGATGAAAAGCCGAATGGCAATCGTTTTGGTCAGCTTTATAGATACGTAGACAAAGAGTTTTTACAAGAAAACCCATATATATACCTAACCATAGGTGAAGAGCAATTGACCTTTGAAGTTTTTGGTGTTTTTTATACGGATACAAGCTTTTACTATATTGCACCTACCCCGTCAGAGCAAGGCTTTGATGTGTTTATGGAAACGGTGAATAGAAACAACTTGCATAACCTTGAAATAGAGGTTACAGAGCAAGATAAGCTGCTAACCCTGTCAACCTGTTCAGTGCGATATGATGCAAACGAAACAGGTAATCATCGCTTTGTGGTTATGGCAAAACTTGTGTAAAATAATAGACTAGTAAACATAAAATTTTTAATCTCAAAAATCAAGACATTTTATAAAGATATAGCATTAAAGACAGGCTTATAGCTTGTCTTTTTTCATACTATCCGAGAGAGGGGTTGGAAAGGCAAATGGCGTGCTTGTTGTAAAAGGTCAAATTAGCTTCATTTCAATAGATTTTTCCACCAATACATACTTTAGGTGTAGTTCCTCCTATATGATTTATTTTATCAAATTTTGAACGCTTTTTTCACCTTGCTTTTAGTGTTGGAAGTAAAGAAAAAGTTGATGAACTTGCTGTAAAACTTGAAGAAAACGGCTTTGAAGTGGCAAGCTACCCACGCATAACAGGTGATAGCTGCTACGAGAGTTGTATTTTTGACCCTGAGTAAAATTTAATTGAAATTATG
This sequence comes from uncultured Bacteroides sp., assembly GCA_964371265.1. GTDB lineage: Bacteria > Bacillota > Clostridia > Oscillospirales > Ruminococcaceae > Ruthenibacterium. Next base: position 2,728 of record CAYJLZ010000145.1, on the reverse strand, counting down.
GTATAATTTAATGTATGCTGAACATAGTAAAAAGCAAGTTAATAAATATAAATAGATGTTTTTAAGATTGTTTTGTGGTTTTGTACAAAAAAGACATTGCTGTTTTCTACGTTTTAAACAACTTACAATTATTTAACATGAGTTTTAAAAAGTTTTTTCCTGTTTCATCAAAGAAATTTCTATCGCTATAATTGTTGTTTTAGTGTAGAATTAATTACATTGAAACGTAGCGCACTTGCACTGTCAGTGTGGTAATATAGTTTCAATTATAATTAAGGAGGACTTTTTAAGATGAAAAAGTTATTAGCACTATTACTTGTATTAACACTGTCGCTAGGCCTAATGGCAGGCTGCACAAGCGAGCCAGCAGCTGAAGAGGCACCGGCAGCAGATTCACAAGCACCGGCAGAAGATGCAGCACCGGCAAACGAAATTAATGCAGCTGTATTCTACTACAACTATGCAGACGTTTATATTTCTTCAGTTCGTGCAGAACTTGATGCAAAACTTGAAGAAGCTGGCATTTCTTACACAAACTATGACGGCGCAAGCAATCAGGCAACACAAACTGACCAAATTAACACAGCTGTAACAAGCGGTGCAAACCTTTTAATTGTTAACATTGTTGACAATGCAACACCTGACGCAGCACAAAGCGCTGTTGATTTGGCAATGTCAAACGAAATTCCCATTATATTCTTCAATCGTGAAATTTCGGCTGATGTTGTAAACAGCTACGACCAATGTGCATTTATCGGCACAAACACACAAGAAGCAGGTATGCTACAAGGCGACTTAATTGGCGATTACCTTGTTGAGAACTTTGAGACAGTTGACCTTAACGGCGACGGAACTATCTCTTACGTTATGTTCAAAGGCCAAGAGGGCAACCCTGAAGCTGAGTACCGCACACAATTTGCAGTTGAGAATGCAAACGTAAAATTAGTTGAAGCAGGCCAACCTGAACTTGCTTTCTTTGAAGAGGGCAACGCAGACATGTACTACGTAGACCAAGGCGGTAACTGGTCGGCACAAGCTGCTAACGACTACATGGTTACATTCCTTTCACAATACTCTGAAGCAAACGGCAACATGATTGAGCTTGTTATTGCTAACAACGACGGCATGGCAGAGGGCGCTATTACAGCACTTAACACAGCCGGCTACAACACAGGCGAAGAGGGCAGCTACACAATTCCTACTTTCGGTGTTGACGCAACAGAGACAGCACAACAACTTATTGCTGACGGCAAAATGACAGGTACAATTAAGCAAGATGCTGAAGGCATGGCAGAGAGCGTTGCTATATTTGCAAGAAACGTTCAAGCAGGCGAAGACTTTATGGCTAACACAGATTCACTAATCATCGACGCAGACGCAACAATGGTTCGTGTACCTTACAGTGTTTACACAGGCTAATAAAATTTACCCAAATTTTTAAATTAAAAAGGGAAAGGCGACCCAAAGCTCCTATAACCGCTTATGGTTTTGCTGGATAATGGGCGTCTTTCCCATATTTAATGCAAATAATTAAAATTGTATCATACACAACGAAAGGACGATTATATGCAAAGTGCACTGCTTGAAATGAAAGGCATTAGCAAAGAGTTTCCCGGCGTAAAAGCTTTGGATAATGTTAATCTGTCAGTAAAAGCCGGCACCGTCCATGCGCTTATGGGCGAAAACGGCGCCGGGAAATCTACATTGATGAAATGCCTTTTCGGAATTTATTACAAAGACTCAGGCACAATTACAATAGACGGAGAAGAAATTAATTTCAAAAGTTCTAAAGAGGCACTTGAAAATGGTGTTGCTATGGTGCACCAAGAACTAAACCAAGCGCTTTCTCGCAGTGTTATTGATAATTTATGGCTTGCAAGGTACCCTAAAATTGCGGGGTTAATGGTAAACGAGAGCAAAATGTTGCAAGATACTGTTGAAATTTTTAAGAGCATAAACGTAAGCGTAAACCCAAAGGCAATTATGTCCACATTGCCGGTATCAAAAAGGCAAATGGTTGAAATAGCAAAGGCTGTTTCGTACAATTCAAAAATAATTGTTTTTGATGAGCCAACTTCCTCACTTACAGAGACTGAAGTTGAGCACCTATTTAAAATTATTGAAATGCTAAAAGAAAAAGGCTGCGGAATAATTTACATCAGCCACAAAATGGAAGAAATATTACGAATATCAGATGAAGTTACTATAATGAGAGACGGTGCATGGGTGGCTACACGCCCGGCAAAAGAACTTACAATGGAAGAAATAATAAAGCTGATGGTTGGTAGGGAACTTACAAATCGTTTCCCTGAAAAACTGAACACACCATCTGAAGTTATTTTGGAAGTTGACAAATTAAGCGGAAAATATACAAATTTAAAAGAGGCAAGTTTTAACTTGAAAAAAGGCGAAATTTTAGGCATTGCCGGGCTAGACGGTTCCGGCAGGACAGAACTGCTTGAAAATTTGTTTGGATATATGACAAAATCCGAGGGAACAATCAAGCTTCATGGCAAGGTTGTTTCTAATAAAAGCCCAAGAGAAGCCATTAAAAACGGGTTTGCGCTTTTAACGGAAGAGCGCAGAGCAACAGGTATTTTTGGCGTTTTGGATATTAAAGAAAATTCTGTTATATCTAATTTAAACAGTTATTTAATTGGCGGCACTGTTTTAAGCGAGAAAAAAATGGCGAAAGACGTAGATTGGTCAATACAAGCCATGAGAATTA
>CAYJLZ010000144.1:0-3978 GCA_964371265.1 uncultured Bacteroides sp. | reverse complement strand
GCTATAAACTATGTTAACAACCTTGGCAACGGTATTGGCACGGTAGACGATATTGACCACCTTGGTAACCGCCGTATAAGAAGTGTTGGCGAACTATTGCAAAACCAGTTCAGAATTGGTTTTTCTCGCATGGAGCGTGTTATACGCGAGAGAATGACACTTCAATCACAAAGCACAGACGAAATTACGCCACAGGCACTGATTAATATACGCCCTGTTGTTGCATCTATAAAAGAGTTTTTTGGCTCTAGCCCGTTATCTCAATTTATGGATCAAAACAACCCGCTTGCAGAACTTACGCACAAAAGGCGCCTCTCGGCACTTGGCCCGGGTGGTCTTTCAAGGGATCGCGCAGGCTTTGAAGTTCGTGACGTTCACTATTCGCACTACGGCCGCATGTGCCCTATTGAAACACCTGAGGGACCGAATATAGGTCTTATATCGTATCTTGCAACGTTTGCACGCATTAACGAGTACGGCTTTATCGAGGCACCTTACCGCAGAATTGACAAAGACACAGGCGTTGTTACAAGCGAAGTTGTATACATGACAGCCGATGTAGAAGACGAGTACATTGTTGCACAGGCTAACGAACAACTTGATGAGCAAGGTAGGTTTGCACGTTCTAGAGTTTCGTGCCGTTATCGCGATGAAATTGTTGAAGTTGAGGCACACAGAGCAGATTTTATGGACGTTTCGCCTAAAATGGTAGTTAGCGTTGCAACTGCAATGATACCGTTTTTGGAAAACGACGATGCTAACCGTGCACTTATGGGAAGTAACATGCAGCGTCAAGCTGTGCCACTGCTTGTTACCGAGCAACCAATTGTTGCAACAGGTATGGAGTACAAAGCCGCATGTGACTCGGGCGTTTGTGTGCTTGCTTTAAACGATGGTGTTGTTGAACATGTAGAAGCAAGTAAAATTATTGTAAAAACATCTGCTGCAACTTACGATGAGTATGAGCTTATTAAATTTATGCGTTCAAACCAAGGTACATGTATAAACCAGCGCCCAATTGTTAAAAAAGGCGAGAGCGTTGAAAAAGGCCAGGTTATTGCCGACGGACCGGCAACTAAAAACGGCGAGATAAGCCTTGGCAAAAATGCCCTTATTGGATTTATGACATGGGAAGGTTATAACTACGAAGACGCCGTTTTAATTAACGAAAAAATTGTTCGCGAAGATATTTATACCTCAATTCATATAGAAGAGTATGAAATTGAAAGCCGTGTTACAAAGCTTGGCCCTGAAGAGATTACACGCGACATACCAAACGTTGGTGACGATGCGCTTAAAGATTTGGATGAGCGCGGAATTATTCGCATAGGTGCCGAGGTTAGCGCAGGCGATATTTTAGTAGGTAAAGTTACACCAAAAGGCGAAACAGAGCTTACAGCTGAAGAGAGACTGCTGCGTGCAATATTCGGAGAGAAAGCACGTGAAGTTAGGGATACATCGCTGAGAGTTCCTCACGGCGAATACGGAATTATAGTTGACGTTAAACGCTTTACACCCGAAAATTGCGACGAGTTGCAACCCGGCGTTCGTGAAGTTGTAAGGTGCTACATTGCACAAAAACGCAAAATAAGTGTGGGCGATAAAATGGCGGGTAGGCATGGTAATAAGGGTGTTGTATCTCGAATTTTACCGCAGGAAGACATGCCGTTCCTTGAAGATGGCACACCGCTTGACATAGTTTTAAATCCGCTTGGTGTTCCCTCTCGTATGAACATCGGCCAGGTTTTGGAAGTTCACCTTGCATTTGCGGCAAAGGCAATGGGATGGAAAGTTGCAACGCCTGTATTTGACGGCGCACACGAAACAGACATTAGCGAAATGTTTAAAGAGTGCGGCATGAGAGAAGACGGCAAAAGCTTTGTATACGACGGCAGAACAGGTGAGAAGTTTGACAGCCCGGTTACCGTAGGATACATGTACTACTTAAAACTTCACCATCTTGTAGACGATAAAATTCACGCAAGAAGCACAGGCCCATACAGCCTTGTTACACAACAACCACTTGGCGGTAAGGCACAGTTTGGCGGCCAGCGCTTTGGTGAAATGGAAGTTTGGGCACTTGAGGCATACGGCGCTGCATATACTTTGCAAGAGATTTTAACAGTAAAATCGGACGACGTTGTAGGCCGTGTTAAAACATACGAGTCAATTGTAAAAGGTCAAAGTGTACCTAAACCTGGTATTCCCGAGGCATTTAGGGTGCTTGTTAAAGAATTGCAATCACTTGGGCTTGCAGTTCGTGTACAAGACGATGAAGGAAATGAAATTGACATTAAGCAAAATTATGAAGAAGACATGGGATTTGATATGTCAGACATTCCGCAAGGGCAAGATGTTATGGTTGAAAGTGAACTTGCAAATGAATACAACATTAGCGATGTAAACGAAGACGGCGATATTTTACTTGAAGACGATGACGATGATGAAGACGATGACAATGATTCACTCGAGTACGGATTAAGCGATGGTGACGATTTAATCGGCGATGATTACTCCTCACAAGACGCTCAGGATGAGGATGAGGAATAATATTGCTGGTAAACTTCACAAAAATTTAAGTTTATGGGTTTACCATAAATGTAACGCTAAAAACGATATAATTTTAAAAAAGAAAGGGTTTGTTTCATGGAATTTAACGCTTTTGATTCGATAAAAATAGGTCTTGCTTCTCCCGATAGAGTAAGGGAGTGGAGCTATGGTGAAGTCAAAAAGCCGGAAACAATAAACTACCGAACTTTAAAACCCGAGAGAGACGGTTTATTTTGCGAGAAAATTTTTGGCCCTACTAAAGACTGGGAATGTCACTGTGGAAAATATAAGCGAATAAGATATAAAGGCAAAGTGTGCGACAGGTGCGGCGTAGAAGTTACACGCAGTAAAGTTAGGCGTGAGCGCATGGGACACATAGAGCTTGCAGCTCCTGTATCTCACATATGGTATTTTAAGGGTATACCCTCGCGTATTGGATTAATTTTGGACATTAGCCCAAGACTGCTAGAAAAAGTTTTGTATTTTGCAGCATATATAGTTACCGATCCCGGTTTTACACAGCTAGAGGAAAAGCAACTGCTTAGCGAAAAAGAATATGCCGATATGCGTGAACACTACGAAGATGAGTTCAAGGCTTCTATGGGTGCTGAGGCTATTAAAGAGCTGTTGCAAAATATTGACATTGTAAAATTGAGCGATAGCTTACACAAAGAACTTGAAGAGGCAGCAGGACAAAAAAGGGTAAGGCTTTTAAAGCGCCTTGAGGTTGTAGATGCTTTTCGCACTTCGGGCAATCGCCCCGAGTGGATGATACTTGACACAATACCTGTTATACCGCCCGATATTAGGCCAATGGTTCAGCTTGACGGTGGACGTTTTGCCACAAGCGATTTGAATGATCTTTACCGTCGCGTTATTAACAGAAACAACCGCCTAAAACGTTTGCTTGAACTTGGCGCACCCGATATAATTGTGCGCAACGAAAAACGTATGCTTCAAGAGGCAGTTGACGCACTTATAGACAACGGCAGAAGGGGCCGCCCTGTTGCAGGGCCAAATAATAGGCCGCTGAAGAGCTTGTCAGACATGTTAAAAGGTAAGCAAGGGCGTTTCCGCCAAAACTTGCTTGGCAAACGTGTAGACTATTCGGGACGTAGCGTTATTGTTGTAGGCCCCGAGCTTAAAATGTACCAGTGCGGATTGCCAAAAGAAATGGCACTTGAGCTATTTAAACCGTTTGTAATGAAAGACCTTGTTGAAAAAGGCCTTGCAAACAATATTAAATCTGCAAGAAAAATGGTTGAGAGAACAAGAACTGAAGTTTGGGATTCTCTTGAAACCGTTATTGACGGGCATCCGGTTCTTTTAAACCGTGCGCCTACACTTCACCGCCTTGGCATACAGGCGTTTGAACCTGTACTTGTAGAGGGTAGGGCAATTAAGTTGCACCCACTTGTTTGTACAGCG
>CAYJLZ010000143.1:0-3988 GCA_964371265.1 uncultured Bacteroides sp. | reverse complement strand
AACCAATATGTATTGTCTGCAAGCAATTCAATTTCGTTTTCAGTGCCGTTTTTTACCGCAAGCTCGTTTATGTGCGATACTACCCCACTAAACGCCGCCACAAAGTACCCATTTGCACCGGTGACCGTAAGTGTATTTAAGTTAGTGTGAGTATATTCTTGGTTTGTAACATCAATTCCTTTTTTGTTTGGGTCGTAAACTACATTTGCCATTACGCCTGTTCCTGTCGATGCATCAAATAAAGCCTGCCTTAAGCTGTCAATCAAATCGGTTGCGCTGTCGTGTATTATTTGTGTATCAACCCCCGTAAGTGCATTTTTCATTACTCCGCACAGCGTTTCATCAAGGCGAGTGTCGGTTATATCTTGCGTGCTAAAGCTTACCGCCCCCGCACGTTGTGTTACGTATGCCAAAATAATTTCGTCATAATAATCATCTCTTATCGGTGTTGGTGCATCCCCCTCAAAGCTGGAATACTTAAGTACTAAACTACTGCTGTTGGCCACCTTGTCAAGGCGCAAAGTTACAGCAATAATTCTTGAAAGCTGCCCGTGACCTACCTCTGCCGTTAAAATTTCATTTTCTTCATTTAAAACGCTCACACCCCAAAATTCACTTTTTTTAAGCCAGGCAAGCCCTTTTGATACTTGTAAATCAAATCCTCCTACACAGCTTACGGCAAAGCTACTGTTTTGGTTAAATACACCCCTTGTGTTACATGCACAAAACGAACCTATAGCAGCCGCTGTGTACTGTGTATTGTCTAGTGGCCATGTTATCATAAATTTTCCTCCTAAATAAAATCCACCCTTGTTCACAAACGTGAACAAGGGTGGTGCTAAATAATATTATAGTTCATATATATGAATTTGTCAAGAGTTATTATTTTATACTATTTAGCTTATATTAAACAGACGTACTTTTACGGTATACATTTTCAATGTTAAGCGTTTTTTGTACTAAAACTTTTTAATAAATTTGTTATATATTTTTTTATTAAAAGAGGGGTAGACACAAAACCTACTATTGCATTAAATTAACAATACCAATAACTCCAAACATTAAAAGCCCAAGGCTCGGCATACAAATGGACAAAAACTCATAAAACCAATCTCTTTTTAATTTTTTGAGAGTTAGCCCGACTGTTAAAAACACCAATAGGTTAAGCAAAACAAACTTTGCTTAGTAAATTCTTCACTGCAATCACGGCAATTATCTTTTTAAAAATATGGTTTTTCTTGGTAGTTTTAATGCGGCTTTTGTACTGTGGCAAGTTGTCCACTTTATCTCTAATGCTTTTCGGGTAGCTCATTACAACAATTATAGGGCCTTTCGAGGAGAATATATTGCACCTGTAACGCCCACACAAAAAATAATGCTTAATACTATAAAAGTTAGCATATTTTTTCATACTCTTTTTAAGCACTATTTCTAAGGCCAATTTTTTTCTACTATCTATAACATCCATTCCACCGCTAGCTTCAATTATAATATTTATAAATTAATGCTATTTAAACAATTTCAGCAATTTCTTCAAAGCTTTTTTTTGTAATAGAAGGCAATTTAAAATTTGCATCACCCTTGCCAACTGCCAGTATCATAACAGGTGTTTCGCCCTTTGGTCGGTTAAAATATTTGCGCAAAAAAGTAATAGGCGCAGGTGTGTAAGTTAAGCATTGTAAGCCCATTTTATGCAGGGCGCTAATTAAAAACCCAATAGCTATGCCGGACGATTCGCTTACATAGTAGTTTGGTTGTTTTTTGCCGTTTGGCAAAATTTTATAGTTTTCTTTAAATACAACAATAAGATACGGCGCTTGTTCTAAAAATGGTTTTTTGCTGTTCGTTTTTAAAACAGCCAAATCATCTGCCCATTTAGGCGTTATATGGCGCTGATAAAATTCAGCCTCAACTTGTTCGCAAAGAACACGTAGCTCTTTCTTTTTTATTTCGCTTTGCACCACCACAAAATGCCACGGTTGTTTGTTTGCACCATTAGGTGCAGTTGCCGCTATTTTTATACAGTCTTTTATTATTTCAATATCAACAGGCGTTTGGCTAAATTCTCGATACGTTCGCCTTTTTTTAGCAAATTCTAAAAGTTCTTTGCTATTCATTTTTTTACCCCTTGTTTTTTTTTAGTTTCAAACAATAAGTTAAATACTAACCCGCTAAATTTATTAATTTTTTATTGCATTATATACAAACATATAATTAATATTAAATTGCTAAGTAAATTACTTATTATTAGGCAAAATAATGCAAGTTTAGCTCTTTAGATAAATATTCTAAAATTCTATAACCACCAACGCTGTTTCCTCTCTTATCAAGTGCCGGGCCATATACCGCTAAACCCATCTTTTTTTCAACACTACACATTATTCCACCGCCAACACCGCTTTTAGCCGGAATACCAACATTTAGTGCAAAATCGCCCGAGCTATCATACATTCCACAAGTCATCATTAGTGTTTTAATAATAGTGGCTATTTTGGCATCTAATACTCTCTTGTTTGTTAAATTGTCAACCCCATTATTGGCAAGTATGTTGGCATAATACGCTAAATCTTTAGTGTTTACATTAACAGAACAAATTTTAAAATATAGATCAATAACTTCTTCAGCATTTTGATAAAATACATTTTCACTTTGCATCATATAAGCCATGGCCCTATTGCGCATTCCTGATTTTTTTTCAGATTGATATACATTTTCATTTATTTTAATATCATTCCTGCCAAGCAAAGTACATGCGCGCTCCATAAATAACTCAAATGCATTTTCTTTAGTTGCAAAACAACTAACTGTGGCAATTGCTCCTGCATTTATCATTGGATTTAGCGGCCTGATGTCCCTTGTTTCAAGCTTGACTAAAGAATTAAATGCATCTCCCGTAGGTTCTACGCCTACTCTTGAAAATACTTGTTCATACCCTGCAATCTCTAACGCCAAAATAAGCGAAAGAGTTTTTGAGATACTTTGAATAGTAAATTCATGAAGATATTCTCCGGCATGATGTATGCTATTGTCCGATGTAATTAAGCATACTCCCAGATGGTTTGGATTGGCTTTTTTAAGTTCGGGAATATAAGTAGCCACATTGCCCTCGTGTACATATTTTCTCGCATAGTCTAATGCATCATTTAAAATATTTTGCATAAACGTCTCCCCGTAAAGCTATTATTTTTCTGTTGCGCACATCAATTATATCAAACATAATTATCATGTGCAAATACTAATTTTAATACTATTTAAAGTAGTAATTTATTCTTAGCTCTTTTAATATTTTATCGGTTATTCGAGTTTTATGTGTTGGGCGGCACATTCGGGTTTGTTTTGTCTTCAAATTTTAGCACAGCTATGTATTTGTCGCAGCTTACATCTACTGTGTTTTTGTGTGATAATGATTTTCATGTGAAATAGCTGTGTAGTATGAAGACGGTATCGCATTGCCGTTTACCCAAACGCCTGTAAAATTGCTATATGGCCACTAGAGGCAAAAGTGTAAACCCCGTTTGCCGTATTTTCTCTTACGGCTGTGTATATAACATCGGTTGCCGATGGGTTTTGCGGCGTTGGTAGTGGTGGTGCATGTTTACTTATATGCACAAAACGGTTTTCAAAATAGTTTAAATACAAAATATCTTTACAAACAGGCAAGCTTATGATAATGTAAATTATGCTTTATATTATCATAAATTTGGAGGCCCTGATATTTTAACGCCGATTGATTCTGAAAATATTTTTATTCCGTATACTGTGATTTGACAGAGCGTTGCTTGTGCGATATCTGAAGCAATCTGAAAATTAGATTAGATATGATTTACTAAATCTTATTTAAGCAAATCGTAATTCAGTTAATGTTGAAAAAATGAATAATTATAAAGTTTTAAGCTTAGTGCACTTTGATGATTATGATGAAAAAAAATAGAAAGTGAAAAATATATGAGTTATATAATTAGAAAAGCGCCAGACAATGCCTAAACAG
>CAYJLZ010000142.1:3767-3996 GCA_964371265.1 uncultured Bacteroides sp. | reverse complement strand
GGAAAATGCGGCGAGAAAAAGCGATTTTGAACGCACAGAACTTGTAAAAGAAAAAACAGGCGTTGAAATTAAAGGCGTTAAGGCTATAAACCCTGTAAACGGAAAAGAAATACCTATTTTTGTTGCCGATTATGTACTTATAAGCTACGGCACAGGCGCTATTATGGCGGTACCCGGCCACGACGCGCGCGACTTTGAGTTTGCCAAAAAGTTTGGCTTGCCAATAATA
>CAYJLZ010000142.1:940-3721 GCA_964371265.1 uncultured Bacteroides sp. | reverse complement strand
CGATGACGGCATTATGGTAAATAGCGACTTTTTAGACGGTTTGAGCGTAGAAGACGCAAAGGCAAAAATAACCGATTGGCTTAGTGATAAACAGCTTGGAGAACCCAAAACAAACTTTAAATTGAGAGATTGGGTTTTTAGTCGCCAAAGATATTGGGGCGAGCCCATACCAATGGTGCATTGCGAAAAATGCGGCTGGCAGCCTATAAGCGAGAGCGAATTGCCACTGCTTTTGCCCGAGATAAAAGATTTTGAACCTACACAAGACGGTGAGAGTCCGCTCTCTCGCCTTACAGATTGGATAGAAACAACATGCCCATGCTGTGGCGGTGCCGCAAAGCGAGAAACCGACACAATGCCGCAGTGGGCGGGTTCGTCTTGGTATTTTTTAAGGTACATGGACCCGGGTAATAGCGAGGCGCTTGCAAGCAAAGAGGCAATAGACTATTGGGGCCCTGTTGACTGGTACAACGGCGGAATGGAGCATACGACACTGCACTTGCTGTACAGCCGTTTTTGGCACAAATTTTTGTACGACATAGGTGTAGTACCCACAAGCGAGCCATACCTAAAACGCACAAGCCACGGCATGATACTTGGCGAAAACGGTGAAAAGATGAGTAAATCTCGTGGTAACGTTGTAAACCCCGAAGATATTATAAACGAATTTGGCGCCGATACAATGCGCCTTTACGAAATGTTTATAGGCGACTTTGAAAAAAGCGCACCGTGGAATACTGCATCAATTAAAGGTTGCAAAAGATTTTTAGACAGAGTGTGGGCGCTTAAAGACAAGCTGAACGAAAACAGCGGCTACACAAAAGATATTGAAACTCTTAAAATGAACACTGCAATTGCCGCGATGATGAGCCTTATAAACGACATGTACAACTGCGATAGCATAACAAAAGACGATTTAAGCGCATTGCTTATGCTTTTAAACCCATTTGCACCGCATATAACAGAGCAAATGTGGCAAGACATCGGCAACAGCAATCAAATATCACAGCAAAAATGGCCGCAGTACGATGAAACTAAATGCGTTGACAGCACAGTTGAAATTGCTGTTCAAGTTAACGGCAAAGTGCGGGCAAAAATAGTTGTTAGCGCCGATGTAAGCAGTGAAGATGCTATTGCCAGTGCTAAAAGCGATGAGGCAATACAAGAGGCTATAAGCGGCAAAACAATTATGAAAGAAATTTATGTTCCGAAAAAACTTGTTAACATAGCAGTTAAGTAGGCTTTTGATTGGAACTACATCTAAAGTTGTCTTAAAAAAAGTATCGGCAAAATTTCCGTCATATTTCGCAAAAATGCTCGTTAATGCACACAGTACTGTCTGTGCATTATCAATTTTTAATTAAGATAAAAAGGCTTTGCGTAAAACAGCGCAAAGCCTTTTGTTTTTTGCCTGCATATTTTGCAAATAATTGTGGCAAAAATGTGCTCGATATTGAGTTTTAATCAAGTTTATGTTAAAATAAATAGCAAAGAAAAACATTTTTGGAGTAATAGTAATGGCGAAAACAAACGGCGCAAAACTAAAAATAGTGGTGGCATTAATTATTGCCGCCTTAATTTTTGTTACAGCGGTTTATGCGCTTATTATGCAAGAACTTAAAACTGCCGAAAAAATAAGTGTTGGCGATGCCGATAAAAATTGGCCCAATAATACTGTTTACAGCTTTAGCGTAAATGTAGAGGATGAAATGCTTAAAATAAACGGCTTTGTTTTTGTGGTGGGCAGTGATACGTTTAATATAAATAATTTTGTTTGTCTGTATAGTAAATATGACGATGTATATTATAAAATACCTACAAAAATGGTAATTGACGAACAGGCGAGTGCAGTGACAAACGACGGCTATAACTATGGACGAAGCGGTTTTAACGCTGCAGTACCGCTAAAAGAGCTGCCCGAAGATATAGGCGAGCTTGAAATATGTTTTTATTACAAAAACGACGATTTTAACAATATATTGCACACAGAACATTTGGCGATAGAGGGTGAATACAGTGAGCTTGAATATACAAGGTAAAATAAAACGCTTTTTTAATTTAAAATTTATGGGTGTTCAGGTTGTAAGCTTAACACTTTTTATTGGCGTATGGATTTTTTTACTGTATTGCAATTTAGACTTCGGCGGCCTTGGGGTAAACGACGACGTAGTTATTTACCGCAATTTAACCCAAGCATATCAAATTTGGCAAATACCGGCACATCTTTATAACAACTGGTCATCTCGTACAATTATAGAAATGACTATTGTGTTGTTCTCGATGTTGCCGTTACAAGCGTGGGCGGTAATTAATTCTGTTATAATGGTACTTATATTGTTTATGCTTGCTAAGCTTTTAGATAAAAAACTTGAGTTTGAAAGTGTGCTTATTACGTGCGCACTGTTTTTATCGGTGCAATGGCAACATATGAACACTGCAGGCTGGATAGCAACTACACTGAATTATTTGTGGACGAGTGCCGCAGGGCTTTTTGCGCTGTATGTGCTTTACAAACAAATGGTAGGGCAAAAAATACCGTTGTATGTACAAATATTATCAATTATTTCGCTGATTTACAGCGTAAATATGGAGCTTAATGTGGCGTTTCACTTAATAGTTACATTAGCACTTATTGTATATATTATTTGCTGTAAAAAGCAAATTCCTCGCTTAATTTATGCCCATGTTGCGGCAATAATTGTATCGCTTATTTATATTAACTTGTCGCCGGGTGTAAGCTTTCGCTTTTCTAACGAAATAGATGGTTTTTTTCCTGATATG
>CAYJLZ010000142.1:0-930 GCA_964371265.1 uncultured Bacteroides sp. | reverse complement strand
CAAGAAATATAGAACTTGGAATAAGCGCAGCTATGCGGCAGTTTTTGTTTGAAAGATATATGCTTTTTGCACTGTTTTGCGCCGCAATTGCAATTGCTGTTTTTCAAATGCATAAAAATATTTTTTACAGATTTATATCATTGTGTCCAATTGTATCAACGCTTTGTTTTGGAGTTTTTAAAAATGCGTTTTTATCGGTTTTGCCTATTTTTACATTTATACCGCAAAGCGTAACGCAAGAGGGGATAATTACGTTTGCAAATGCATATAATTTTTTGTCGCACATACCATTTTTTGTAATTTGCGGCGTTATTACTTGCATTATAGTTTCGCTTTACATTATTTTTGGGCACAGTGAAACGTCGGTACTGGCTATGCTTTTGTTTTGTGCAGGGTTTGCAACTGCGGCTGCAGTTGGCTTTACGCCTGTTGTGTGGGCAAGCGGCGGGCGCACTTCAATGATTTTTATGCTTTGTATTATTTTTTTAACCGTGCTTATATATAAAAAAATAATAAACAAACGCTCGATTGCAGTGGTTTTGTTTTATATAGCAGTCGCCGTAAGTGCTATCGAGGGTGCAATTAATCTATTGCAGTTTTAATGCTTGCATTTATGTTTTATTTATGCTATAATATCATAGCAATCATGCGTATTGGTGCTATGTACCTTTACATGTGAGGTTGTGATGGATGCATGTCAAAGAATATGCTCCCTAAATCAAACCATAAAGAGGTGAACAAAATGAAAGAAGGAATACACCCAAAATACGAAACGTCTAACGTTGAATGTGCTTGCGGTAACAAGTTTGAAACTCGTTCTACAAGGGGTTCGATTCACGTTGAGGTATGCGCCAAATGCCACCCGTTTTACACTGGTAAGCAAAAATTGGTAGATACAGGCGGACGTGTTGACCGTTTTAACAAACGTTT
>CAYJLZ010000141.1:0-3997 GCA_964371265.1 uncultured Bacteroides sp. | reverse complement strand
GAAGTAAAAATACACCGGCTGTAAATTTGTATAAAGCACTTGGATTTAGCCAAAACGGCCTTCGTAAAAATTTTTATGCTTGCCCTTGCGACGATGCAATACTTATGCAAAAAAATATTTGAGATAATATTTAAAGAGAGGTTAGCCTTTGAACATACTGGGAATTGAAACAAGTTGCGATGACACATGTGCCGCCGTAGTTAAAGACGGCCGTTATATACTTTCGTCTTGCACTATAACAAGTGCAGACGAGCAAAATAAATTTGGCGGTGTAGTGCCCGAAATTGCAAGCCGCCGCCACATAGAGAACATATCACAGGTAACACAAAATGCGCTTAGTAAAGCAAATTTAACACTAAACGATATAAATGCAATTGCCGTTACGTTTGCTCCGGGGCTTATAGGCGCATTGCTTGTGGGCGTAAATTTTGCAAAGGGGCTTAGTTTTGCACAAAACAAACCGCTTGTGCCGGTGCACCATTTAAGGGGGCATATAGCATCGCTATACATAACTCACAAACAGCTTAAACCGCCTTTTTTAACGCTTGTTGCAAGTGGCGGGCACAGCCATATTATACACGTTAGCGACTACACAAAATTTAAGGTATACGGCAGAACATTGGACGATGCCGCAGGCGAGGCATTTGACAAAGTTGCACGTGTATTAAAGCTAGGGTACCCCGGTGGCCCGGCTGTTAGCAAGGCTGCAAAAAGCGGCAATAAAAACGCATATAAACTGCCTGTGCCAAATGCTGCCGGCGCATACGACGTTAGTTTTAGCGGTTTAAAAACAGCTGTGTTAAACACGGTAAACAAGCTAAATATGCAAGGGCAAGAAGTAAATGTAAACGATATGTGCGCAAGTTTTGAGCACACGATAGCAAGTATATTAAGCCAAAAACTGATTGCGTGCGCAACCGATAACAACATAAATACAATTTGCCTTGCAGGTGGCGTTGCAGCAAACGAACAATTGCGAAATTTACTGTGCAAAGGCATAGAAAAAACCGATAAAACCCTTTATATGCCCGATTTATCGCTTTGCACAGATAACGCCGCAATGATAGCTGCGCAAGGTTTTTACGAGTATCAAAACGGCAACGTTGCAAAAAACACGTTAAACGGTTTGCCCACACTGGAAATAGATTATATTTAAATTGTTTTAAAAAGCTTTATGTTTTTTATTAAAAAACGCAAAGAACTTAAATAAAAAGGAGAAATAAAAATGTTTAAATTTACACACTACAACTTTAATGTGCTAAACCTAGAAAAGAGCATGAAATTTTACGAAGAGGCGCTGGGGTTAAAAGAAACTAGGCGAATAGAGGGCGAAGATTTTACGCTTGTTTTTTTGGGCGACGGTAAAAGCGACTTTACATTAGAACTAACCTACAACCACGATAGAAAAGAGCCTTACAGCCACGGCGATAATGAATTTCACCTAGCGTTTTTAACCGACGACTACGAGGCAAGCCTTAAAAAGCACGAACAAATGGGATGCGTTGCTTACAACAACGAAAAGATGGGCATTTATTTTATTACCGACCCCGACGATTTTTGGCTGGAAATTATACCGGCGAAAAGATAGTTTAAAACGTATGGGTATCAGTGTTTCTTAATAACTTTTTACAAAAAGCAGGCTGTTTTGTTACAGCCTGCTTTTTGTGCTATTAATATAATAATACATTTAATGCACTATAAAATACAAAAACAGCTTTGTAAATTTTTTACATACATTTAACATTGCTATGGTAACAAATTTTACACACGTTTTGTTAAACTGTATTTGCAGGCAAGTCCTGTGGCAAAATGTCAAAACAAAAACGGCAAGTAAACTTGCAACTAATTTGGCATTGCTAATCAATTTACATTGGCAGTATAAATACAAAATATTAGCCAATTTAAATTAGCCGCAAAACAGGCGGCAAATATATTAAGTAAACAAATTTAAAGGAGAAATTCAAGATGAAAAAACTATTGGCATTAATTTTAGTATTAGTACTAAGCATGGGTTTAATGGCAGGTTGTAGCACACCTGCAGAGGAAACAACTCAAGACAGCGCAGCAACTGAAGACAGTGCAGCTACAGTATCAGAGCTTGAGGGCACAGTTGCTCTTGGCGGATCTACAAGCGTAGAGAGCGTTATACTAAGCGCAATGGAAGTATTTATGCTGGAAAACCCGGGTGTTACAGTTACATATGACCCAACAGGTTCTTCAAGTGGTGTTACAGGCGCAATAGACGGCAGCCTAGACATTGGCCTTGCTAGCCGCGACGTTAAAGAAGAGGAAGAGGGCGAGGGCGCTATGGGTACTGTTTTTGCAATAGACGGTATAGCAATTATAGTTCACCCCGACAACGCAGTTACAGACCTTGCACTTGCTGACATTACAGGCATTGCAGACGGAAGCATTACAAACTGGAGCGAAGTTGGTGGCGCAGACGCAGACATCGTTTTAATTGGACGTGCGGCAGGCAGCGGCACACGCGACGGATTTGAGAGCATTGTAGGCGTTGACGAGTGCGTATACCAAGAAGAAATTAACTCAACAGGTGGCGTTATTGGCTCAGTATCAGGCAACCCAAATGCTATTGGATATGCATCACTTTCAGCAGTAGCCGAAAAAGTTAAAGCTGTTACAGTAGACGGCGTAGAGGCATCAGAGGCAACAGTTCAAGACGGCACATATGCAGTACAAAGGAACTTTAACTTTGTTACAATGGCAGATGGCGAGCTTAGCGCAGCAGCACAAGCTTTTTATGACTATGTTTTAAGTGCAGATGCAGCTCAACTTGTTAAAGATGCAGGCGCAGTACCTCCAACTGCTTAAATAAGAGCTATAAAAGCTACTAATTAAATAAACTTCATGCGCAATGATATTTAAAATTTGCGCATGAAGTTTTCGGCTTATATTTTTTAAACAGTGTTGATACATGTGTTCACTCGTCTGGTTTTGGCTGCTTTTTTTTTCTGCGCATCACCAAAATTTACATTTCATCGTGGAGTGTTTAATTTTTTTGTAGAGTGAAAAATTAATAAATATCTGCTGGTTTTGGCTCGTATCAACACTGTTTAAAAAGTATCGACAATTTTGCACAAAATTTTATGTGTAACTACAAGAGGTGAAATTATTGAAAGTTAAAAAGGCTGTTGAAAATATTATGAATGGCGTTTTTTTTACATGTGGCATAGTTAGCGTTGCGGCGGTAGGGCTTATAACTGTTTACATGATATTTTCAGGCATACCTGCAATGGCCGAGATAGGCGTTGTGGAATTTATAACAGGACAAGTGTGGAAACCAACAGCAAGCGAGCCGGCATTTGGTATATTGCCGTTTATATTAACAAGTGTTTACGGCACGCTGGGCGCAATAATTATAGGTGTGCCAATAGGGCTTTTAACGGCGGTGTATCTTGCAAAAATAGCAAGCAATAAAGTTGCAAAGGCAATACGCCCGGCAGTAGAGCTTTTGGCGGGCATACCAAGCGTTGTGTACGGCCTTGTGGGCATGATGGTTTTAGTGCCGGCAATAAGGGTAGCGTTTAACTTGCCAAGCGGTGCCACACTTTTTGCGGCAATTATTGTTTTAGCTGTTATGATACTTCCGGGTATAATTTCGGTTAGCGAAACAGCACTTTTAAGTGTGCCGCCCGAATACGAAGAGGCAAGCCTTGCGCTTGGCGCAAATAAGATAGAAACTGTGTTTAAAGTAAGTGTGCCGGCGGCAAAAAGCGGAATAGTTGCAGGTATAGTTTTGGGCGTTGGCCGTTATTATGGTTGCGGGCAACGTTGCAAATATGCCAAGCTTATTCGAGAGCGTAAGGTTTTTAACAACTGCTGTTGCAAGCGAAATGTCGTACGCATCGGGTCTTCACGAACAAGCGCTGTTCAGCATTGCACTTATACTATATTGCTTTATAATGGCAATAAATGCTTTCCTCAACTACTTTTTAAAAAGGGAGAAAAAAGTATGAGCCATAATTTAAAACGAAAA
>CAYJLZ010000140.1:0-4152 GCA_964371265.1 uncultured Bacteroides sp. | reverse complement strand
ATAAATGCTGTTATTTGCCCGGGCTTTGCAGTAAAGTTAACGTTTTGTAAAACACATTCCTCGGCTCCCGGGTACGAAAATGATACGTTGTTAAATACAATTTCACCGTTTGTGCTTTTGCTTAATGTTTTAGGAGTTTTAGGGTCGTTTATACTGCTTTCGGTAGATAAAATTTCATGTATTCTGTTTGCCGAAACAGATGCTCTTGGAAACATAATAAACATCATGCTAATAAATAAAAAGCTCATTACTACTTGCATTGCATACTGCATAAATGCCATCATATCGCCTACTTGAATGGCAGATTGCTCAATTTGACCGCTGCCAACCCACACAATAACAAGCATTATTCCATTCATTATAAACATAACTGCAGGCATCATTGTTGCCATGGCTCTGTTAACAAAAAGCGTATTGTTTGTCAAGTCTTTATTTGCCTTGTCAAAACGACTTTCTTCAAACTTTTGGGTTGAAAACGCACGTATTACCATCATGCCCGATAAACTTTCCCTGCTAACAAGGTTTAATGCGTCTACCAATTTTTGCATAATTGTAAAACGGGGAAGTGCCACGGTAAATAAAATTGCAATTACACCCAAAAGTATAACAATTGCAAGGGCTATAATCCATGTCATGGAGGGGGCCATTTGCAACGCCATAATTATGCCGCCTATGCCTGTTAGCGGCGCAAGGAAAAATAATCGCAGACCCATGCTTAAAAATGTTTGTACTTGCGTAATATCATTAGTTGTACGTGTTATAAGGCTGGCTGTGCTAAATTTATCAAGCTCACTGTTTGTAAATCCTGTTACTTTTTTAAACGTTTCAAATCGCAAATCTTTTGCAACACCTGCGCCAAAACGTGCAATAAAGTAACCGCTTCCAATAGCGCAAATAACAACTATTATGCAAATAAAAATCATATTTAATCCGCTGTTAAAAATATAGTTTGTTTGCATATTTGAAGTATTTGCACCAAGTGTTTCGTAAAAACTTTTTACAAACATACCTGAAACACTTTGCTTCATAACATCCTCAGTGTTTGCTGATGCTTGTACATATTTTTGCATATCATCCAAAGAAATTTGTGAAATAATTAAAGCTAATTGCGATATATCATCAAAGTTTGGCGTATTGCCACTTTGCACTTGTGTTTCGCTTCTTGTTTGGCCCATTGTGTTTATATCGTTAACAATTAACATGGTAGCATAAGCAGCATTAGAAAAGGCGCTGTCCAGCTGCGTATAATTCTCTTGTGTTAAATTAGCTTTTTTAAAAAGAGTACTCTCGTCGGCACTAGTAAAAATATTTTGCTGCTGTAATAATTCTTCGCCCGATAAAGTTTCGTACCCGTCAAGTACTGCTTGTTTTTGCTCATCGCTCATAAGGCTAAGCAAAAAATTAAAGCTACTGTCATCTATTGCTGTGGGAGAAATTTCTTCAATGCCGGACATCTGTATGCCAACATTTACAATGTCACTCATAACATTGGGTAATTCCAAAGAAGCGAAAGATTGCCCAAACATTAAAACAATTCCCATAATAAGCGAAGTTAAATAAGGTTTTGCGTATTTTTTTATCTTAAACATCGTACTCTCCTAATTTATAATAACTATAAAATAATACATTTATAGTTAAACATAGTCAATGAACATATTGTAAATAATTTAATAAAAATTTTATCTTTAAACATAAATATCGTCGTTAATATTACTGCTATCATAATGCAAATTTTGTATACCGCCATGTAAAATACGAAAACGTGCAGCAGTAATGCCGGTTGTGTTTTTAAACACTTTGCAAAAATAGTTTGCGCTCGAAAAACCACACATATTGGATACTAAGTCTACATTTAAGTCGGTATTTATTAAAAATTGCTTTGCAGCGTTAATTTTGATGTTGGTTAAGTACTTACCTGCAGATATATTTAAATGCTTAGTAAACAATCTTACCAAATGGTTTTTACTTACGCCAAGTTTATTGCTGAGTTCATCTACTCCGTAAAGGTACGCATAATTATTTTGCATTTCTAAAACAGCTTGATTAATTAGTGTGGGGTAATTTTGCTGTTTTACTAACATATCTGCATTTTTTAGTTTGCACAAAAAATCATACGCATATGCGCTTAAATCACTATCTAAATTTTTGTTAGATATCTTTGCAATACAATTTAACATTTGTGTAATATCGCTATTGTAAAGCAAATCTATGATGATTTTGTCGCGAATATTTTGCGCCATTATTTTGGCAGCACTGCCGGACAATAACAAAACAATACCACATGTGCTGTTTTGTAAATTAAGCTGCATATGTTTGTTGGTTATTAATAGCTTATTTGCGTCTAATAATACATGCTGTTTATCGTTTTGCAGTATTTGTACACTTTCCTGTTTAACGTAAACAAAAGCTAAATCGTACTGCGGCAGTTCAATTGTACTGCTATTATAATAATTAAACTGTGTGCAAAATTCCACTTTACATATTAAATCGGGGTTAAATATCAAAAATAGGCACCTCATATCAATATTTTGCTATTTTAATATACAATTATATTTGATATTATTATATTACTAAAAATAATTAGGGTCAAGTATATCAATAATTTATAATTTGGAGGTATTATAATGGCAAGTATTAGTTTAAAAAATATTTTTAAAATCTATCCGGGAGATGTAACTGCCGTATCAGATTTTAACCTTGAAATTGAGGATAAAGAGTTTATTATTCTTGTAGGTCCTTCGGGCTGTGGTAAATCTACAACATTGCGCATGATTGCAGGCCTTGAAGAAATTACTAAAGGCGAGCTTTACATAGGAGATAGGCTTGTTAACGATGTGCCACCTAAAGATAGGGATATTGCAATGGTTTTCCAAAACTATGCACTTTACCCTCATATGACAGTTTATAAAAACATGGCTTTTGGCTTAGAACTACGTAAAATGCCAAAAGATGAAATTGAAAAACGTGTAAGAGAAGCTGCAATAGTTCTTGATATAGAGCATTTGCTTGATCGTAAACCAAAAGCATTGTCGGGTGGTCAGCGCCAACGTGTTGCCTTGGGCCGTGCTATGGTTCGTAACCCTGCTGTATTTTTGCTCGACGAGCCACTATCAAACCTTGATGCGAAGTTGCGTACAGCAATGCGCACAGAGATTATTAAACTTCATTTGAAACTTGGAACAACATTTATTTATGTTACTCACGATCAAACAGAGGCTATGACAATGGGTGACCGCATTGTTGTTATGAAAGATGGATTTATTCAACAAGTGGATACACCTCAAAATCTATACGATTATCCATGCAATATGTTTGTTGCCGGCTTTATCGGTAGCCCTCAAATGAACTTACTTGATGCTACTCTTGTTAAAGAGGGAAGCGATTATTACATCTCTTTTGGAGAGGATAAGCTACTTATAGACCCTGCTAAAGTTAATGAAGAAATGCAAAAATATGTGGGTAAACAAGTTAAAGCAGGTATTCGACCGGAAGATATTAAAGATGATGAAGAGTTTTTGTCGAAACACCCAAACAGCATTATTACAACTAAAGTAGAAGTATCAGAGCTTATGGGTAGTGAAATTTACTTGTATCTCATGTATAAAGACTTCCGCATGACTGCACGTGTATTGCCAACAAGTAAGGCTAAAAACGGTTCGGAAGTAAAAGTTGCTATTAATATGAGCAAACTGCACCTGTTTGATGCAGAAACTGAACTTGCAATTATGAATTAATCATATGCGATTTTAAATTAAATAAAATTAGCGCAACTGTTTTATAAGCATAATGCTGAATAAACGGTTGCGCTTTTTAAAAAGTAAGTTGTAAATGCAAGTTGTGCACAATTACTTAAACTACAAATTAAATGCATTATTTGTAGATATTTATTCAACTCTTTCCAGAATCATATCTACACCTAGATCCATAACATCAATAAGCTTTAAATTATCCAAGTCAAGCTCGCCAATACCACTATATTCTTGTGCGGTGTAGTTTATGGCGGTATTTGTGTTATCGGTATAATTCCAAGTACCTGTAATTTCATTTCCGTCATAGTTTATTGTAAAAGTTCCAAAGGTGTCAACAATAACGCTTACATCTCCGTTAAAATTTTCAACAAGTCCGGTTTGTGCTACCGCATCAATAGGCATA
>CAYJLZ010000139.1:1521-4218 GCA_964371265.1 uncultured Bacteroides sp. | reverse complement strand
TTGGTCCGAGTGGCGAGAGTCGAACTCACGGCCTCTTGAACCCCATTCAAGCGCGCTACCAAACTGCGCTACACCCGGATAATTGCCATAACTAAGCAGTTACAGCACAAGTAATTATACAATATTTACACCTAACTTGTCAATATATAAAATAGTCAGTGTTTATAATTAATTGTTAATATTATAATATGAAAATTATTGTGTTTATATACTTTCTATAAATTTATACAAATCACTAGTATTATCAAGTTTTCTTAAATTTTTTCCAATATCCTCTACTCTGTGAGCGTCGGACGATGTTATTATTTTTTTTCCTGTTGGAAACAACTCATTATCGGTAAAAAACTTCAATTTATCGTGATTTTTTACTTCAAATACGCTAAACTCCAAATCTTCCGGCAAAAAGCCCAGCACCGACAGCAAACTTGTGCTGTCTTTTTCTATGTGGGCAGGCACAGTAATCCCTCCAAGCTTTTCACACTCCGCCTTTAATTCGTATATATCAAGGCTAACAGCACTTGTAAGCAGCTTATCTACACTTTTTATTACTTTATCGTTTTCGTCGCACACGTATTGGTTACCCCATACGTCTTCGTCACACTTAATATCGGGCAATACGTTATACAACATTTCGCCAAATTTTAGCGCTGTGTCAACATCTTTAAAATAGCACAGCAAATGTATTTCCTCTTGCGTAGTAACTTCAATTCCCGGCAATAGTTTAAGCCCATACTCTTGGCACGCTATTTTTGTTGCCGGCAAATTTAAAGCACTATTGTGGTCGCAAACTGCAATTATGTCGGCGCCCTCCAGCTTTGCCATACCTGCAATTGTTGCGGGTGTCATATCGTTATTTGCACAAGGCGAAAGGCATGAGTGTATATGCAAATCATAAAGCAAAATAACTCACTCCTTTAAATTTTTTGCACAATACCAAGTGCAAGTGCAATTTCTACACACGCTTCAAACTCGGTTTTTTGCGTTGTAAAAACATTTACACCCTGTTGTTTTGCTTTTTCCAAAAACATTTCATCCGGCATGCTGTCGTGGCAAAGTACAACACATGAGCAATCGGCAAGTGTTGCTACCGCTATTGTATTTACGTTTCCCATAACAGTGCACCATGCATCGTTTTCTTTTGCTCGCCCCATTGCCCAAGACAGTAAATCTCCGCAAAACACGCTTTCTATTTGCCTTGTTTGGCCTGTTACAATTTGTTTAAAACTACATACCTCGGCTAATTTATCAGTAGTCATATTACTTCCCTTTCGGTATTTAAATAAATTATCAATCCGGCTTACCCAGTGCCTTTAAAACTGCTTCCATTTTTTCCCTTAATAAAACTGTGCAATCGTCTTTTTTTGCTATACCTCTTACTATATCTTCGGCAAGTGCACTACAGTCCGGCGCTCCGCAACTTCCGCAGTCAAGCCCCGGTAGTTCTTTTAATATCTCTTCCATTTGATTGTATCTTTCAAAGCGCTCTTGCCTTGTTTGTCCTAGCTCTAAAACCGGGCTGTACTCAAGGTCTGCATCCCATAAAAAACCGCTTGGTATAGTTTCGCTTAAATGATTTTTGCTAACCGGTAAATACCTGCGTAATTTTTTAAGTTTTGCCTTTGCAATGTATGGGTTTTCTACTTGCAAAACCCCTCCTACACACCCACCGGGACATGCATTTAGTTCCACAAAATCAAGTAGTGCATATTTTTCGTCTTCTATATCTTCAAGCACTCTTATAACATTTTCAATGCCGTCTGCGGCAAGGTAGCTATCGGTGCTTACAAGTGCAGCCGATTCCCCTCCGCTCTCTGCCCATCCTATTCCAATACGCCCTGTTTGTTGCTGCAAAATTTCGGTGTTTTTTGTATGGTGCATTACACTTAAAAGTTTTGGATACATTTCTTTTACTGCAAGCGCACCGTCAACATCGCTTTTTTTGCTGCCGAGCGGCGTACGTGTTGCAGTAACTTTTGCAGGACATGGAGTTATAAAAAAGCACCCTATTTCATTGCGTTTTAGCCCTGTTTTATTAACCGCCTCATCTTTTGCCATTCGTGCTGCTGCCTCCATAGGAGATACAAGTGGCAACATATTATTTATAAGCTGGGGAAAGCGAACCCTAATAAGCCTAGTTACAGCAGGACATGCACTGCTTATAACCGGCTTTTTTATGCTACCCGTTTGCATAATTCTTCTAGTGGCATCGCTTACAAATTCTGCTGCACGTGCCACTTCAAACACTTCGTCAAAGCCGATGTCTTTAAATGCATTTGCTACTATTTCGGTGTCCTCTAAATTATTAAATTGTGCGTGTAAGCTCGGTGGTGGAAGTGCTATTTTATACTTAAAATTATTTATACTTTCAAAGGCGTCATACATCGGTTTTTTTGCATGATGAGGACAAATTCTAATACATTCGCCACAATCTATACACCTTTCAGGCGATATTTTCGCCTTAGAATCCCTAACTCTAATCGCCTCGGTTGGACAGCGTTTTATGCAGTTAATACAGCCCTTACAAAGCTCTTTGTCCAGCGTTACTGAATGAAAATATGTATCCGACAAATCATCGCCCTCCTTTTTACATTTAAATTTTTTTGCCACAACTTGCGCAAAATTCAAAATCAGGCTTTAGTTTTAACCCACAGTACGGGCAAAAATTATATTTTTCGTTAACAACACTATCGCTGTTTG
>CAYJLZ010000139.1:0-1511 GCA_964371265.1 uncultured Bacteroides sp. | reverse complement strand
ATTTACAAAATTTTTCTCGGTGTTATTTTGCAAAAATTCATTAAAAGGGTCTTTTTCTTCTGTGTCACTCACAATGTCAAATTGCGAAAACCTGTTTTTTCCCGTGGCATTTTTGTAGTTGTAAACCGCATTTAAAATACCTATTATTACAAACACAACGCCAAATAAAGGAAACATTGCGGGCGCACCCATATTTGCAGCTGTAATTGTCCATAATACACCAAAAACAACTGAAACTATTGAACCCACAAACCCCATAGCCGACGGGCCTCTGCCCGGTTTAATACTTTTCATAAATTCTCCTATTGCCATTTAATTAAATATCTAAAAAATTTACATATATTGTTTACCTATATTTTATTGCTTACACATAAGTACACATGCCAATTTAAAAATGCACAGTCATTTTAACAGTCGTTCCAACTCCCACGCTAGACTGTATATCGAACTCATCGGCATACTTTTTCATGTTGGGCAAACCCATGCCAGCACCAAACCCAAGGCTTCGCACTTCCTCCGTTGCGGTGGAGTATCCCTCTCTCATTGCAAGTTCTATGTCAGGTATACCCGGTCCCTCGTCTGTCAATATCATATTTACATCGTTTTCGTTAATTGTAACGTGTATTTTCCCGCCTTTTGCATGTATTGCAAGGTTTATTTCGCCCTCGTACAGTGCAATTGCCACCTTGCGAACAGCCTCGGAGGGAACACCAAGCATTTTAAGCCTGCTTTTTAAATCGGCACTTGCCTCGCCCGCACGTGTAAAATCATCGTGTGGCACTTTATATTCTATTGTAATATCGTTCATTATGCCCTTTCACCGCCTCTTAAACCTTTTTCATACAGCATGCCACATGCCGAAAACATCGTTTGTTCTGTACACAGCACTGCTATATCTCTTTCACCTGCAAGTTTAAGTATTGTTTCATCGGGTATTTTGCCCCTTACAAATACAATGC
Source organism: uncultured Bacteroides sp. (assembly GCA_964371265.1). GTDB lineage: Bacteria > Bacillota > Clostridia > Oscillospirales > Ruminococcaceae > Ruthenibacterium. The sequence continues at coordinate 552 of CAYJLZ010000139.1, read as the reverse complement.
AAAGTATGTCCATCATATCGGCAGTTCGTACAACTTGTGGGTTATTTAGCCCTGTTATAAGCACCCCTTGGTCTTTTACATATGCAAGCACATCGCTCATCATATCACTTCCGCATGCACCGTGTATTTCCTTTGTCATGTCACAGTTTTGTGTTAATACCTTAGCTGCTAAAACCTCGCAAATTTCCTTTATTGTCATAAACAACATCTCCTTATAAAATTTTAAAATTAATATTTATTTTAAAAGCATATGCCAAATAATATTTACAATTTACGCTTCTTTAATTACCATTATAATTAAAAACTGTTTAAAGAGCAATATATATTACTAATTTTAAAAAATTGCATTTTTTTACAATTATGTAATATATTTTTAACTATAATAAAATTTTTAGTGTTTATGTACAATTTTTTTGTTAAATATTCTACAAAGTTTTTAATTTAAACAATAACAATAATGTCGTAATTTATATAATAATCTGTTATAATATTTAGTAGTGTAATATTGTTAAAAATTTATTTAACTGTGTTATCACATAATCATAACAGGAG
>CAYJLZ010000138.1:0-4249 GCA_964371265.1 uncultured Bacteroides sp. | reverse complement strand
CCTCTGCAACTGCACGGCCAACGTCAGGTGTAACTGTACCGGCTTTTGGGTTAGGCATAAGGCCACGGGGACCTAAAACTTTACCCAAACGTCCTACAAGACCCATCATGTCGGGTGTTGTAACTAAAACGTCAAAGTCAATAAAGCCTTCGTTTTGTATTTTAGCAACAAGGTCAGCATCGCCAACCATCATTGCGCCTGCTTGTTCAGCAGCTTTTGCTGCATCGCCTTTTGCTATGGCAATAACTCTAACGTCTTTACCTGTGCCGTGTGGTAAACGCCTAGGCGAACGTGAAGTTCAACAGTTTCGTCAAATTTTGCTTTAGCTGTTTTGCAGCAAATATCAAGTGCCTCTGTGCTATCATATAGTTTTGTTCTGTCGACTAGTTTTTTACTGTCGATATAATTCTTACCCTGTTTCATAATAATCCTCCTGTGGTAAAATCGGAAATTTCCTCCCACGAATGGCGGGTGTTTTTAAAAGAAATCAACCTTCAACTGTTACGCCCATACTACGGCAAGTTCCTGCAATCATGCTAACAGCATTATCAAGGCTTGCAGCGTTTAAGTCGGGCATTTTTGTTTTGGCGATCTCCTCCAATTGCGCACGGGTAATCGACGCAACTTTTGTTTTGTTAGGAACGCCTGAACCGCTCTCGATGTTAAGTGCTTTTTTAATTAGCACAGCAGCGGGAGGGGTTTTTGTGATAAAGCTGAAAGAACGGTCGGCATAAACGGTAATAACAACCGGAATTAAGTAGCCGATATCCTTTTGTGTGCGCTCGTTAAATTCTTTAGTAAAAGAAACAATGTTAACACCGTGTTGACCAAGCGCAGGTCCTACAGGTGGGGCCGGTGTAGCTTTACCGGCAGGAATTTGGAGCTTAATATACCCCGATACCTTTTGAGCCATGAATGTGCACCTCCAAAAAATTGTGGTTAAACGCGAACTTCACCGTGTGCAAAGTTCTCCCACGAGTGCTGTTAGGCACTCTATCAAATCCGCATTAGCGGTGTTGACCTATTATTATAGCGGTTTTACCTGTGCAAAACCAAGTTCAGCGGGCGTTTCTCGCCCAAACATAGAAACTAAAACCTCAACGGTTTTTTGCTCGCTGTTTATCGACTTAACAATGCCGATAAACCCGGCCATTGAACCGTCGGTAATTTGAACATTGTCACCAACTGCATAGTCAAGCGCAACAGATTGTTTTTCAACACCAAGTGCCTCAACTTCTTTGTCGGAAAGGGGAATGGGCTTAGATGTTGAGCCTACAAAACCCGTTACACCGCGAGTGTTTCTCACAATGTACCAGCTCTCATCCGACATTACCATTTTAACAAGAACATAACCCGGGAAAAGTTTTCTCTCAACTTCGCGCTCTTTGCCGTCCTTAATTTCCGATACAATCTCTGTTGGTATTTTAACGTCACAAATATAATCTTTTAGCCTGCGGTTCTCTACCATTTTTTCTAAATCTTGCGAAACCTTGTTTTCATAGCCAGAATATGTGTGAACCACATACCATCTAGCTATATTGTCATTGTCATCTGCCATATTACAGTCCTCGCTTTCTGCCTTTTTAGTTCACCAAATCAAGCAATGTTTGTAAAATAAAGCCGAAAAGCGTGTCTAAACCAAATATTATAACTGCGGCAAAAACAACTACAACAAGAACAACGATAGTGTTGTTAAAAACTTGTTTTTTGCTTGGCCAAGCAACTTTTTTCATTTCGCCAAATGTATCACGAAAATATTTAACTATTCTTTTAAACGTGTTTTTTACTCTGGCAAAAAAGCCCGGCTTTTTTTCAGATTTTTCTGTCATTTCCACACAAGCCTTTCCTATTTAGTTTCGCGATGAACAGCGTGTTTTTTGCAAAAACGACAATACTTCTTCATCTCAAGTCTGTCGGGGCTGTTCTTTTTGTTTTTCATTGTGTTGTAGTTGCGCTGTTTGCAATCTGTGCATGCCAGTGTAATTTTTACTCTCATTCTTCGGCACCTCCATACTAAAGTGGTTATACGCTTTTGCACAAAATAATATTATGCAAAAACATTGTTTATAGCCTCCCTCACAGAGCAGGCAATGTACGGTTTTTTATGTAGAAAAAAGCGCACAAAAAAATAGACCTGCAAAAGAGGTATGTCCATGATATCATACATATAACTGAAAGTCAAGTACTTATTAAGGAATTATACAAAACAAAACGTTTTTGTAATTGAACTACAAACACATTAAATTTGTGTTAAACTTATATACTTAGTATTGTACAGTATGCATATAAATGGTATACTTAAAATATAATACGACTATATTATAATAAAATGTCTATAAAATTATTTACAAAGGTGCATTATTTATATGGAAGAAATTCAAAAAGAACGAAATGACAAGCTTTTGAATTTCCATCTGCCAAGGTGGAGTGAATTGCCTGATATGGAGCTTTATATGGATCAAGTTGTTAGCCAGCTTGATAAATATTTATGTGCCTTAAAATATTCAAGCGATGAAAATTTTATTACAGCAAGTATGGTTAATAATTATGTAAAACAACAATTATTGCCGCCTCCTGTTAAAAAAAAGTATAGCCGAGTGCATTTGGCGCATTTAGTATTAATATGCCTTTTTAAGCAAGTATTGTCAATACCACAGGTAAAATTACTTATAAGTAGTAAACTTGCCGGCGCAACAGATAAAGAAATTGAAAAAACATACAATTTTTATTGTGAATTACAAGAGAGAGCTTTTGAAAAAATTACACAAACCACTGAAGAACTATTGCAAGAAGAGGAGAACACGCATGCAGCAGCAGAGGCAATAACGCTAGCATGTGCTGCAAAGGCTTTTGCTGAAAATTTGTTAAATTGATACAATTGTTATGAATAGGAGAAAAGAATGGCAACAGAGAAAATGAGAGCTTTTATAATAAAATTTTTATTTTTCGGTATTATATTGGGAATTATATATCTTGCGTTCACTTTTGTAGTTCCGCTAATAATGCCGTTTTTACTTGCGTTTTTAATATCATTTATACTTCAGCCTGTTGTACGAAGTATTAAAAGAAAAACAAAAACAGAAGGTAATGCTGTTGCAATATTAATTTTAATTGCATTTTATGCCGTGCTAATTACATTTTTAATAATTGTAGGTAGCCAAATTATTGTTTATGTAAGTGATTTGTTTGTTAGTTTACCGACAATTTACTCTAACCAAATAGAGCCGGCAATTATACAAGCCGAGCTTATTATCGAAAATTTTTTGTTAGATATTTCACCTGCAATTTCTGACATAGATGCTATTTTTGACGAAACTTTGGCGTCATCTATTTCTTCGGTTGTAACAAATGTGTCTGCACAGGCTATTACAATGATTACTAATGCAGCAACAAGCATACCGTCATTTATTATAAGCTTTTTAATGCTTATAATAGCGTCGTTTTTTTTCATGTGCGACTACGACAAAATAATGAATTTTTTAATTAAATTATTGCCGGTTAAAGCTAGGGACAAAGTTGTTGTGGCAAAAAAACGAGGAATTAAAGTTATTATACAATTTGCAAGGGCTTATGCAATTTTGCTAAGTATTACAGGTATAGAATTATTTATAGCTTTTTTACTTTTAGGTATAGAAAATGCATTACTGCTTGCTATTTTAATAGCCATTGTAGATATACTTCCGATACTTGGCACGGGAACTATTTTAATACCTTGGGGCATTGTTATGCTAATTTTGGGTAATTTCCCCATGGGCATTGCAATATTAATAACTTACGCAATTATTACAATAGTAAGGCAATCGCTTGAACCAAGAATAGTTGGCGGACAAATTGGGCTTTACCCACTTATTACACTTATATGTATGTTTACAGGTGCATATTTGTTTGGTGTGTTGGGATTGTTTGGGTTACCGATAACAGCGGCAATTATTGTGCAATTAAACAAATCGGGAGATTTGAATTGGTTTTAACAGCGCACTAGTTTTTTAGTATAAAAGAAAATGGAGAGATTGATAACGTAAAATATATTGACTTATTGGTGCCGGATATGATAAAATATCTAAGTTGTATTGCAAGTTGCAATAATAATTTACTACATTTAGTGAAGATACTGTATGTTACTTGCGAGGGTGGCGGAATCGGCAGACGCGCACGTTTGAGGGGCGTGTGATTTTATCGTGAGGGTTCAAGTCCCTTCCCTCGAACCAAGCCAAAAGCCTTGGCACGCAAATTGCGTGCCAAGGCTTTT
>CAYJLZ010000137.1:0-4339 GCA_964371265.1 uncultured Bacteroides sp. | reverse complement strand
CTTAATGTATGTTTGGTAAAATTACTATGTGCTAAAAATAATATAAAAAGAACTGGTCTCTAAGTAAAATTGTATACGGGGGTGTAGCTCACCTGGGAGGGGGAGCTCGCGGTAAAGCGACCCCTAATAATGAAACAAAAGTAATATTAATATGTCAATCCCACTTGCATTTAAAAGCTGGTGGTTTTTTTGTGTAGTGCTTTTTTTTATATGAGTTAAAGTTTAATTTGTTAGAGCGCTCACTACTAATAAGTGATTGAATATAACTAAAACTAGGTTGTTATACCAGCAATACTACCAAGGTTGTGTCTGCGTTTAAAAATGAAGATATGAATGGAGGTTAAGTAGTATAGTTACTTTGATTTTTCTTATCAAATTTTGGGTGAGAGAATATAAGTGTGGCTGAACATTTGTTGTTGTGGCAATAAATGTGGAATGCTTTATGGATGTTTTATTGCCATAATATTGGTGTGAGATCTCAAATAGTAAATTATATAAAATGTTATTTTATTGTAACTATATACATTCTTTGTGCACAACAAAACAGTTAAAAATTTGTTAAATTAGTAGAATTTTACATAAAAATATAACATGATTTGATGATATTATTGACTATTTGTAAAAATTGTTATAATATTTATGTAACGTAAATGTAAATAGTTACATTTTGCTTTTTAATTAATAAAATATTGACTTAACATTTGCGTGAAAAGTTTAAACAAATAAAAAGGAGAGATTTTAAACGATGAAAAAACTGACATTACTACTATGCATTATCTTATCTATTTCAATGCTTGCAGCGTGTGGCGACAGCGCACAGCCGGCCGAGAGCACAGCACCGGCCGAAAGCGAAGCAACCGCAGAAGAGGGCGCTATGGGCAGTGATGAGGCTGTTGAGTTAACTGTTTGGTATTCGGGCGGTGACGAACGCATTCCTTACTTTGAGGCAATAGAAGCCGAAATGCAAAAAGATTATCCTAACTACACAATTAACCTTGTTGCTTATGACAACGAAACATTTATGACAAAAACTTTGCAAGCGGCAACAGCAACAGGCGGCGTTGACCTTGCTTTTAACGATGCTTCACGTATGCTTGTTTTGCACCAGCAATCGAACCAAGGCTTTGTTGATGTATCGGACGTTTTAAACGCAAGTGCACAAAAAGATCAAGTTACAGATGCTGATTTAAAATTATCTCAATCAGGCGGAGAACTTATAGTTTACCCTGTTAACAGAACAATTGCAGGCCTTGGAGTTAAAACAGACGTTGACGGCGTTGACGTTACAGCAGATACATTGCCCACAACTTGGGATGAATTTATCGCATTAGGTGAAAGCTATAAAGCGGCAGGTATGCCCGGCTTTACAATGCACCTTGGAACAGACCCCGGTCAATCGTTTAACCTACTTCTATCGGGCTCAGGTATGAGCGATTTATGGTTGAACTCAACTCCGGAGAGTCAAATTGAAAAAAATGCACAGTACTATGAAGACGTTATTTCGATTTATGCAGGTGAAAATGCATTTTGGGATAAAGACGCAACAAGTGAAGACTTTGCGGCTATGTACACAAAAATTGAGAGCGGCAGTGTTGGCATGTTCCGCGTTGGTAACTGGAACGCAGGCAACTGGGACAAAGAGGGAAGCGGCGTTGGAGAATATTCTGTAACAACTTACCCGGGAATTGACGGAGCAGAGGGTGGACTTGTTGTTCTAAACACTCGTGGTTTCTCTATACCTAAAAATTCAGAAAACATTGAAGCTGCAAAAGTTTATTTAAGTTATGCATTAAACCAAGCACCACAAGAACAAAGCTTTGCAACAATGGGCTCACTACTTGATTACAGCCTTGTAGATATGGACGCACTAACTAAAAATCAAAAAATATTCTTCGATTCAGCTGTTCCTATGTACGCAATTGATGCATATGTTGCAGAGTTCACATACTATCCTGAACTAAACGAGGCATATGAAAAAGGCCTAACAAATGCATTCAGCTCAGGTTCTGCTGCAGAAATTACAGAAAACGTTGCACAACTACATGCTGATGTAAATACAGCAATTGAGGCAAATAAAGAGTAATTAATTATAATAGCTTAGTGGTATGCCTTTTTTAAGGGCATGTTAACACAGGTATAAGAAAAAAACGGGCTAGAGCTGTTGCTCTAAGGTGTGTTTATATTAAAGCTAACAGAATAATGTTTTGATTTTAAAAAATTCACCTTGTAGCGGCAGTTCTGGCTCGTTAAATTTAACAGCAAAACACTTTAGGCAATTATTATACATATTTTGAGGTGCATTGTGAAACAAAAAATTAAACTTGTTCAAAACTACGGCATTTTATATGCTTTTATCGGAATATTTGCCGTATTATCTATATATTTCGGCATTTATCCGCTCGTTCAAAGTATATTTATATCATTTACGGATTCTTCTTCCATATTTACAGGTGTCGAGTTCGTTTGGTTTGACAACTACATCGAAATTTTTAAAGACGAATATTTTTGGAATTCTTTGCGATTGACAATAACGTACACAGTGGCATCTGTTGCACTTAATATGGTTGTGGCACTATGCTTTGCGCAACTTCTCTCTTACAAGCATTTAAAATTAGGCAAATTGTTTTTTAAGCTTGCAATATTTATACCGGTAATTACGCCCGACGTAGTGGGTGCGGTTGTTTGGAAACAATTTTTTAACAGCAACGGTGCATTGAATCAGCTATTAGGCATTTTTGGAATAGCACCGGTAGAGTGGCTTACAAACAGTACCATAGCAGTTTTGGTGCTGATGTTTATAGAACTTTGGAAACACGTTGGACTTTACACAATAATATTTTTAACTAATTATCAACTTATAGACAGAACAATGTATGAAGCCGCTGATATTGACGGTGCAACGGCGTGGCAGTCTTACATTTATATCACATTGCCATCTTTGCGCCCGGCAATTGTGCTAAATGTTGTGTACGGATTTATTCAATTTATGAAAACGTATACGGTTGCTCGTATAATTACGTTTGGCGGTCCAAATTATGCAACTAACTTTTTATCATACTATGCATACTCAAAGTACGAAAACTTGAATTTTGGAAGTGCAACGGCAATTGCAACGGTGCTGTTTTTAATTATAATAGCAATTACTTTGCTGGGGCTAAAACTGGGGGGTAAACAAGATGAAAAATGAAAATAAGCTTGTTACAATAATTATTTACGTTTTGCTCGGTGCAATTTCATTTGTAATGATTTATCCCTTTTTATGGATGCTCTTTGGCTCGTTTAAAAGCGGTGCGGAAATTGTTCAAAACCCACTGTCGCTTTTGCCAAAAGAGTGGACACTTAGTGGATATCAATCTATTATGGAAATGAGCGGTTACAGCATTTGGCACTACATTTTAAACAGCTTTATAATAGCCGGTGGCGTTACATTTGTGGTTGTTTTGTCAACATCGTTGGCAGGCTATGCTCTTTACAGAAAACGAGATTTACCACTTTTTAACTTTATTGAAAAATCGTTTTTAATAAGCTTAATGTACCCTGCGGTATTGCTTTTAATTCCGCTGTATGTAATTGTTATTCAAAGCGGTTTTCTGTATGGCGAAAACAATTTTGCAGGCATAATTTTGGCAAGTTCGACGGGCGCTTGGGGCGCTGCACTTCCGTTTTTCTTGTTCAGGCAATTTTTTTCTTCGGTGTCATACTCGCTTGTAGAGGCCGCAATAATAGACGGCGCAAGTGAAACAAAACTGTTTTTTAGAATAATGGTGCCTATTATGAAACCTGTTTTCTCAACAGCACTTTTAATATCGTTTTTAACAAGTTGGGGATTTTGGCTTTCAACGCAAATGCTCTCAATGGACATGAGCACGTTTAACCTTGCGTCTATGCTTGTTAATATAAACTCCGAGCTTGGTGTTGATTTGTCAAAAACAGCTGCACTATCAACTGTTTTAACTTTGCCTGTTGTGGTTGTGTTCCTCTTTACTCAAAGAAAAGTTATGGAAGGCATTGCAGCCGGCAGTGTAAAAGGGTAAGGGTGATAAAATGGATATTTGTAATGATATAAGAAGTTCAATAGAAAAAGCAAGCAATTTTTTAGCTAATATAAATGCACCGGGTATAAATACTTTTGGTATTAAAAAGTGCAGCTCATTTCATGATGTTGATGAATTCCCAAGCATGTGCCTTGCCGCAACTTACAATGCAACACACGCAAGTATTTTGTCGGGTAAGTACGCAAGTTTGACGGATGCTCAAAAAAACTCGCTGATAGATTATTTCAACAGCTTTCAACAGGAGAGCGGATACTTTAAAATGCCACAGATGACAGACAGGCAAG
>CAYJLZ010000136.1:0-4609 GCA_964371265.1 uncultured Bacteroides sp. | reverse complement strand
ACATTCAGCCCAAATTGCCCTGCATATTGCACAACATCCATGTCAATTATCTCTTTTGCATTAACTTTTAAAATAAATGTATTTTCAAGGCCGTTTTGCACATACATCTCGTTTAATCGCGCATCTTCAAGTATATATTGCATAGCCTGAATATTTTCCCATCCGTAACCATCTGGATAGACAAGTTCTATTTCCTCTACTATAAGGCCCGGATAATATTGGCCATTTTCCCTAGTTAAACTAAAAATTTCGATTACAGATTCGTCTACTACATACGGTTGCATAGATGCAAAATCACGGTATGTTATAGCATCGAGAAGATACTTCAATACGACTTCCTCTTCGTCAAAGTAGCTGCGCTCATATATTACAAAGTTGCCGTTTGAATATGTAAAACCATCGCCATGAGTGTCTTTTTTTTCAAAACTATCTAAATAGTCTATTGTTTTTTGTGTAACAATATCGGTATTTGTCTCATAACCCTGCGCAATAAATGTATGCTGTGTAGGGTTTGCATACCATTTTTCGTAAAACTCGGTATCAAACTCTTCTTTAGAAACTAATTCCATGTTTTGCCTGTACTCAGTGGGCTCATATCCTGCATTTGCATAATCATATTGTATTGAAAACATTTCTGCTGTCTCAAAAAATTCACCGTTAAAGCTCATAAAAGCTTTAGCAAATACATAGTCTGATGAGGTAATGCCAAAGTCGAGAAAATCACCGCCAAACGCTAAAAAAACTTCATCACCCAGTTCGGTGTATTCTATATTTAGCTGCATACCCTCTTCGCCGTAAAAAGAAAGAGGAAACTCCCCTGCGCTACTTATTGTACCGTTTTCGGTTAAATAGTAAACATGCACTACATTGTTATTTTGCGAGCCTACAAAATGCTCGCTTGTAGGGTTTAACATCGCTTGCTCATTGTTGTCAGCATCGCTGTTATAAGCACGAGCTATAACAAGCTCATAAACATCGTCTGCGTTAAAATCCACAAGGTTTGCATAAAAATATCCATTGTAATCGGTAGTTAATTCACCGTATGATAATGAAAGCGCCTTTCGGTAGGAGTGAACAAGTGCGTTATAGGCACTGTAATCTATATTGTTTGGGTTTTCAAACCCATTGTTGCTTTGTTCTACCGTATTATCTACACCCTCGCCTTGGTTATTTTCCTCAACTTGTATGTTTTGCATTGCATTGCCAAGTGCTTGGCTTAAATTATCATTGTTCTTCCCAGAGCAAGAAACAAGAAAAATCAAGCAAATTATTAGCATAATGTTAACTTTGCAAAATAGTTTAATCAAATTAAATGTATACTTTTTAGGCTTCATAACATTCTTCCTCTTTAACTTATCTTAGCATATTATATTTAATGCAAAAATGCTCGGTTATATATAAAAACTACACTCTTTTTGTATAATTGGGTTATATGCCATCGACTATAAATTTACATTTAGCCAACTGCAGCTTGTTTAACTATTTCAACAACCGCACCGTCTTCTTCGTTTAGTAAATACGCATTAACAGTTACTGTATAATCGCCATAATATTTTTCAGCGCTATAATATCCCTCATAGCCGTCAATTACTACATTAAAATCAAGCTGCTCAAGCAGTTTTACATATTCCTGTAAAGCACTATAATAGTCCCCTAAGTATTCAACGCTGTATTTATCAACTTGTGTTTCACTATTTATAAATAAATCCGGGGCTGTTGGCAAACTATTTTCACTTGCATATGCAAGAAAATCAGGCACTTCAACAAATTCCCAATCTAAATTAACATTATGCAAATCATACATTAGTAAATAATTGTAGCTATCTATTTTTAATGCACCGTTTTCATCGACAAACTTTACAACTGTATACCCATCAGGTTCACCAAAAAAAAGCATTTCAATTATTAAAGTGTTGTTTTGTACATTTACATAATCTACTGTGTCAAGGTTAATGCTAAATGCACCGTAGCCCATTGCGCCCCTTGCAAGATATAAAGCACCATCAAATTCTAAAAAATTATGCTCGATGCGCCACTCCATATCTGATACATAATTTTGTGTAAAATAAAGGTTAAAATGCTCGTATATATCTTCTTTACTGCTAAAATTGTAAACAGGCATATATGTTACTTCAGTAGGGTCGTCAAAGTATCCGCTTGGTGTATCTTCGTTTATGCCAAGCAACATTGCAGGAGCAGCACCGTTGTTAAAATCGTCTACGCTCTTATAAACGGCTCTTTTAATCATGTCATTGGTATCGTAATACTCTGCATAAAACTCATCTCTGTAAATTTCATTTAAAGCATATAAACAGTTTGCCATATCAACTTCTGATACCTCGCCGCTATTTTGAGAGGTTGATGTAATCTTCTCCCATTCATCAAGTGCCACATCGTATTTATATACTTGCAAATTTGGAGAAACTGCTAACCATTCCTCGGTTACAAAACGCTCGTCTGTGTTTGTTCCAACTTGAAAAACAGCACAAATTTCGCCAAAAATCTCTTCATCATCAGCTCGCATTACAGCTCTGCCCTCAAAGTAATTTGCCCCAATTACGTCAACCAGTACGCTCTCATAAGTTTTTTCTTCACCTTCGCTACCGGTATTTTCGTTGCCGTTTTGTGCTATATCCTGCGCAAATTGTGATAATGTGGAGTTAATGTTCTCGTTTTCCGTGCTTTTATTGCATGCGCTACACATTAAGCAAAACACTGCTATTAATACAATTAATATAAGCTTTTTCACAATTTTCCTCCGTTATTTTTAAAAATGCACGTTGTTGTAAACTGTACAAAAACATTTTAATACAATATAAAAATCGGCAACAGCTCAATTTTAATGTTTTTTGCCATTGCCAACTTTTCAAATTTTAATTGTAATAATTTATAAAAAATTATTTAGTATCAACAAAAACCACCTTGCAATAAATAAAGAATACATAACTACCACTTGCAAAAGCTATTCATTTATTTTTTATGACACACGCAGTAGATACATCTTCTTGTAAATATTTAGCAAGCGCCGCCACAAAATTCACAACAACCACTTGCGTTTGGCGTTGTTGTTGCATGGCAATTAGGGCAAGTAATAGCTACTTTCGGTGCATTTGCCTGTGCAACCTCTTGCCGGTGTTGCTGCCTTAATCCCATTAATATGCTTTTTATTTCGTTTGCATCCCGCTCTGCCTCTGTGTATTCCTGCGAATGGCGTGTAATTATATCATCATCGTTTAGCTTAAATTTAATGTCATCAAACCAGGGAGAATTAACATATATAGTAATATCAAAATCATAAGTTTTTCTGTATCTGCGCGGGTTATAACTTTCGCGCTCGCCCGGTTTATCGTTTTTAAAAATCTCGTATTTAGTTTCATCAATATCAATATCACAGCCCGTTACCTGCGAAAAATCAATTATATCAGGGTTGTTATCTTTCCACTTTTTAGTGCGTGAGAACAGCCACTTATTACTATCTTCATCAATGCAAATGAGGTTACGGCCGCCTATAACTTTAGTGGGGTTAAATTGTGCAACCTTTTGCCTGTTTTCTTCGCGATATGCAAGTTGCTGTTTAATTTCATCAACGGTAGAATTTCTCCTATCATCAAAAAAAGGTGAAAGATTGCCTGCACAGTCCTTACAAAGGTTTCCATCTTCTAATTTTCTGTTGCCCAAAAGTCCTATTTTTTCACCGCAAACATCGCAATATTTCTTGTCAAATAGTCCCATTATTATTATTTTCCTTTCAGTTCAATTAATTTTAATTGTAAGCAATATAAGTAAAGTTTTATTTAAAATTATAGATATTCTATGCCCAAGGGTCATTTTTTGCCGGTGTTTTTACACCCAACATTATACTGTTTACATCCCATATATACCAGTTTTCACCTTTTTGTCTTAATTTCATATATCTTGGGCTGTCAAAAGCAGGTGTTTTTATTTGCAACCGCATATACCCTGCCTCACAGTCTTGCGGGCGTGGGTCTTGCATAAATGTAATTGAATAAGGCAAAGCAGGAGTATAGCTGTTTTCGGGTGTAGAACCGTTAAAATATGCCATTGCCAAATGCGGTTTATCACTTATTCTGTCTTTAAACCATGATTTGTCAAAGGTTGAAAGTGGCTGAGGCCCTTTTAATAAGTTAATTGCGTTTAAACCCTCGTTTAAATTGTTTGCAAGCATGTTAACGGCACATATAAATAGTGCGCAAGTGTTTTCGGGTTTTGTTAGCCCATTGTTTGCTAAAACGCTAAACTCAGTTATATTATTTGGCAATGTTTCAAATTTTACAGTCATACTTAAAGCTCCTTATACTAAACTATTTTAACCGTCGCGTCCAATATTTGCTAGTGACATTGATATGTAGTTTATAACTCCGCTGTCGTCCTCTTCAAACGCAATGTATACATAAGATGTTTCGTCTTCCGATGAGCGCCATAGATACGATTTAAAGTCAGGGTCATCATATTGAATTTCACCCTCAACTCCCTCAAAATAAGTATCTCTTATTTGGTCATATGTTAACACAGTATTTACATCCGAGTCAAGGTCTTCTATGGTTAAAAAAATCTGTCTAAGTTGATCAATTGTAAACTGTTTTGACGG
>CAYJLZ010000135.1:1875-4809 GCA_964371265.1 uncultured Bacteroides sp. | reverse complement strand
CTTTGTATTACCGATACAAAAGGTAGCCACGCAAATTTAACAGATGAATATGCTGCAATACGCCTTGAGATGGAGGCAGTTGCGCAAAGCCTGGGTAAAAAAGTTTTACGAGAGGTTAGCGAAGAGGACTTTTACAATAACATTGCCAAAGTACGAGAAAGCAATTCCGACAGGGCAATATTGCGCGCTGCACACTTTTATGCCGACAGCAAAAGAGCGCAGGATTTATGTGCTGCATTGAAGGATGAAAAATTTGACGATTTTTTAAGTTTAATTATTCAGGGAGGACATTCGTCTTTTGAGTATAACCAAAATGCGTACAGTGTAAAAAATGTACACGAACAAGGGGTTTCTTTGGGGATTGCGCTGTCGCAAAAAATACTTAGCGGCTGTGGCGCATGGCGATTGCAAGGCGGAGGCTTTGCAGGAACAATACAAGCGTTTGTGCCACTTAATAAACTTGATAGTTATGTGCAATTATTGGAGAGTGTTTTTGGGCAAGGTGCTTGTTACATACTGGACGTAAGAAATTACGGTGCTGTAAAAATTACCGAAAACTTGTAAATTTAATATTGTAAAATACAACTATTAATAATGCTTTTGATTTTTATTTAAAATGTAAATATTGAGGAATATAAATATTAAAAACTATAAAAAACCGGCGTGGCTACTTTTAAGCCGCGCCGGTTTTTATTAGTTGTTGTTTTTTACGATAATAAGCTTATAACATGCGTGCAATTATTGCATGTGTTTTAAGCCCTTGCTGTGTAAACATATTCTCGTGTTCGGTAACTATATTATCATGGTCAAAAAAATTTTGCTCGCTGTGTAAATCCCATGTGTGCTTAACAATTTCAAAATTTGCTTGCTTTAGGTATTCCAGTGTGTCTTCGTACAAATTATCGTTGTCGCACTTAAAATAAATTTCAGCATTTTGTGCCAAAAACTCTCGGTATTTTAATAGCTGCTTTGTGTGTGTCAACCTGTGTTTTTTTTGCCCCGATTTTCTATTCCATGGGTTGCAAAAATTTATGTATATTCTTTGCACAGCATCGTTTTTGTTCAATATTTTATTAATTTGTTCAATGTTGTACGCAGTAATAAAGCAATTATCTATTTCTCTTTTTGCGCACTCAAACTCATGTTCTATATTTCTTTTTGCAAGTATAAGTACCTTGTCGGTAATGTCTATGCCTAAGTAATTTGTGCTTTGGGTTTTTGCACTTAGCCGAGATATAAATCCGCCTTTTCCGCATCCCAGCTCTACATGCAAGGGTAAGTTGCTTTGTGCATACTTTTGTTTCCACTCACCTATATACTTTTCAGGATATCTCTCGCACGCCAAAAAAGCATCCAGCTGTGGTTTTGCATATGGTTTAAATCGCATTCGCATTTTAAGTTTTCACCTAGCTTTAATTTTGATATATCTTGATATAAACAGATAATTTATCGTGATATTGTGTGTGATATATATTGAAGTGTTTTTTGTGCATTGCAACAGCCAAGCTGTAAAGTATAACATATTTACAGCTTATTATTACTTTTGTGTCCACCGTTTTGCACTGCATAAAACTGCACTTGCGCTTTTTATACTATTTTGCACATCAATAATTCGCTGGTTTTTACTGCCTCTGAAAAGCAATTCCAAACTGCGCTCTTTCAATATAAACGGCCCGTCAATTAAAACGTCTAAACTGTAAAGCAACTGCTTTTTGCCGCTGTCTTTGCTGTTTAAAAGTTCTTCAAACGTATATCCGGTGTAGCAGGCAATTTCATATCCGTCGTTTTTTAGCATTTTTGCAAGCTCTGTTAAAGGTTCGCTTTGGCAAAAAGGCTCTCCGCCCGAAAAAGTTACACCTTTGCTTAGTTTATATTTTTTTATCTCGCTGTAAATTTGTAGCGGTAACATATTTATGCCTGTTCCAAAACTGTGGCTTTGCGGGTTGTGGCAACCCTCGCACGCATGGTGGCAACCTTGGCAAAACACTACCGAGCGTATACCTGGTCCGTCTACAATGCTTTCGCCAACTATTTGTGCAACGTTTATAAAGCCGTGCTTATTAGTGTAATTCATAGCGCTATTACTTTGCCATATCATGCTTTATGCGCTGTGATTCCTCGCATTTTTTTGCGTCGTTCCATTTATCCATAGTACCAACAAGGTATCCTGTTATACGCCTAATGCGCTCAAATTTCACATCTTTACCGTTTTTTGCATTTACGTTTACATTTATTTGAGGTGCCATAAGTTATCTCCTTATCAATTGTCTTATTATTAGTTATTCGCATTATATTTATGTGAAAATTATGAGTTTTCAACTTATTATTGTTGCATTTCGGGGTACATTTTTCTAAGCTCGTTTATTCTTTCTTCGCTAAGCTCTTCGCCATCGCGCCTACCACACCTTGGGCAAACATCCCCAATTACTCCAATATATCCACAAATTGGGTCTCTGTCTACCGGGTGGTTAATGCTGCCATATCCAATTCCTGCGTCGTGCATGCACCTTACAACGCTTTCAAACGCCTCTAAATTGCCCGCAGTGTCGCCGTCAAGCTCTACATAGCTTATGTGTCCTGCGTTTGTAAGCGCATGGTACGGTGCCTCTTTGTAAATTTTATCAAATATAGATATATTGTAGTGAACAGGTACGTGGAACGAATTTGTATAATAATCTTTGTCGGTTACACCTGCTATTTCACCGAACAGTTTTTTGTCCATTTTAACAAATCTGCCGCTAAGGCCTTCGGCCGGTGTTGCAAGTAAGCTAAAGTTTAAACCTTCTTCTTTTGCTTTTTTATCGCAAAAAGCACGCATGTGAGTAATTATTTCAATACCCTTTGCCTGCATTTCATCGCTTTCGCCATGGTGCTTACCATATAACGCTACAAGAGTTTCGGCAAGGCCAATAAAGCCCATAGATAAACTACCAT
>CAYJLZ010000135.1:0-1865 GCA_964371265.1 uncultured Bacteroides sp. | reverse complement strand
TCTTTCACTTCATCGGAGGGGCCAAGTTTTTCACTGTCGAGCCACACACCTTGACCCATTAAAAACGGGTAATTATACACTCGTTTTTTGCCTTGCAACTCAAATCTGTCTTTTAATTGTCCTACAACAAGTTGCATTTTTTCGTCTAGCAGCTCGTAAAACTTGTCCTCGTTTGCCTGTGCTTTTATTGCAAGCCTTGGCAAGTTTATAGAGGTAAAAGACAAATTTCCTCTGCTATATGCAATTTCGCTGTTTGGGTATGCTACGTTAGACATAACACGTGTGCGGCAACCCATAGTAGTAACCTCGGTTTCGGGTTTACCGGGCACATAAAAAGGCTTGTTAAACGGGCTGTCTAAAAAAACATAGTTGGGAAAAAGCCTTTTTGCGCTTACCTTAAACGATTGCACAAACAAGTCGTAGTTAGGGTCTTGCTCGTTGTAGTTAACGCCCTCTTTTACTTTAAATATATGAATTGGAAAAATAGCCGTTTCGCCATGGCCAAGCCCTCTCTCGGTTGCAATAAGTATGCTTTTTATAACCATTCGTCCCTCAGGTGTAGTGTCGGTACCGTAGTTTACCGACGAAAAAGGCGTTTGAGCACCTGCCCTTGAGTGCATGGTATTTAAATTGTGAACAAACCCTTCCATTGCCTGAAGTGTTTCTCTCTCGGTGTGTTTGTAAGCCCTGTCTCTTACGCTTTTAATTATTTTTATGCAATTTTCTTTCGTTACTTCGCTGTTTTGTGTAATATAATCTAATACCAGCTCGTCTATTTCTTTTTCGCAGTTACACATTCTTACATTTGTTTGGCCGGTTTTGTCAAGTGCATTTTTAATAGCACAAGTTACAATTTCGTCAGCATTTTGTACGCTGTAAAAGTCTTCTAGTTTTTCGCACATCATTTGCTTATAATGCTTATCGTATGTTTTAATTACGCCCTGCGCCATTGCGTAATCAAAATTAGGAACACCTTGTCCACCGTGTTGGTCGTTTTGGTTAGATTGTATTGCAATGGCAGCAAGTGCGGCATAACTGGCTATGCTCTGTGGTTCTCTTAAATAGCCGTGCCCTGTACTAAAACCGCCTTTAAATAGTTTTAATAAATCTATTTGGCAGCACGTTGTAGTTAGCGCATAAAAGTCGAAGTCGTGTATGTGGATATCGCCATCGCTGTGCGCACTGGCCTGTTGTGGGGTTAACAAATTAAGTATGTTATACGCCTTTGCGCCCGCTGTACCAATTTGCAACATGCTGCCCATTGCAGTGTTGCCGTCTATGTTAGCATTATCTCGTTTAATATCGCTAAGGCGTGCGTCTATAGTTGTAATTTCATCTATACTGCGCATTAAAGACATATTGCTCTCTCTCATACGTGTGCGCTGAGCCCTGTACAATATATAGTTTTTAGCCGCCTCTTCAAAGCCAGCTCTCATCATTTCGTGCTCTACTGTATCTTGAATTTGCTCTATTTCCGGAGGCTTATCTTTGCACTGCATTTGTAAGCTTTGTTGCACATTGTGCGATACTGTTGCCGCATCGGTTGCATTGCCTTGATTTGCCGCTTGCATTGCCTTTAATATGGCCTGTGCTATTTTGTCCTCATTGTACAGCACTACTCTGCCGTCTCTTTTAATCACGCTCTTAATCATTACTTCCCCCACAAAAATGTAATATCAAAATATAGGTTGTACATAACATTATTACACTATATGTTGTATATGTCAAGTGTAAAATAAGCAAAAAAATAAAAATTTTGCACATGATGACATTATATAAATAATCCTTAAATTCTGTATGGATTATTTAGGTTTATTTTAAGGCGTGGGCAACGGAATGCCCACATGCCAATTTATATAATGTTC
>CAYJLZ010000134.1:0-4852 GCA_964371265.1 uncultured Bacteroides sp. | reverse complement strand
CAGAGCGACAAGCGTGTATAGCGACACTTGATTTATTAAAAAAGGCCGGGTATAAACCTTTTGACGAGGCAAAAACGTACAAAGCAGGAGATAAAATATACACTAACAACCGCGGTAAATCTATTATTTGCTCAACAATCGGTAAAAGGTCTCTTTCTCAGGGAACAAGGCTTGCAATTTCGCATATAGATTCTCCGCGCCTTGATTTAAAGCAGAATCCAATGTATGAAGACAGCGAAATAGCGCTATTTAAAACACATTACTACGGCGGCATAAAAAAATACCAATGGAGTGCCATACCGCTGTCGTTACATGGAGTAATATATAAAACCGATGGCACATGTGTAAACATAAACATAGGCGAAGACGAGGGCGACCCCGTATTTTGCGTTACCGATTTGTTGCCGCATTTATCGGCTTTGCAAAACCAGCGCACATTAAAAGAGGGAATAAAAGGCGAGGAACTTAACATAGTTATAGGTTGTTTGCCCCTAGAGGACAAAGATGTTAAAGATAAAGTTAAGCTTGCTGTTTTAGTGCTGCTAAATGAAAAATACGGCATAACCGAAAAAGATTTTATAAGTGCAGAAATAGAGGCGGTGCCGGCATTTAAGGCAAAAGACGTAGGCTTTGATTGCGGCTTTATAGGCGCATATGGCCACGACGATAAAGTGTGTGCATATACATCTTTAATTGCAGAGATAGAAGCAAAAGACCCCGAGTTTACCACTGTTTGCGCTATGGTAGACAAAGAGGAAACAGGCAGTGCAGGTACAACAGGACTTGCGGGTGATTACTTGTTTCATTACTTGCAAAAACTTTGTACAGCACAAAATGCCGATTATATTAACATGTTGCAAAACTCAAAATGCATGTCGGCCGACGTTAATGTTGCGCTAGACCCTACTTTCCCCGATGTAGTTGAAAAGATGAACGTTGCCAGGGTAAACCACGGTGTAGTATTAACAAAATACACAGGCGCAGGCGGCAAAGGCGGCACAAACGACGCAGACGCTGAAATGGTAAATTACGTTACACGTGTGCTTGACAGTGAAAATGTAATGTGGCAAACAGGAGAGCTTGGAAAAGTAGATGCAGGCGGAGGCGGTACTGTTGCAAAATATTGCGCAAACAGAAATATAGACACAATTGACGTAGGCGTTGCAACACTAAGCATGCATTCTCCGTTCGAGCTTGTTGCAAAGCTTGATGTTTATATGACATACAAGGCCTTTAAAGCTTTTATAAATGCAAAATACTAATGTTACTTTATTAAACAATACGCAATCACTGCATTTTTGCGTAAATAAAACAGAACACAACCTTGTATTGCGTGATTTTTTGCGAAAAAGAGGCGTGTCGTTGTCTCTTGTACGAAGCGCAAAAACACACGGCGGATTTTTTGCAAATGGTGCGGCTATACTTGCAAACCAAAGCGTTAAACAGGGGCAAAATATTTGTTTTAATTTACCTAAAAGGCTTAGTGAGGGTACGCAGTGTCAGCAATTGCCCTTTAATATTATTTGCGAAAATGAGCATTTAATGGCAATTGATAAAGCGGCGGGAGTAACTGTTCACCCAACATGGGGATACCCAAACAATACGCTTGCAAATGCTTTTTGCGGTGAAATGCAAAGTAGGGGCAATTTAATGCCGTTTAGGGCAATAAACCGAATAGACAAAAACACAAGCGGCATAGTACTTTGTGCAATGAACGAGTACGCAACGCCACTACTTGCTAACAGCTCGGGCAAAATATACCTTGCAGTTGTGCAGGGTAAAACAAAAAGCAGTGGTGAAATAAACTTGCCAATTGGCTTAAAAGAGGGCTCGTTTATAGTGCGCTGTGTGCGAGAAGACGGCAAAAAAAGCATTACACAATACAAAACGCTGTGGCAAAACAATACGCACTCGCTTGTTGCGGTAAAAACCGTTACAGGGCGCACACATCAAATTAGGGTGCATTTTTCTCACATAGGTAACCCACTAGCGGGAGACGATATGTACGGCGGCAATACGCAGTTAATACAGCGCCAAGCACTGCACTGCGCGGTAGTTGCGGTAGATGATATTGCAAAGAAGTACGGCGCTGTATGTAAAAGTGTTTATAATAAAAAACTGCCCGAGAGTATATTAAGCACCGAGAAAGAAACCGATAACGTAAATACTGTAACAAACATAGGCGGTAAAACTATTATTACGTGCTACATGCCGCAAGACATAAAGTATTTACTGCAAAATGATATAAATGAAACCCAAATAATGGAAAATATTGTAAATAGTATGCTGTAATTGTTAAAAAAAATTAAAATGTTTGTTTTAATTTATAAAAATTAATAAAAAATGCAAAAAAACTTTAAATTTGGATAATTTTGTTGTATAATTACTAAGGCTGTGTAATTTTCAAAAAAGCATTTTAGTGTATAGGCATATTTTTGCCCAAAACACGTAATACTAAATATTATAATGTACTTATTTAAATACTATTGGTACAATTGTATAAAATAAAAGGAGCACACACTTTGGATAAAATTGTTATAAACGGTGGCAAGCCATTAATTGGAGAAGTTACAATAAGTGGAGCAAAAAATGCCGCTGTTGCTATTCTTCCGGCAACAATACTTGCGCAGGGCAAATGTGTTATTGAAAACTTACCGTGCATAAGTGATGTAAATGTATCACTTGATATACTTACGGCAATGGGTGCAGTTGTAAAAAGAATAAGCAAAAATGCATTAGAAATAGACACCTCTCATATACAGTTTACGAGTGTGCCAAACGAGTTATCGCAACAAATGCGTGCATCGTATTACTTTTTGGGCGCATTACTTGGCAGGTTTGGGCAAAGTACTGTTGCCATGCCGGGCGGATGCAATTTGGGCGTAAGGCCAATAGATCAACACTTAAAAGCGTTTTCGGCACTTGGCGCACAAGATAGCGTTGAGTACGGCATGATACATGTACAAGCCCCGGGAACACTAAAGGGTAATGAAGTATTTTTTGACACAGTTAGCGTTGGTGCAACAATAAATGCAATGCTGGCGGCTGTAAAGGCTGATGGCCTTACAGTGCTTGAAAACGTAGCAAAAGAGCCACATATAGTAGATGTAGCTAACTTTTTAAACACAATGGGTGCCGATGTTAGAGGCGCCGGAACAGACGTTATTAAGGTGCGCGGAGTAAGGCAAATGCACGGCTGTACCTACGGCCTTATACCCGACCAAATTGAAGCGGGAACATATATGGTTGCTGCCGCAATGACAGCGGGAAATGTAGTTATAAAAAATGTAATTCCTAAGCATTTAGAACCTATAAGCTCGAAACTACAAAGGGCAGGAGCTACAATTGAAGAGTATGATGATTCGCTGAGAGTATACAGAACGGGCGATATTGAACCTATAAACATAAAAACAATGCCACACCCGGGCTTTCCTACCGACATGCAACCGCTTATGACGGTGCTTGCAAGCCTTGCAAAGGGAACATCTATTATAACAGAGGGCATATGGGAAAACCGCTTTAGGTACGTGGCAGAACTTACGAGAATGGGTGCAAATATTCAAGTTGACGGAAGAATTGCCGTTGTTGAGGGTGTGCCGGAGCTTTTACCAGCACCTGTGCACGCAACTGACCTTAGAGCAGGTGCAGCGCTTATTGTTGCAGCGCTTGCAACAGAAGGCACATCTCAAGTGGGAGAAATTGAGCATATTGAAAGAGGATATGAGGACATAGTTGAAAAGCTAAGACAGCTTGGTGCAGACATACGAAAAATAAGTGTGCCCGACGGTGTTCAAAGCAAGGCAATTTAGCAATTTAAAGGCACTACTTAATAATATTAATAAAAATCCCCGTGTTAATTTCAACGCCGGGGATTTTTCAATATAAAAACAACTATTTAAGCTGCAAAACGTGGCGGAACGGACTTATATGGTAAAATTTACAACACTTTACTCGGGCTCGTCGGGCAACTGTGCCGTGCTTGCCGAGGGAGATAAGGCGCTGATGATAGACATGGGCAAAAGCACAAGAAAAACAATTCAGTGCCTTGAAGAAATTGATATAGGCGTAAATAATTTGTGCGCAGTACTTATTACGCACGAACACACCGACCATATAATGGGCTTAAAAATATTTTTAAAGTACCACAGGATACCTGTATTTGCAACCGAAAACACAATTAAATATTTACTTAAAAAAAAGCTTGTTCCGCACAGCGCAATACTTGTGCCCGTAAACGAAAACGTGCAAAATATACAAGGATTTGATGTAGCGGGCTTTAATACAAGCCACGATGCTGTTGATAGTTGTGGCTTTAGAATAAAAACTCCTAAAGGGCATACAATTGCACTGGCAACAGACCTTGGACATGTAACAAAAAGCGTGTTTGATAACCTTTGTGGCGCCGACATAGTTGTGCTGGAGGCAAACTACGACAAAGATATGCTGTTAAACGGAAGTTACCCGCCACACTTAAAGTACCGAATTATGAGCGAGAAAGGGCATTTGTGTAACGAGGACAGTGCAAAAACGGTGCTAAAACTAATGCAAAGCGGCTGTAAAAAATTTGTGCTTTGCCATTTAAGCCATGAGAACAACAGCGTACAGTGTTTAACGAGTACACTAAAAAACACGCTTTTACAAAACAACTACATACCGCACAAAGATTGTATTATACATATAGCAAAACGCAGCGAAGTGTCGCCAATTTTGTGCGTGTAAAGGAGAAAAAATGCAAAGTGTTACAATAATATCGCTAGGCAAACAGGGAGATGACTATAAAAATGCCGCTAACGAGTATATTAAAAGGCTTTCGGCATACTGTAAAGTAAATGCTATTGAGTTGCAGCAAGTG
>CAYJLZ010000133.1:2834-5000 GCA_964371265.1 uncultured Bacteroides sp. | reverse complement strand
ATGGTCAAAAGGCCGCACAGGTAATTCCACAAGTAGAAAAAATGGTTGATGAAATTTGCGAAAAAGGCTATAAAAACATATTTTATGTTGGTATAGGCGGAACAGTGACATATGAATGGCAAATGGAGACTATGGTAAAATCAATGTGTACGCTACCTCTTTATGTTGAAAATGCAGCAGACTTTTTAGCCATGGGCAACAAAAATTTTACAAAAGACAGCATTATGGTTATCGAATCTGTTTCAGGCGATACAATTGAAATTGTTGAGGCAGTTGAGTATGCACATAGCCAAGGTGTTAAAGTATTGGGTTACATTGAAAAAGCTGATTCTCCGCTTGCAGAAAGCGTAGATTACCTTGTACATAATGAAGGCGGCGGTTTTTATTACTGGTACGCAGTTACATTCCGTTTTATGAAAAATGCAGGAATGTTTGATAAATATGATGACTTTATGGCTAATCTTAAGAAAATGCCTGAGCTTTTAGCAGATGTACATGAAAAAGCAGATGCACCTGCAATTGCTTATGTTGAAAAATATAAAGACGCACCATTACAATACCTAATTGGGGCAGGTAACCTTTGGGGTGCAGCTTACAGTTATGGCATGTGCATAATGGAAGAGATGCAATGGATGAAAACAAAATCTGTTACAGCAGCAGATTTCTTCCATGGTACACTTGAAGTTATTGACAGACACAGTGTTGTTATGTTATTTAAAAGCGAAGATGCAAGTCGCAAACTTTCAGAGCGTGCTGAAAACTTCCTTAACACAATTTGCGAGAACGTAATAATATTTGATACAAAAGTTCACGAACTACCCGGTATCAGCGAAGAGTATCGCGGAATTCTATCACCAATTGTTTTAAGTGCTATGATGCGTCGAGTATCGCTTAACCTTGAAAATCAACGCAAACACCCACTTGAAATTCGTAGATACTATCGCCGTTTAAAATACTAATTTTGTTTCATAATGCTTTTAAATAAAAGCATTAAATAAATATTATTTTTAAGGAGAAAACTAATGACAACAGAGAGCAAAAATTACATTGAACAAGTTAAAAGCGCACTAAAGGGCAAAAAAATCGAGCATATCTATCTTGTAGCTTGCGGTGGTTCGAAAGCATTTATGGATCCTGCACAATACATTTTTGATATGGAAACAGCTGTTCCTGCACAGGTTTACTCATCTAACGAGTTTTGCCACCGTATGCCAAAAGGCCTAGGTGATAACAGCATAGTTATCTCTTGCTCACATTCGGGCAATACACCTGAAACAGTTGAGGCTACAAAACTTGCACGCCAAAAAGGTGCGTTAACAATTGCTCTTTCAAACCTTGTAGATTCACCACTTTGGAAAGAAGCAGAAGTGCCTGTAAAATATGATTGGAAAGATTGCGATTTTTCAGACGGACGTTACAGCATGCTTTATTCTGTTACATTTAGCGTTTTAAATGAAATTAACAGCAATGAAAAATATGCACGTGCAATTGCAGCACTTGACAGTATGCAAGCTGTTAACGACAGAGCTAAAGAGGCTTTCAAAGATCGCGCAAACATCTTTGGCAGAACTCACCGTGATGATAAACTAATTTACACAATGGGAAGCGGTAGCCAATTTGGCTGCGCATACTCATTTGCAATTTGCCTACTAATGGAAATGTCATGGGTTCACTCAAACGGTATACACTCAGGCGAATATTTCCATGGCCCATTTGAAATCACAGATACAAACGTTCCTTTCTTAATGCTAAAAAGTATTGACAGCTGCCGTCCATTAGACGAGAGAGCTGAGAAATTCTGCAAAAAATACAGCGAGAGAGTTACAACAATTGATGCAGCTGAATTTGACATGAATGAGATACCTGAAGATCTACGCGAGTACTTCGGTGTTCTTGTAACAGATACAGTACTTCGTGAATATGCTGAGTGCCTTGCAGATCACCGCGGACATCCGCTAAGCGTTCGCCGCTACATGTGGAGAATGGAATACTAATACCTAAATTACATTGTAAGTAATAACTATAAAAAAACCGTGAGGGATAGCCCTCACGGTTTTTTTATTTATTTGTGATGTGCTGTGCAACACATTTATTAGCTTGCTAGCTATGCTGCATCAAAAAATCGTCCAAAAGAGAACATAAAATAATAAGTATTATTGATTTTGT
>CAYJLZ010000133.1:0-2824 GCA_964371265.1 uncultured Bacteroides sp. | reverse complement strand
CAAAAATAAGTATACTAGCACATGTGAATGCAAAGATAAATAGCGGGTGAACACTGCTTAAATACATTACCTGTATGCCAATGCTAAACGAAGTAACCTCTACAAAAGCAATCATAAACAATCTTAAAAAGCACAGCAGTATAATGCCAATTAATGCAAACCAAAACATTGTTTTATTTGAAATAGATTTTTTAAAAGTAAAGTGCTTTGCTTGTTTAATTAAAAACCAAATGCTACAAGCTAGCGCTGTATACATTATAAATGGATAGATAAAAGCAATTTGCCTCATAATAAAAATAGAAATTGTATGTGTTATGGGAAAATATGTTTCGGTGCTATTCTCAACATATGCCAGTGCGGCATTTTGGTTTACAAATTCAATTGCATCAGCTTTTTCCTCAGGAGTTCCAAGGGTTATAGGTGGTACAGGGTCACAATCATAAAAATTCATTACTGCAAAAAAAGAATCAATGCCAACTTCAATAATATTATTTATATGGCTTGGCTTTATCACTGCTGTTGTAGAGCGATTTAAATTATCAATTTGTAAATATCCGCTTTCGGCTGCAGCTAATATCTCACTCTCAACGTTGGCAAAAAATTGTTGCGCTTGTTGTGCGCTGTTATAATGGCCCTCGGCTTGTGCGGCACGCCTTAATGCCCAGTAAATTGCTCCGCCTCCATACTCTTGGCTATCTCGCAATAAACCAATTTGAAGATGTTTATCGTACATTTCATCTAATATAGTATTAAATGAGGGCGAATGTTCTGCAATTTCGTACATAGTAGCTTTTGTAAGAGGTATACTACCATCATCACTGCTACCGTTTTTAACACTTGTCATGGCGCCGTATGCGGTAGAAAAACTGCCTGTTGAGAAATCGCTTATTGTAAAAATGCCATAATTAATAAAGTTTAACATGCAATAAGTGCAAATTAGCATTAGCATAAATGCACCAGGAACAATTATTCTTATAACCCACTCTTTTATACTGCAGCGTGAAAAAAAACAAGCTAAAATTATTGCCGGAATTACAAAAATTAAAACGTAAAATCCATCTTCTCTTGTTAAAATTGCGCTACCTGTTGACAAACCACAAATAACAAGCCATGGAATACATTTTTTACCATTTCTTAATGCAGCGCCCACAGCAGATGTAACGCATATTAGCACAATTGCAGGAAATATGCCATCTCTGTACACTCTTGTCGTAAATTCAGCAAACGATGCAGGGTTGTAAAGTAAAATTAAAAAAAGTAAAACTCTGAATTTTGTGTTTTTTACAATTGGAAATACACTAGTTACTGCTACTGCACATGCCAGTGCATAAAAAGCCGCGTTAGCTACTAGTATAGGAGCTCCCAATATATGTACGAATGCAAGCCACACAGCAAATCCCATATGTTTTGCTATTGTCAAATTATCATATGGCCCAAGCCACTGGCCGTTAACAATATGCTTTGCGGCATCAATCATCAATTGGTCATCTAAAGAAGAAAGCGTAGGCGTATATATTGTTGCATATTGAAAAAATGGTAAAATCAGCCTGAAAATAACGGCAAAACTTATCACAATTACAGGCCAATAAATAACAAATTTCTTTTTAATCATGTAAAACCTCATTAACAAATTAATACTATATAATATTATCTTTAATTTACAAAATTGTCAAGAATATAAGTGTTTGCAATAAAATTGATTTTTTGTAAGTTTTCATGTATAATATGCAATAATATTATATTTTTTATATATCAAGCAATATTTGCTCGATGATAAAAGATTATACAATTATTAATTAAAGAGAGAGTGATAAAATGGCATACAGAGAGAGAAAGCGACTACAATTTTTAGGTCTTCCTTTTACTTTTACTGTTTATACTATAAACGAAGAGGTTTTGAGCATTTCGGAAGGGCTGTTAACAAAAAGAGAAAACGACTGCTATATGTATAAAATTCAAGATGTAACACTAACTTCTACTATATGGGACAGGCTTTTTGGCCTTGGGTGCATTACATGTTTTACAGGTGACTCAACACACCCTACAATAGAAATTAAACACATTAAGAACTCTAGAGAAATAAAAGATTATATACATCAAAAATCAGAAGAGCACAGAATAAAAAGACGCACAGTAAATATGCAAAATATTACCGCAGACGGCGATTTTTGATGATAATATGTAATAGCGGCATTGCCCGCAAAAAAGCTGATTTTGCTATATGCAAAACCAGCTTTTTTATTTTTTGCTTGTTCAGAACTGTAAAATAAAATATTTTTAACTAGAGTGTTCCAGTTCAGTTTTCAGCCTTTTTATAATTCTTTTTTCAAGACGAGAAATATAGCTTTGAGAAATTCCTATCAAATCAGCAACCTCTTTTTGGGTGTGTTCGTTTTTACCGCCAAGCCCAAAGCGCAGTTGCATTATTTCTTTTTCTCGTATAGGTAGTTTATTTACAGCACATAGCAGCATGTTTTTTTCTGCTGTTTCTTCAAGGGCGTTGCCAATTTCGTTGCAGTCGGTTCCAAGTACGTCCGATAGCAATAACTCGTTGCCGTCGCCGTCAGTGTTCAAAGGCTCGTCTATACTGTTCTCTTGCCGTTTATTGCTGCTTTTTCGCAAATACATAAGTATTTCGTTTTCAATACACCTACTTGCATACGTTGCAAGTTTTATGTTTTTAGACGGCTCAAATGTGTTAACTGCCTTAATTAAGCCTATTGTGCCTATACTAATAAGGTCTTCCACAGTTGCCGTATTAGAGTCGAACTTTTTGGCAATGTAAACAACAAGCCTTAAATTATGTACTACAAGCAAATCTCGA
>CAYJLZ010000132.1:0-5138 GCA_964371265.1 uncultured Bacteroides sp. | reverse complement strand
CAAGTTATAGTATCTGAAACAGAAGATATTAAAATTGATGTTCCCGAACCATTAAAAATTATAATAAATGGTATAGACAAACAAAAAGTTGGCCAGTTTGCCGCAGAAGTGCGCGAAAAACGCCCACCTGAACCTTATAAAGGCAAAGGTATCCGCTATGCAGGCGAATATGTCGCTCGCAAAGAGGGTAAAGCCGGTAAGGGTAAATAATAAAAGGAGTGTACGACAATGGTTAATAAACCGGATAAAAATATTGCGCGTTTGCGCAGGCACCGCCGTGTTCGCGGCAAAATTTCCGGCACAGCAGCGTGTCCCCGCCTTGACGTTTTCCGCTCCTCAAAGCATATTTATGCCCAGCTTATAGATGACGTTGCAGGCGTAACACTTGCAAGTGCATCTAGCATGGATAAAGATTTTGAAGGATTTGGCGGCAACACACAGGCAGCTACAAAAGTTGGCATGGCAATTGCCAAAAAGGCACTGGATAAAGGTATTACAAACGCAGTGTACGACAGAGGCGGTTTCGTTTATCACGGCCGTGTAAAAGCATTGGCGGAGGGCGCCCGTGAAGGCGGCCTAAAGCTGTAAGGAGGATACAAAATGGAAATGATTGATGCGTCCGTATTGGACCTACAAGAAAAAGTTGTTGCCATTAACCGTGTATCCAAAACAGTTAAGGGTGGACGCGTAATGAAATTTAGCGCCCTTGTAGTTGTAGGTAACGGTGAAGGCATAGTTGGCTTTGGCCTAGGAAAGGCATCCGAAGTACCGGAGGCTATTCGCAAAGGCTTAGAGGCAGCAAAGAAAAACTTGCGTAAAATAAGCTTAAAAGGCACAACAATCCCACACGAAACAGTTGGTCGTTTTGGTGCAGGCAGAGTGCTTTTGCGCCCGGCCCCAGAGGGTACCGGCGTTATAGCAGGCGGCGCAGTTCGTGCCGTATTAG
Organism: uncultured Bacteroides sp.; assembly: GCA_964371265.1. Classification (GTDB taxonomy): domain Bacteria; phylum Bacillota; class Clostridia; order Oscillospirales; family Ruminococcaceae; genus Ruthenibacterium. The sequence goes on along the minus strand of CAYJLZ010000132.1, from coordinate 4,192 downwards.
AATGTGCAGGCGTTAAAGACATACGTACAAAATGCCAACGCACAAACAACCCATGCAATGTAGTAACAGCTACAATTAATGGTTTGTGCAGTGTTGAAAGCTTAGAACAAGTTGCAGAAAAACGCGGCAAAACCGTAAAAGAAATATTAGGTTAAGGAGGCAGTACAATGGCTGAAGAGAAAGTAAAAAAAGCAGCAGCGGATAGCGCAGCAGAGAAAAAAGCACCCGCTAAAAAAACTGCCGCCAAAACCACAGCGGCAAAAAAACCGGCGGCTAAAAAAGCCGATGGCGAAACAGCAGCTAAAAAAGCACCGGCTAAAAAACCGGCAGCTAAAAAGCCGGCAGCGGCTAAAGACAGCGGCGAGGCAGTAGCAAAAAAAGCTGCTCCTAAAAAAGCGGCACCTGCTAAAAAAGAGGGCACTGCAACAGCAGCAAAAAAAGCACCTGCTAAAAAGGCAGAGGGTATTAAAATTACACTTGTTAAAAGTTTAATTGCACGCAGTGTAAAGCAAATTAGTACAGCAAAAAGTTTGGGCCTAACACGTGTAGGAAACGAAACGTACCAGCCCGACAATGCTGCAACTCAAGGCAAAATAAAAGTTATATCTCACATGGTAAAAGTAGATAAAGCGTAAAAGCAAGGAGGTGCAATGCACAATGATGCTTCATGAATTACGCCCTGCAGAGGGCTCGAATAAAGCCGCTAAGCGCAAAGGTAGAGGAGCGGCAAGCGGAAACGGCAAAACAGCAGGCCACGGCCACAAAGGCCAAAAAGCCAGAAGCGGTAGCAAAAAGGACGGCTTTGAAGGCGGCCAAATGCCACTGCAACGCCGTTTACCAAAGCGAGGATTCAACAATATTTTCGCTACACACTATGCTACAATTAATTTGGGCGACCTTGAAAAATTTGAGGCAGGCTCGACAGTTGATGCGCAGGCATTACTGCAAAAAGGCGTTATTAAAAAACAACTTAGCGGTATTAAGGTACTTGGTAATGGCACATTAACAAAATCTGTTACAGTACAAGCCGCAAAGTTTTCCGCCTCTGCCAAAGAGGCAATTGAAAAAGCCGGAGGAAAGGCCGAGGTGAAGTAAAATGTTTCGTACATTTGCGAATGCATGGAAAATTGAAGAACTTCGCAAGAAGATAATTTTTACTCTTTTTGTTATTTTAGTTTTCCGTATCGGTACAGCAATACCCGTACCGTTTATCTCGGGTGACGGCCTACAAAACCTTGTAGGGCAAAGCGGTAGCTTGCTTGGCTACTTCGATATGCTTACAGGTGGCTCGTTCTCTCAGGCAACTATATTTGCACTTAGCGTAACACCGTACATTAACGCAAGCATTATAATGCAGCTGTTAACGGTGGCAATACCCGCACTTGAGCGCCTTAGCAAAGAGGGCGAGGACGGCAGACGCAAAATTACACGCATTACAAGGTATGTTGGCGCCGGCATGGCAGTAGCACTTGCAATAGGTTACTACTTGCTATTAAACAGCCAAGGCATGCTTAAGTATAACTCAGGTTTTGAGGGCGTGTTTGTTGCAATAGTAATTATTATTTCGTTTGCCGCAGGTTCGCTGTTAATACAGTGGCTTGGCGAACAAATTGACTCTAACGGCATAGGCAACGGTATATCGATACTAATTTTTGCAGGTATAGTAAGTAGGCTTTCAAGTGTATTCTCACTTGTAAGCAACAGCATAGGCCTTGCAATGTCGGGCGAAACACAGTACCTGTTCTATTTGCCTATAATAGCAATTATGTCGCTTGCAATACTAGTGCTTATTGTTATTTTAAACAATGCCGAGCGCAGAATTCCCATTCAATATGCAAAACGTGTTGTTGGCAGAAAAATGTATGGTGGACAAAGCACATATTTCCCTATTAAAGTTAATATGAGCGGTGTTATGCCTGTAATTTTTGCTTCGGCACTAATAAGTATTCCGGGAACAATAGGAGATCTGTTCTTCTCTACCATGACACAAGAGCAAAGCCCGTTCTGGTTCGGATTTTTCAACATGTTCTCCACAACAAGTTGGTTCTACGCTATTTTCTATCTACTTCTCATAGTGGCATTTAACTACTTCTATGTTAGTATGCAGTACAACCCAATTGAAATAGCAAACAACTTGCGCAACAACAACGGCACAGTGCCCGGTTACAGGCCGGGCGAACCCACAAGTACTTTTATTACAAAGTGCCTTAGCAAAATAACATTTATAGGCGCAGCGTTTTTAGGTATAGTGGCCGTTGCACCAATTCTTTTCAGCATGGTTTCAGGCATGAACTTATCTCTTGGCGGCACAAGCCTTCTCATCGTAGTTGGTGTTGCGCTTGATACAAGCAGAAGCCTTGAATCGTATATGCTGATGCGTCATCACAAAGGTTTTCTTGAATAATTAATACAATATTTAGGAAAGGAAATGGCATTATGAAACTTATACTACTTGGAGCACCCGGTGCCGGAAAAGGTACACAGGCAGAGGTAATATCGGAAAAGCTTGATATACCCGTAATTGGTACAGGCAACATTTTAAGGCAAGCTATTAAAAACTCAACGCAAATGGGCCTTGAGGCTAAAAAGTTTATTGATGCCGGCGCACTTGTGCCTGATGACGTTATTATTGGCATTATTAAAGAAAGACTGACTCAGAGCGATTGTAAAAACGGATTTATACTTGACGGCGTGCCACGCACAGTGGCACAGGCACAGGCACTTGAGGATATGGGAGTTGAGATAGACAAAGTTGTTGAAATTTCTGTATCCGACGAAAAAATTATCAAGCGCCTTGCCGGCCGCAGAGTATGTTCTTCTTGTGGTTCAAGCTACCACTTGCAGTACAAACCAAGCGCAGTGGCAGATACATGCGACAGATGCTCGGGCAAACTAATCATTCGCAAAGACGACGAGGCATCTACAACCATGGAAAGGCTTAAAACGTATCACGAGCAAACAGAACCGCTTGTAGATTTTTACAAGCAGAGAGATAAGCTTTTGATAATTGAAGGACAAGAAGAAGTTAAGGACACCACAAACCTCGTACTCAAGGCGCTGGGGGTTTAAATGATACCTATTAAAACAACCGCAGAAATTGAGCAAATGAGCCTTGCATGTGAAATTGCGGCACAGGCGCTTAAACTAGCGGGAGAGGCAGTTAGGCCCGGTGTTAGCACAGCATACATTGATAAAATTGTTTACGACTATATTGTGTCGCAAAACGCAAAGCCCAGCTTTAAAGGCTATGGCGGTTTTCCGGCAAGTGCGTGCGTATCGGTTAACAATACCGTTATTCATGGCATACCGTCTAAAAGCGATATACTTAAAGACGGCGATATTGTTAGCATAGACATTGGTGCTTACAAAGGTGGATTTCACGGCGACAATGCGGCTACTTATGCTTGCGGCAATATCTCTAGCCAGGCGCAGCGTTTAATAGACGTTACGCAAAAATCGAGAGATTTGGCAATAGAGGTAATGCAGGTTGGCAACCGTGTTGGAGATATAGGTGCAGTGGTGCAAAACTATGTAGAGAGTGCGGGATACAGCGTTGTTCGCACATTTGTGGGCCATGGCGTTGGCAAAAACTTGCACGAACCGCCCGAGGTGCCAAACTACGGCACTAAAGGCAGGGGTGTTCGCCTAGTTGCAGGCATGACACTTGCAGTAGAGCCCATGGTTAACGAAAAGGGCTGCGGTGTGCAAACAATGCCGGATAAATGGACGGTTAAAACACTGGACGGTGGGCTGAGCGCTCATTTTGAGCACACAGTTCTCATAACAGCAAAAGGGCCTGTCATACTCACAAAATGCCGCACATAAACGGCGATGCTTATAATCTGAGGAGGACATAAAATGTCTAAAGAAGATGTAATTGAAGTTGAGGGCGTAGTAGTAGAAAGCATGCCCAATGCAATGTTTTTAGTTGAAATTCAGGGCGGACACAAACTGCTTGCCCACATTTCGGGTAAACTGCGAATGAACTTTATTCGCATACTACCGGGCGACAAAGTTACGGTAGAGATGAGCCCGTACGATTTGACTAAAGGACGAATTACATGGCGTACAAAATAAAATTAGCAAATATTAAAAGCAGTTGTTAAAATATTGATATTTATGTAAACTAAATGCACATTTGTGTCGATATCAGTAACAGAATGGAGATTACCATGAAAGTAAAACCATCAGT
>CAYJLZ010000131.1:0-5175 GCA_964371265.1 uncultured Bacteroides sp. | reverse complement strand
CAAAATTTGATGGACACGTATACGTGCTTAAAAAAGAAGAGGGTGGACGTCATACTCCATTCTTCAACAACTATCGTCCTCAGTTCTACTTCCGTACAACTGACGTTACAGGTATAGTTACACTTCCTTCAGGCACAGAAATGTGTATGCCCGGCGACAACGTAGACATGGATGTTGAGCTAATCACTCCTATCGCTATCGAAGAAGGTCTACGTTTTGCTATCCGTGAAGGTGGACGTACAGTAGGTTCAGGCATCGTTACAAAAATTAAAGGCTAATATTAGCTTTATAACAAAAAGCAGTGTTACAATTGTAACACTGCTTTTTTTGTAATTATGTTTTTTAACAAATTATATATTATATATATTAGCACATATGCTATATTGTATGCTTGCTAAAACTTTGAAACTTTTATTTTGTGTAGCTTTTTATATTACAGCACCTATAAATCATCGCCGTCAATAATCTCAAATGTATCGGATTTGGCAAACTCTTCAAGCTGCGTATCTGAATAATTATCTGCCGCAAACATTAAAAGCTGGTCATCTACCCTAATTAGCTGATATTCACCCGAGCTTATGTGGTTAACATAGTCAGCTATGTCCGTAACAATGTATAAAGTATCTTGTGCTATGTTACCACTTATTAAATCAGCGGTAACATCAGCTAAATATTTGCTCCTGTTATCGTTATCAGCTCTTGCCTCAAATGCAAGGTTAACCTTTACATCGCTGTTTGCCTTGCCTACAAGTATGGCAATATCTATTGCACCTTGGTAAATGGTGTACGCATAATTAAAAGCAATTATTTTATCAAAATGTTGCACAGCCATTTGCCAGTATTCATCTGTTAAGCCGTATTGTATGGTATGGCCGTCGCCTAAATAACCTTTGCCGCTAAAGTAATCGTTTTTTAATTTTAACGCAGGCAAAATATCATAAATTTGCACTGCTATAACAGCGGCAAGCAATATTTGTGGCAAAAATTTTAGCTTAAAATTAATTTGTGAAAGCACAAAAAGAACAACAATATATATTAAATAATAAAGCAGCCAACCAAACCTGCCGCTTGCCCTAAATATTGATGCAAGCGATAGCAAAGGTGCAGGCAAGTTAAAATGAAACAATGCAAGCCCACCAAACGTAATTGTGTTGCTAAGCGCAAAAGCCGTTAAAACAATAGTTACAAAAACAAGCCCGAGGTTGCTTGATACCCAATAAAGCACTTGTTTGCGTATATTTTTATTTATAATGAAAATAAAAACAGCAAAGCACAGTGCGGCTATAATTCCAAATCCCAAATAGTTAAATGCCTCTACCTGATATGTGGAATGTAATGCGCGCGGATCCATTATATTAGACCAATCGGGTATTTTGTTGCTACTAGTATTTATATAAGAGTTGAGATTTAATGAAAAAAGACCATATCCAACATCACCGGCGCTACCAATACTGTGAAATGCACCGATGCAATAGCCCACAAACAGTGTGGAAACAAAGCTTACGCCAATAAATGAAAAAGATTTTATAAATTCACGCTTACTAAAAGCCCACTGCAAATAAAATGCAAATGAAATAGCAAATGTAAAAGGCAAAAAATACGGGTGAATTGTAATTGCAATTGTGTTGATAATTATAAACGGCAAAGTACTTTTAAAATTATAATTACCTTTATTTTTAAAATAAAAATAAAGCATTGCAATAATTAAATAGTGGCTTGTAAGTGCCACATGCCTAAATGCACGCTCGGCCATAATAGGTGAGAGTGAAAATAAAACAGCGGCAAAACAGCTTACAGAAAAAGACTTTGTAATATGCTGCATTAAAAGTGCCGAAAAGCCACCCATTAACATGTAACAAAGGCAAACATAAAGACCAAAATATTGAAAAGTCGCAGGTAAAATAGGGGATAGCAACTTGAAAAATATTGCAAAAAGCGGTACAGAATCGGTGTAAGATACGCTGGAGGAATAAGGGTAAGCCATGTTTTGCCCGGCTCCCAGCGGAAATTGCCAATCCGACTGCCTGTAAAGCATCCAGCCCGAGTAATGCTGTGCGACATCCTTTTCAATAAAGCCACTTGTAAAAAAGGTATCGTTTGTAACGTTTAGCGTGCTAAATGTAAAAATGCACAAAAAAACAATAAGGCCAATTAAACAGCCAACACCAAAAAGTATTTTTTTGCTTTTAATTATATTTTGCATTAAATGTCTCCAATAAAATTATTTGTAATTATTTAAATGTTAATACAACAAATCATAAAAAAAGGGCTTGCTTTACACTCGCATGAATATTAAACATGCCCTTAATATAATACTAAATAGCTATTATTTTTTGTTTTGGTGCTTTATAACGTAATGTGGGCGTTTTTTTACCTCCATGTACATTTTTGCAAAGTATTGGCCAAGTATACCTGTGCAAAAAAGTTGTAGGCCGCCCACAAACAGTATTATGCAAATAGTGCTAGGCCAGCCGCTAACAGGATCGCCCCAAATTGCAGCCCTTACAAAAACAAATATAATCATTATAAACGAAAGCACACAAAATAAAAGCCCTATAAATGCCGAAAGTATTAGTGGCACAGTGCTAAAAGCTGTTATGCCATCGATAGAATATAAAAACAACTTCCAAAATGACCATTTTGAAGTTCCGGCAACACGCTCGACGTTTACGTATTCAATCCACTTTGTTTTAAAGCCTACCCAGCCAAAAATTCCCTTAGAAAACCTATTATATTCGTCAACACTTAAAATTGCATCAACCATTGCACGTGTCATCAGCCTAAAATCTCTGGCGCCGTCTACAATTTCAGTTTTGCTAATTTTATTTATAACTTTATAAAACATACGTGCAAATAAACTTCTTATGGGCGGTTCGCCTTTTCGCGTTACACGCCTTGTAGCCGCACAGTCATAATTTAAAGTTGTAATTGTATCATACATTTCGGGCAAAAGCGAGGGAGGGTCTTGCATATCGGCGTCCATTACAGCAATAAAGTCTCCGTTTGCTGCACTTAGCCCGGCTAGCATAGCCGATTCTTTTCCAAAATTGCGAGAAAATTCAATATATATAACTCTATCGTCTTTTGCAGCTAAATTTTTCATAACATTTAATGTATTATCTTTAGAGCCGTCGTCAACAAATACAAACTCAGCAGTAATATTTTGCATTTTATCCAATACTTTGCAAGTTTCATTATAAAAAATTTCCAAAGCCTCTTGCTCGTTATAGCACGGAACAACAACAGAAATTAAACTCATTAAATCCTCCGTTAATTTTAACTTATTTTTATTATAAATATTCAGATTTTAGACTGTAAATATTAAAATTATCCTCTTTACCCTTTAGCTTAATGTTTTCTTCAAGCTTTTCAAACATGTTTTTATTTTCAAGTTCAGAAACTATATTGCTGTCTACATAAATATGGCCTCCGGGAACTGCTGCTTCAAGGCGAGAGGCTATGTTTACAGTATCGCCAATAACGGTGTAGTCCATACGAGTATGACTTCCAATGTTTCCAACAACGGCAGAACCATAACTTATGCCAACGCCAACTTCTATATAGTAACCATACTTTTTCTCGATAGATTTTGCAATTTCTTTAGAGCGCTTAATTATATCGATGCCTGCCATAACTGCCTTTTGTGCGCTTTTCTTCTGTGGTAAAGGTGCGCCCCAAAAAGCCATGGTGCAATCGCCAATATACTTATCAAGTGTGCCGTTGTGCTCAAATATACATTCGCTTAGTACGGTTAAATAGCTATTTATAATTTCAACTACTACCTTGGGTGGAAGCTTGCTTGCAAGCGGTGTAAAACCACGCATATCGGCAAACATAACGGCTACGTTTGCAACCTTCCCGCCAAGTTGTAAAGATTGCTTATCTTCCTTTAAAATTTCCGCTACAATTTGAGGGGCAACATACCTATTAAACGTGTTGGCAAGCTTATTTTTTGCAAAACGCTCGGTATTATAATTTAACCCGGTAGAAAAAAGAAGTGCCGCCGATACAAAAATAGGTACATAAATAACTTGAAAAACAAAACCTAAATTAAACAATAATATGCATATAAAAAACCACATTGCAACAGTAACTGCCCAAAATACTAGAGAGTGGAAAAACCTTAAATTGAAAAAGAAAACAAGAGCAATGCATGTAAGAATTATTGTTATAATAGTTTGAAACAAAAACGACACTTCTCGCTTAACATTTTCGTTAAGAAGCGCTGAAATGGCATTTGCCTGAAACTCAACGCCATACATTTTTTCATACGTTGATATAGGAGTACTGTACTCATCTAAAAGGCCCGGTTCGTACGGGCCTATTAGCACTATTTTATCGGCAAAGTAACTTGTTGGTACGCTTTGGTTAACTAAATCTAATACCGACACATTGTCGTAATATGCACCGGGGCCGGCTTGCTGCAGCACATACCAACGCTGCCTTGCATCTAAAGGGGGTACGGTAATTTCATCAAGGCCATTCACTTTGGCGTATTCGTTTGCTATCAATCGGTTAAACGAGGGGACAATTTCTCCGTTTGCAAGTTCAATTTGCCATATTGCATGTCTTAAAACACCGTCAGTGTCCATCATAGCATTTACATGTCCACTTTTTATATCGCTGTAAATACCCTCAAAAGGCAAATGAAACGAGTTAATTACATAATTGTTAAGATAAAATGCACCGTTGTCGCTCATTTCTATGCCTACACCAAAATCAGCATAAGATGCTAGAACTACATTGTCGTATTTTTGGCTTGCAGCTATAAGCTCTTCATCGTTTTCGCTTAGTGTAGAAAAAAGCACATCTACACCTATAACATCGGGCCTATTATTTTCATCTTTATTTAAATATTCTATTGCATCGGCAAAAACTTTTCGATCCCAAGGAAATTCACCATAAGCAGACAATGCTTTTTCATCTATACCAATAATAACAATTCGGCTATCAGGTGTTGTTTCTGTTTGGTACAGGCTGTCGGAAACTGTGTTTGATAAAGAATAAAATACACCCGAATACATTATTGAATATATTGATATAGCAAACAAAAGAACAGCTGAAATTTTAATTGTAAGATTATTCATCATTCACCAATTGTGTTTGTGATAAGATTATTAATCGCCGTCATCGTCATCATCGTCATCGTCATCATCATCGTCATCGTCAACCGGA
>CAYJLZ010000130.1:4206-5270 GCA_964371265.1 uncultured Bacteroides sp. | reverse complement strand
ATTTAAAATATTACAAACAGCGTGATAAAAAGCAAAAACCGTCCGACTTTTTGCGGTATAAATCCAGCGATGATTTTTTAATTTTAGTGGGCCGTAACAATATACAAAACGACATGCTAACAATGAAAACAGCACGAGGAAGAGATTTGTGGTTTCACGTAAAAAATGCACCCGGTAGCCACGTTGTTGTTATTACCGAGGGTAAAACGGTGCCAAACCAAACAAAAACACAGGCTGCAAAAATAGCGGCGTACCACTCGAGCCTTGGCAAAGGCGCAAAGGTAGAGGTGGACTTTACACTTGTGCGCAACGTAAAAAAAACAAGCGACTTAAAGCCCGGTATGGTTATATACGACCCGTACGAAACGGCAGTAGTAACGGCAAGCGAAAAGGAAATTGAAAATCTTGCCATAAAGTAAAATAAGCAAAATTACAAAAAGAGGTTTGTAAAATGAATTTTTTGAAAAAGTTTAACTTTAAAACGGTTGATATAATAGGCATTTTGGCGCTGAGTATTGTATTTTTTACAATGCCTATACTTTTTCAGCCCGACAGTACAACTTACCTTACAAATACCGAAAACTTACTTGGTTTAACCGATAAGTATGAGGGGATAAGGGGCCTTGGCCTACCTGTAATTTTTGTAGTATTTGAAAAACTGTTTGGTTACACAATAAGGGGTTTTTCGGTTGGTATGTTTTGCATGTATGCTATTTTTGTAATAAGCACGTTTGGTGTTTTGCACTATTTAAAAATATCGCAAAAATTAAAACGTGTTGGAACATGGGTATGTGCAAGTGCAATTTTACTTTTAAACGTTGTTGTAATTACTTATGCACACGCAATTTTAACCGAGTTTTTCGCATTGACACTTATTGCGGTTTATACCCTTGCAATGCTGGCAATTTATTTTTACAAGCCAAAAAATAAAAAACAGCAAATAATTTTTAAAATTTTACAAACTGTTGCAACACTTTTTGCACTTATTTTTATATATGCAATAAAGCAAATGTTTTTTCCCATAATACTTTTACAATGGGTAAGTTTTGTAGTTTTAGATTTGG
>CAYJLZ010000130.1:1031-4196 GCA_964371265.1 uncultured Bacteroides sp. | reverse complement strand
TAATATGGAGGGCGACAGGGTTTCGTCGTTTGCGGGCACATTTTTAATAGACGGACTTAGGTATTTTGTGCCACAAAACACCGATATTAACGCAAACACTCCAGTTATTGTATACACCGATAGGTTTGATGAAATTGACACCTTTTATTTTGACTTTGACTATACATTGCCAAATACACTTGAATACTATTTTAAATGCCTTACAAATTATCCGCTTAGGGTATTGTTTGGATACAGCGCCAATTACTCTGTTGTGTCGGGAGTAGAGCACTCTTATGTAGATGTTTACGGCAGTAGGATGCATTACCCCGTAACAAGGCAGTTTCACTTCGATATGCTTTACGAATCGAGCTACTTTATAGAAATTTTTAAAACGTTGGCAGATGGAAGTGACACATACCCAAATTATGAAGTAGGTACAGAGTTGTCACGTGAACGCTTTAGTGGCGAGAATGTACAGGCGTCGTTTATTACAAATATATTGTTTAACACTTATTTTGCAAACTTTTCTGTAATTGTATATACGTCTATCACGTATTTTGCACCACTTATAGCTTTGTTATGTGTAGCGCTGCTTGTTTATCGCAAAAAAAAGGGGCTTGGTTTGTCGGTGCCTGCGGTTGTAAATTTAATATTGTCGCTAAATATTTTTATATTTTTACTGTTTTTGTCGGTTACAGCACAAAGCATAGACAGATACGGCATACCCGTAATTTTTTACTGTGGCATAATAGTGCTAAATTTACTAGCTTATATATTGCCTGTTTTGGGTAAAAAAATAGCAGCTTTATACAAACGCTTTATAAGTGCTGCAAAAAGTAAAACAAAAACAGGCAAAGCTTAAAATTAAATTGTAATGCTAATAAGGCATGCAAAATAAGCGCTAATATAAATTGGCATGTAGCTTTGCCACACCATAAAATAAGCTGTAAATAAGCCATATAGAATTTAAGGATTGTTTATATAAAATTAATAATTATAGTAATAATTTTGTACAAACATACAAAGTTTGTAATATTAGTAAAAACATAAAAAAAACATTGCAAAGTACCATTATATATGTTATTATTATTAGGCGACTGCGAATCCCTGCGCTTTTTAGGGAAAACGCAGAGCTAGATATGCGCTGAAGCGGGAGGTTGCCGTGCTTACACGGGTTATTTCCGCCGAGTATGTCCGATCATGGAACCGGGCGAAACAATACAGATGGCAAAGGGATATGTTTGTAAACGCATTTGCGTGCAAACCAATGTTCATTTTAATTTGTTAATGTGTTTCCGGAGGAACTGCAAGGCGGTTCACCGGATTTTCTGATGCAAATAGATGAAACACCCGGCGCAGTGTTAGGTATTTATCAATGGCTCCGCTTATTAAAAAATCGTAAGGAGGCAAAACTATGGCAGTCAAAGAGAAAATCAGAATTCGTTTAAAGAGTTACGATGCAACACTTATTGACAATGCGGCAGAAAAAATTGTGGAAACAGCAAGGCGCAGCGGCGCACGTGTTTCGGGCCCAATTCCACTGCCCACCGACAAAGAAGTAGTTACAATTTTGCGCGCTGTTCACAAGTACAAAGATAGCCGTGAGCAATTTGAAACTCGTACTCACAAAAGACTGATTGACATTTTGAAACCGTCGAACAAGACGGTGCAAGACTTAACAAGCTTGCAACTCCCCGCCGGCGTTGAAATTGAAATTAAGTTGTAATGCTTACATTATAATAAGGGCGCACGAATTTGCGCCAACTGTTATAAGCAAAACAAGTTAATGAAATTCAAAGCAAGGTAGGCGAGGTCACGTTGGCGCTGTGGCGTCAACCAATAACCTATAAGGAGGCAATTATTATGCAAAAAGGAATTATCGGCGAAAAAGTTGGCATGACACAGATTTTTGACGAGAACGGTAAAGTTATACCGGTAACTGTTGTTAAGGCCGGCCCTTGCACAGTAGTGCAAAAGAAAACAGTAGAGAGCGACGGATACGTTGCTGTACAAATGGGTTTTGGCGACATTTCGGCCAAAAAGGTAAACAAACCTGCTAAAGGTCACTTCGACAAGGCAGAGGTTGCACCAAAGAGAACACTAAGAGAGTTTAGATTTGAAGATGTTAGCGCAGTTAACATTGGCGACATTGTTAAAGCAGACGTTTTTGAAGTGGGCGACGTAGTTGACGTTATCGGCACAAGCAAAGGTAAAGGTTATGCCGGTACAATTAAACGCTGGAACGGCCACCGTCTTCGTGAGAGCCACGGTACAGGCCCTGTTGCACGTCATGCGGGTTCTATGGGCGCATGTTCATCACCCTCACGTGTTTTTAAAGGTAAAAAATTACCGGGTCATCTAGGTAGCGAGCGCGTAACAGTTCAAAACCTAAAAATCGTTAAAGTAGATGCAGAAAATAATTTAATAGCTATCAAAGGCGCAATACCAGGCCCTAAAGGCTCGCTAGTATGCTTGTCTGATAGCGTTAAAGCGTAAAGGAGGAAAGCATAATGGCAAAATTTGACGTTTTAGATATGAGCGGCAAGAAAGTTAGTACAATAGAGCTTTCCGACGCAGTATTCGGCATTAAACCAAACGAAAAAGTTATGCATGCGGCAGTTGTTAATTTTCTTGCTAACCAAAGGCAAGGCACACAAAGCACATTAACACGCGCAGAAGTACGCGGCGGCGGCAAAAAACCATGGCGCCAAAAAGGCACAGGCCGCGCAAGGCAAGGTAGCACACGTAGCCCACAATGGACACACGGCGGCGTGGCACTAGGCCCAAAACCGCGCGATTACAGCTACAGTTTAAACAAAAAGGTTAAACGCATTGCAATACTAAGTGCTCTTTCAAGCAAAGCACTAAGCGGAGACATTATTGTTATTGACGAGCTTGGCGCAAAAGAATACAAAACAAAAGCAATAGTTAACATGTTAAGTGCAATTGGCGTAACACGCAAAGCACTTTTGGTTACACCAAATGTAGACAAAATGCTTGTGAAAAGCGCAAACAACATACCGGGTGTAGTTACAACAACAGCAAACAACCTAAACACATACACAGTGCTAAACCAAGGTAAGTTTGTTATAAGCGTAGACGCAGCCAAAAAACTTGAGGAGGTATACGCATAATGAAAATTGTACCACAAGATATAATTTTGGCACCCATTATCACAGAAGC
>CAYJLZ010000130.1:0-1021 GCA_964371265.1 uncultured Bacteroides sp. | reverse complement strand
AATGCTTGGCATTCCTGATAAAAAATATACATTTAAAGTTGCTAAAACAGCAACAAAAGTAGACATAGCAAGGGCAGTTGAAGAGTTGTTTAACGGAACAAAAGTTGTTAAGGTTAACACTCTTTCGGTTAGAGGTCGTTTTCGCCGTCAGGGCAGAACAGGCGGCTACACAGCCAGTAGCAAAAAAGCCATTGTAACTTTAAGCAAAGACTCAAAAGGTATAGAGTTCTTTGAGTCGATGACTTAAATTAAATGTATAGGTTCCGAGAAGGAGCCATCTATGGGGATATGACCCCGATAATAACATCATAAGTTAAAAACTGCATTCGAAAATATTTTTTATTATAGAATACAGTTTTGAAGAAAGAGAGAGAGATAATGGCTATTAAGAAATATAAGCCCACAACTCCCGGTCGCAGAGGAATGACCGTGACAGATTACTCAGGGCTTTCAAAAGTAGCACCCGAGCGCAGCCTGCTAGAACCTATGAAAAAAGCAGCCGGCCGCAACAACACCGGGCGCATAACGGTTCGTCACCACGGTGGCGGCAACCGCACAAAGTACAGAGTTATAGACTTTAAACGCAACAAAACAGACATGCCCGCAACAGTAAAAACTTTAGAGTACGATCCAAATCGCTCGGCATTTATTGCACTTGTTCAATACGAGGACGGCGAGAAAAGGTACATTATTGCACCGGACGGCCTTAAAGTTGGCGACACTGTTATGAGCGGCCCAAATGCAGATATCAAACCGGGTAACTGCTTGCCGTTTACAAACATTCCCGTTGGTACAACAATACACAACATAGAGCTTTACCCAGGCAAAGGCGCACAACTTGTTCGCAGCGCGGGCAACCAAGCTCAACTAATGGCAAAAGAGGGTAAATATGCCCTTGTGCGTTTACCATCGGGCGAAATGCGCAACGTGCCTGTTAATTGCATTGCAACAGTAGGCCAAGTTAGCAACACCGACCACGAGAACGTAAACATTGGTAAAGCCGGCCGCAAACGCCACATGG
>CAYJLZ010000129.1:0-5393 GCA_964371265.1 uncultured Bacteroides sp. | reverse complement strand
ATAGCTCATGGTTGCAACAGTGTAATTGCAACAAAGCTTGCAAATAAATTGGCCCATTATGTTCTTACCGAGGCGGGCTTTGGCGCCGACCTTGGCGCCGAAAAATTTTTAGACATAAAATGCAGACTTGCCAATATTAGCCCTGCTGCCGTAGTTATAGTGGCAACAGTGCGCGCACTAAAACATCACGGCGGCTGTAAAAAACAAGACCTTGGTATACCAAACACAGATTTACTTAATAAAGGAAGTGCAAACCTTGTTCGCCATATTGAAAATATAAAGAATAACTTTGGTTTACCTGTATGCGTTGCAATAAACGCATTTCCTACCGATAGCGAGCAGGAGCACGAATGTATAAAAGACATTTGCAAAAATATGGGTGTACCATGCGAGGTTAGTGAAGTTTTTGCAAAGGGTGGCGAAGGCGGCATAAATATGGCAAATGCAGTTTTAAAAATAATGAAGGACACAAACGTTAACTATACTTATGATATTCAGGCAAAGCCCGCAGACAAAATACGGGCAATATGTAAAAAAATATATAGAGCGAGCGATGTGCTAATAAGTAAAAATGCAGCAAAGCAACTTGAAACACTGAGCAGGGATGGCTTTGACAATTTGCCTGTATGTATAGCAAAAACGCAGTACAGCTTTAGCGATGATGCAAGTTTAATTTGCGCACCCACAGGTTTTAATATGACACTGAGAGAAGTGAGGTTAAGCGCCGGCGCAGGGTTTATAGTTGCAGTTATGGGTGATATAATGACAATGCCCGGCCTGCCTAAAAAACCGGCAGCACAAAGCATAGACGTTAATGAAAACGGAGTTATTACAGGTTTGTTTTAAATTTTACTAATTTTAAAAGTTTATAAATTTGTAAAAATAATTATTAAACCAAAACTATAAAAGCAATAAAAAAACTAAAAAGTGATGCAAACGGTAATACGTTTGTGTCACTTTTTATTATTTTGCATAGAATAATTAAAAAGGGGTGAGTGAATATGAAAAACAAACAGCTTGATTTTTTTCTGGGCGCATTGTCGCCAACAGGTTATGCAGGGTATTATTCACAGCTTGTAAGAGATACAGGTAGCCACGTTGTGTTACTAAAGGGTAGCCCGGGCTGTGGAAAAAGCACACTTATTAAAAAAGTGGCGCAGCATTTAAAAGAAAACGATAATCAAGTAGAGCTTATACACTGCGCACAAGACCCTGGCTCGTACGATGCAGTAGTTTGCTACGATAAAAAATTTGTAATGGCAGATGCGACTTCTCCGCATTTAATGGAGCCGCAGTACCCAATAGCATTTGAGCAAGTAGTGCCGTTATACTACTGCATAAATGCCGACAAAATGCAAGAGCACAGAGAAAAAATTATAGAATTATACAATAAATACACATTTTTAAACGAGAGAGTAACAAGGTACCTTGCTGCGGCGGGAAGTTTGATTGGAGATACACAGCGCACGGCTCAAACGTTTACAAATATGTCAAAAGCATACGACTTGGCTAAAGCACTGTGTAAAAAATATATTCCCGACATGCGCAGCAAAGAACAACAAAAAATAGGCGATGCAAAAAACATAAAAACAAAAGACAACGGCGAAAAAGCTGCATTTACAACTAAAAACTTACTCAGCAACAATATACAAGAAAATGTGCGCCTTTTAAGCGCTATAACGCACGAAGGAGTTGTATGTTTTAACAAAACAGTGTACAGCCTTGCAAGCAATATAATTGCTTTTAACAATGAATTTGGCTGTGCAAGTAAAGCTATACTGTATATTTTGCGCCAAAACGCAATTGAAAAAGGATACAATATAATAACATGCTACTGCCCTTTAAGCCCATACGATAAAATCGAACATGTAATAATACCATCGCTAAACCTTGCGTTTGTTACACAAAATGCTTATCACTTTGCCAATTTAAAACAAGAAAAAACGAATAAAAATTTGAACATAAGAAATATTCATGCTATAAGATTTTGCGACAAAGATGGCGTTAATATGCGAAAAAAAAGATTGCGATTTAACGCTAAAGCAGCAAAACAACTTTTATTACAAGCACAAAGCCTTATGAAAGAAACAAAAGTGTGCCACGATGAACTAGAAAAATATTACATAGATGCGGCAGATTTTACACTATTAAACAGGGCGTTTGAGAAAATAAAAAATCAGTTGGGTCTTGAAGAAAAATAAAACAAATTAAAATTTAAAACAATTTGCATTGCACAACTTGCAAAACATGTAAAAAACGTATAATATAGTATAATAAACAAACAATAATAAAAATTAATTGCGATAAAATGCAAAAGGAGAAAATAAAATGACAATTACAAAAGATAGTGTTATAGGAGATGTACTGGACAAATCACCACAACTTGCACCAATTTTTTTAGAAATGGGTATGCACTGTTTAGGATGCCCCTCGGCAAGGGGAGAAACAATAGAGCAAGCATGCTATGTACATGGTCAAGATGAAAATGTGCTTGTGCAAAAATTAAACACAGCACTTAATGATAGTGAGTAGCATAAAACAACCGCTGGACGATAGGCTTATGGCGGTAGCACAATTTGTGCGCGAGGGCAGCGTTTGTGCCGATATAGGTTGCGATCATGGCAAACTTAGCGTGTACCTGGCAAAAAGTGGTAGGTGCAAAAAGGTTATTGCGTGCGACGTTAGCGAAAAGCCGCTTGAAAAGGCGCGAGCCGCACTTAAAAGGGCAGGTTGCAAAAACGTTGAATGTCGCCTTGGCGACGGCCTTAGCGTTATAAATGAAGATGAAGTAGACGACATAGTTATAGCCGGTCTTTCGGGTGTGACGCTTGGTAAAATACTTTTTGCGTCACAGCAGTTTTGGAAGGGCGGCTATCGCTTTGTATTTGTGCCGGCAAGTAAAAGCGATTACTTGCGCATGTTTTTGTGCGAGAACGGCTTTGAGATACTGTGCGAAAAACCTGTTATAGCCGCAGGTAGGGCGTATACAGTTATAAATGCAATGTATACAGGCAAAAAATACACGCCCACAAAACTTTTTTGTGCCGTTGGCCTTATAAAAGGTACAGGTAAAGCTGCAAGTGCCTATAAGCAAAAGCTTTTGCGCCATTTACACAAACAAAAAGATGACGAGCTTATAAAGGAAGTTGAACAATGGTTTACATAAAAGACATAGAACATCACCTGTACAAATTTGCTCCAAAAGAGCTATGCTATGAAAAAGACAATGTTGGAGCGCTTGTTAGCCATACCGATGAGCTGACAGGTATTTTGTGTGCGCTTGATATTACAAAAGATGTTGTTAAAGAGGCAATTGAAAAAAAGTGCAACTTAATTGTTGCGCATCACCCTGTAATTTACAGGCCGCTTTATAATGTAAACGAGAGCGATGTTGTGTACAAGCTTATAAAAAACAACGTAGGCGCAATTTGTATGCACACAAATGTAGATGCTGCACAGGGCGGAGTAAACGACGAGCTTGCACAGATGTTTAATTTAATAAATTTACAAACTTTTGGCGATGGAATGGGCAGAATTGGAACACTGAAAAAACCGATGGTCAGGCATAAATTTATACAATTGTGCAAAGAAAAATTTGGGCATGTAAGCGCTACAAACGGTAGTGAGCAAATAAAAAAAGTGGCACTTTTGGGCGGCAGTGGCGGCGATTATATGTTTGAGGCGTTTGCAATGGGCGCCGATGCTTATATTACGGGAGAGGCGCCGCACCACTGTGCAATAGCGGCAAACCACATAGGCAAACTGCTTATTGCAGCAGGCCACTACCAAACAGAAAAACCTATTGTAAACGTTTTTGCAAACTATATAAAAAATAACTTTAATATAATTAAGGTTGTTGAAAGTGAGAGCGAAACATCACCTTTTGAGTTTTGCTGATACTTATAAAAATACAGTACTTAAAATGGTGTGCAATGGCTTTGGGTATTTTTTGCAAAGCGGCAGTAAAAATGCCAATAAATAATGCACTTTGCAAATTTGCTTGCACTACTTACAAAAATTGAGGTAATTAAAAAATAAATAAACTAACAATTAACTAAAAAAGGAATTAATTATGGCATTAGATGCGGCAACGCTTTCACTTGTTGCAAAGGAACTGGAAAACCGACTTATTGGTGCGAAAATTGATAAAATATTTGAGCCCACAAGGGATGAAGTGGTTTTTAATATGCGAATGCGCAAAGCGGGCGAGCAAAACAAGGCTTTGCGCCTGTTTTTGTCGGCTCGCAGTGGCTCGGCACGTGTTTGCCTTACAAAAGAGAGTTTTGAAAACCCGGCTATTCCGCCGTCGTTTTGTATGCTACTGCGCAAACACTATACAGGCGGCAGGCTTGTAAAAGTGTATACGCCACAGGCAGAGCGCATAGTGTTTTTCGACTTTGTATGCACAAACGAAATGGGTGACGAGGTTACAAACACAATTGCCGCCGAGCTAATGGGTAGGTACTCTAACCTTGTGCTTGTTAAGGGCGGCAAAATAATAGACGCACTTAAGCGAGTGGATTTTGAGGACAGCGCAATAAGGCAACTTTTGCCGGGACTTGCCTATACACTTCCGCAAAAACCCGACAGATTGCCGTTTTTTGAGAGCAGTGCAAGTAAACTTGTATGCGCAGTTAAACAGCGCAGTGCCCCTGTGCAAGATGCACTAATGAAAGCGGCAAGCGGCATTGGCCCTGTTGTTTGCAGAGAGGTAGCGCACCTAGCATTTAGGCAAACTGTTGTTTTTTCCGATGCTATGAGCGAGGAACAAGAAAAAGCACTGTGCGATGCCATAAGTAAAATACACGAAATATATGCAGCAGGTGGCAAACCAAGTATAGTTTTTAATGCCGATAAAAAACCAATAGAGTTTAGCTTTTTGCCCCTTACACAATACGAGGGTGAGTGCACATTTTTACAATTTGACTCATATAGCGAAATGCTGGAGGAGTACTATGCCGCAAAAGATAACGCCGAAAGGCTTAGCCAAAAGGGCAGGGATTTATCGAAAACTGTAAAAAATGCTTATGAGCGTGCAATAAGAAAAAACATTGCCCGAAAGGAAGAGCAAGAGAAGAGCGAGCTATCGGACGAGTTGCGCATTTACGGCGAGGTGCTAAATGCAAATTTGTTTGCGTTTAACCGAGGCGATAAAAACGTAACGCTGTTAAATTTTTACAGCGGAGAAAACATTACAATACCGCTGGATATTCGCCTTACTCCGGCGCAAAACGCACAAAAATACTTTAAAGAGTACAAAAAAAAGCAAACGGCGGCAAAAATGCTTATAAAGCTTCTTAAAGATGGCGAGAGTGAAATTAAGTACCTTGAAACCGTTTTGTACGAAATAAGCATCGCAACAGGAGAGGCGCAGCTGGGCGAAATACGCGCCG
>CAYJLZ010000128.1:0-5411 GCA_964371265.1 uncultured Bacteroides sp. | reverse complement strand
CAAAATTGTCATCGGTAATAACAACACCGCTTGCCTCTTTGGTAACATCGGTACCTGTAATGCCCATTGCAATGCCTATGTCGGCTTCTTTTACGGCGGGTGCGTCGTTAACACCGTCGCCCGTCATAGCCGTAACGGCACCGGTACTTTTATACATTCTCACAATTCTTAGCTTGTGCTTTGGAGATACTCTTGCAAACACACTTGTTTTCATGCAAATATCTTTCAATTCTTCGTCAGTCATTTTATCTATTTGATCGCCCTCAACAGCAGTATCTCCGCTTTTTGCAATTTCTACGCTTTTTGCTATTGCAAGTGCTGTAAGCTTGCTGTCGCCTGTAATCATCACGGGTTTTATTTTGGCGCTCTTGCATTTTCTAACGGCAGGCAAAACCTCGGGTCTAGGGGGATCTATCATGCCAAAAAGCCCGCAAAAACACATGTCGCTTTCACCGTTTTGTACATTTAAGTTTTGCGCGGTTGCAATTACCCTAAGGGCGCTACTCGACATATTTTTTATTTCTAATAAAATTTTTGCTCGCATACCGTCGCTCATTGGTATTGATTGGTTGTCGCAAAGCACATGGCTGCAAAGTTTTAGCACAATTTCGGGTGCGCCCTTGCATATAAGTTTTTTTGTGTTGCCGTTTTGTACTATAACGTTCATTCGTTTTAATGCACTGTCAAATGGCTGTTCTTTAACAATGTGCCATTCTTTAAGTAGCTCTTTTTTATGTACACCAAATTGTTTGGCTGCGTTTAATACTGCAATTTCTGTTGCATCACCTGCAAGGTCGTTTTTTACTGTATCTATATTCTCACTGCAACACAGCGCAGTTGTTTCAAGCAATGTTTTTATGCTGCTATCGGTGTTTGTAGGGGTAAAAATTTTTTGCACAGTCATTTTATTTTGCGTTATTGTGCCTGTTTTGTCAGTGCAAATAACACTTGCACAACCAAGCGTTTCAACTGCGTGAAGTTTGCGAATAATTGCACCTTTGCGCAGTATTCGGTTAACACTTAAAGCAAGCGTAATAGTTACAATTGCAGGCAAACCCTCGGGTATGGCGGCAACAGCAAGAGAAACACCCGTAAGCAGCATATTTAGTAGTTCTCCACCTTGTAAATAGCCAACAAACCCAACCGATAAGCAAACGCTTACACATAAAAATGCCACAAACTTACCCAGCTGCTTTAACTTTGTTTGAAGTGGTGTCGGCTGTTCTTGCACATTTTGCATTAAGTGCGCAATTTTGCCCATTTGGGTACTCATACCTGTATGAGTAACAATTGCTTTGGCCTTGCCGCCTGCAATTACACAGCCCATGTAAATTTCATCGCCATCTTTTTTGGAGTTTGCATAACTTTCACCTGTAAGCATACTCTCGTTGCAAAATAAATTTGATGATGTTAAAATTTTTGCATCTGCGGGTATTTTATCGCCTGATTTTAAAATAATAACGTCGCCTTTTACCAGCAATTTTGCACTCAATTTTGTTTGCACACCGTTTCGCATAACTCTAGCCGTGGGCGATGAAAGCTCCTTTAAAGCTTTAAGCGTTTGTTCGGTTTTAAATTCTTGCACAAAACCCATGCTAGCGTTTAATATAACTATTATAATAATGCTAATTGCCTCGGCGCCTTGGCCCATGGCAACCGATATTACCGTAGCTATGGCAAGAATAATTATCATCAAATCTTTAAATTGAGAAAAAAACATAGCGGCAATGCTTCCATCTTTTTTTTCGACAAGCTTGTTTTCGCCATATTGCTTTAAAAGTTTTTGTGCTTGTTCGTTTGTTAAACCGCTATTTTCAAATTGGATTTGCATATTATACTCCGTTCTGTTTTTTATTTGCGCTATTAAAAAAATAAATTGTTTTATAATAACAATTTATGTAAGCTTGCATGTGTGTATGCAAGCTTATAAGCATTAAATTTAATTTTTATATATACACTTACCTATTGTTTTGTACTTACAAACTATTTGCGTTTTAGTGCTTTACAAGGTAAGGGCAGCGCATACAACATAATTTAAATAAAAGCTTTGTTATAATAACAATGCCAATTACAAAAGCAGCTACAATGGTTTGTACCATTGTAGCTGCTTTTAAATTAGCGCAAAAAGTAAAGTTTAATTGTTGGCTGATAAATATTCTTCAAGTGTAATGTTATTATTCATAATATATTCTGCCGCTGTTTGCCCCACATACCTAAAGTGCCAAGGTTCGTACGTTACGCCTGTAATATTCTGTTTATTTTCAGGATAGCGAAGTATAAATCCGTAACTTGCACAGTTTTGCACAAGCCACTCAAAATGTGTTGTGTTTTCAAATTCGGCAGTTAGGTCAGTGTTGTGCTTATACCAATCAGACGACACCAAATCGGCGGCAAGACCCAAATTATGCTCGGAGGTATATGGCCTTGCTACCCATGCGGCGGCTTGCTTTTCTGCCTCTTGCACAGAAAATCCCTCTGCTTTAAAGGTTGCAACTTTTTTATCAAAAAGGGCTTGCTGCCTTTCGGGTGTTCTGTATGCCGAAACTAAGTAAAGTTCCACCCCGGCGGCCTTTGCATCGCTCAGCATTCGTTCTAAATAGTCTGCCGCTCTTGCATCAAACAATCTCTCTTCATATCCCTTTATGCTGCGCATATTCACTGTGAATGTTTCGGGCAGCGGATTTTGTGCATTAACAAGAGTTAAATTCCAGTTGCTGTTTGCAGCTATTACATAGGCAGCATCTGCTGATGCAGATGCCGCCATACTTGCGCTGTTAGAATTACTTGTGCTGTTAGAATTACTTGTGCTGTTAGAATTACTTGTGCTGTTAGAATTACTTGCACTGTTTGAATTACTTGCACTGTTTGAACTACTTGCGCTGTTTGAACTACTTGCGCTGTTTGAACTACTTGTGCTGTTTGAACTGCTTACACTGTTTGAATTACTTGTGCTGTTTGAGTCATTTTGCATATCATCGCTGCCTTGCATACTGTTCACCCCGTTTGAAGTGGTGCTGCTGTGCGAATTATCCTCGTCGTTCATGCACCCTGTAAACATAAATATGCAAATGCTCAGTACAAATAGTGGTGTTAATAGTAACTTTTTCAATTTCACAACTCCTTAATGCCTCTATGCATATCCAATAAGTTGTAAAATTATAAAACATTACTTATAGTATAATACGCATATAAGCTATTGTAAATTGCCGGTTAACGCCATTATGGCACTTAGTGCCGCAATAGGTGCTGTTTCACAGCGCAGTATGCGTGGGCCAAGGCCTATAATGCTAAGGCCGTTGTCTTTTGCTTTTTGCACTTCAGCCTCGCAAAAGCCACCTTCGCTGCCTGTAATAACTGCAATGGTTTTAGCACCACCGCTAAGCCGGCTATGTAAAGTAGTTGTATTGTTTTGCACTTCGTACATAAAAAGCCCGATGTCACACTCTGCGGCACTTTTTAGCATTTGATCGTACGTTAAGGGCATGTTTACCTTTGGCAGTACGCTGCGTGCGCTTTGCATTGCCCCTTGAAGCGCTATTTTTTGGTATCTTGCATTTTTTTGTTGCTCTTTATCGCTGCTTTTTGGTGTTACAACGCAATATCTACTGTAAAAAGGCGTTATGCTAACTGCTCCAAGCTCTGTTGCTTTTTGTATAATGTCCTCCAGTTTGTCTTGTTTTGGGTATCCCACATATATATTAACCTGTACATCAGCCTCTGATACACCTTTTTTACAGGTATTTATTTCCACATATACATTTTCCTTTGTAATTTCAGTTATTGTGCATTCAAAATCTAGGCCGTTTCCGTTGCAGAGTGTCAAATTATCGCCGCATTTTGCACGCAATACCCTAGATAAATGGTGCGCATACTCTGATGTAATAGTAAAATTTTTCATTTGAGGTGTAAGCTGAGAAAAAAAGTGTTTGTGTGCCATGTTTAAACTCCGTTTCTGTTAATTGTTTGGGTTTGCAATTTATTTTTTAGTATTAATTTACTTTTTTGGCTTGTGTTTTAAGTTTATTTTTTCATTAAGCTTTTTACAAGTTATAATAAAACACCCCTACATTGCAAAAGCAACATAAGGGTGTGTATAAAGTAAATTATTTATCGGCCTTGCAAATAAGCGCCACCCAACCGCCGTCGTGTTTTATTTGCTCTACTTTAATACCTACTTTTTGTATAGAATTAACTACTTCGTCGCACCGTGTATCTATAATACCGCTTGCAATAAATGTACCGCCATGTTTTAACAGCGGCGCAACGCTTGGTGCAAGCTGCATTATAGCGTTTGCAACTATATTGGCGCATATTATGTCGTACTTATCGCTTATTTCGCCCGATAAATCTCCCTTAAAAGCTGTAAATTTGTTTTGTACATTGTTTAAAAGCGCATTTTCGTTGGCAACTTTTACACACATTGGGTCAATATCTACGCCCTTACAGATGTTTGCACCAAGTTTAATTGCCGCTATGCCAAGTATTCCGCTTCCTGTGCCTATGTCTAGCACAGTTTCGCCGCCATTTATTATTTCGTCAAGTATTTCAAGGCAAAGAGCTGTTGTTTCATGTGTTCCTGTGCCAAAAGCCATGCCCGGATCGAGTAAAATTTTTGCCCTGTTTGAGTTGTATTCTTCCCAACTTGGCACAATTGCAAGGCGCGTTCCAATCTCTATCGGGTGATAATAAGCCTTCCAACCCTTTTCCCAGTCCTGTTGATTTACTCCTTGCGTTTTTACCTCATATGGCACACTCGAGGCTTCCATGCGCTCATTTAATACGTGCATTATCTCGCTCACGTTTTCAGTTGGTGCAATATACATATGTATTATCACATTTTGTCTGTCTTTTGCAAGCAATTCCTCGTCAATTAGGTCAATGTGCGCAATTTCTAAAACGTCTTTTTCCAAATCGCGGTAGTCTTCAATGTAAATTCCACCTGTGGCAATACTTGTTGCAACGCTTTGTGCATCATCAATATACTGCGCTAAAACGTTAATTTGTATATCTGTCCAATTAGTGTCCATTATTATTTCTCCCTGTGCAACATTTGGCAATGCCGTGGTGCAACATTGTTTGCAACATGTAGCAATTACAAAGCAGTTTTTGTGCCAATAATTGCACTACTGCATAATTTCAGCGTAAGGCATCAACTAAAATTCAATTTTATCTTGTATATAATTGCGCAATTCGCTTATAGGTATGCGCACCTGGCTCATCGTATCACGCTCTCGCACAGTAACGCAGTTGTCGGCTTGCTTTTCGTCATCGCCAACAGTTTCAAAATCTACTGTTATGCAAAATGGAGTGCCTATTTCGTCTTGTCGCCTATATCTTTTGCCTATGCTTCCTGTTTCGTCATAATCTATCATAAAGTATTTTGCTAGCTCTGCACGTATTTCCTCGGCTTT
>CAYJLZ010000127.1:0-5566 GCA_964371265.1 uncultured Bacteroides sp. | reverse complement strand
ATGGCAGTACATAAATTTTCATGTAACTAATTACACGTACGGCGCAATTAAAAGCCTTGGAGGCCGTTGCAAATACCCATTAAAATTTATACAGCCTTTTTTAGATGAAACTTATTTAAAAAACTGGCTTGATGACAGAAAAATGTTTAACCCATGGCTTGAGGGAAACAACATAGTAAACCTGGCAAGCTTTTTAATAGGTGAACTTGAGGGCAAAGACGATGAAAAGCTTGCACAACTTATTGACATTATAATAAAATGGCATAACGACACGCAAGACCCAAATACAGGATACTGGGGCACAAACAACAAGTTGCGCAAAGCACCTTTACTTGAGGGCATGGCAGGTGCAGCGCACAACTACCATATTTACTATTATTTTAATAAAAAAATACCAAATGCCGAGAAAATAATAGACCACTGCATTGAATTTATAAAGCCCGGTGTGCAGTCTGCCTGCCTTGACATTGATGTTGTTGATATTTTAGTGAACATGCTTTGCTATAATTACAGAAAAGAAGACATTAAAAAAGCCCTTATTGAATATGCACCAAAGCTGATTGCTTTCCAAAACGATGACGGCGGATTTGCAGATGAAAAGGGTTGGCATGTGCGCAGAATGGACGGCTGGGCAGGTGGCTATTTTGAACCGCAAGGGTACAGCAATTGCTTTGCCACATGGTTTAGAAGTGCAACGCTTGCAATGATAGCATGTGCGTTAAACGAAACAGAAAAAGAAAATTATACTTTTAGAAACACAATAGGTATAGGTTATTATAACAAAAACTATTGTATTTAGGAGATTACAATGAGCAAAATAGAAAAGAGCAAAATGGAAAAGCATTATGACCATATTTTCAATTTAAACCCTAAAAAAAAGTTTGCGACTCCTTTTATTAATGCAGATGATTCATTGTACACGCAGGCAAGAAAAGGGATAAAACTTGACGGATACTGGAATTTTAGCATAGATGTTTACAATACATTTTACAGAAAAGAGTTTTACGCCGAAAAATTTTACGACAAAAAGGGCAGAGATATACCTGTTGATTGTGATTTTGATAAATGGGAGCAAGTATATGTTCCCTCTAACTGGAATACAATGAAACCCGAGTATTTTTATTATGAGGGCAGTGCAGTTTATACAAGAAAATTTCAATATCATGGCAATAAAGACGGTACTGTTTACTTAAAAATAGGTGCGGCAAACTACGAGGCAAGCGTTTGGCTCAACGGTATTCATTTAGGTAGGCACCAAGGTGGGTTTACACCTTTTACAATTGACATAACAAGCGCTGTACAAAAAGAAAACAGGCTTATTATTGAAGTTGATAATACACGCAAAGTTGACCAAATTCCGTCAATTAATTACGATTGGTTTAATTATGGAGGCATATACAGAAGTGTAGAAATTTTCGAAGTTCCCAAAAAGCATATAAAAGATATGTTTTTACACCTTGTGCCAAACGATGAGTACAATAATATTAGCTTTGAGGCAATTACTTGCGGCTTTGAAAAAGGTGAGTTTGTAACATTAAAAATACCCGAACTTGGCATAGACAAAAACTTCGAGATAGACGAGCATGGCAAAGCACAAGGTGTGTTTGAGGCAACGCCTCAGCTGTGGAGCTGCGAGGCGCCAAAACTGTATGAAGTAATTGTTAGCGCACAAGGCGACGAGCTAAAAGAAAAAATTGGATTTAAACAAATTAAAACACAAGGCAAAAATATATACCTAAACGGCAAGCCAATATATTTTAAAGGTGTTTGTTGCCACGAGGAGAGCGAAACTAACGGGCGTGCGCTTATAGATGATGAGCGCATACACATGCTAAAAACAGCAAAAGAAATGGGTTGTAACATAGTAAGGCTATCGCACTATCCACACAGCGAAAGAATGGCGCAAATTGCAGATGAGATTGGCATTATGCTTTGGGAAGAAATACCGGTTTATTGGGCGCTTATGTTTGAAGAAGACTATGTGTACGACGATGCCGCTTGCCAGTTGAAAGAACTTATTTTGCGAGATAGAAACAGGGCAAGTGTTGCATGTTGGGGTATTGGAAACGAAAACCCCGATACAGACGAGAGATATTTATTTATGAGCAAGTTAAACAGCCTTGCAAAGCAAACTGATCCATCAAGGCCTACCTGTGCTGCTTGCCTTTTCAGCTTTGATACGCTTAGCATTGAAGACCGCCTTGCAAAGTGCATAGACATAGTGGCGGTTAACGAATACTGCGGCTGGTATTATCGCGATTATGAGATTTTAAAAGTTATTTTTGAGCGAACAAACTTAGACAAGCCGCTTGTAATATCCGAAACAGGCGCAAGTGCGGTTTGCGGACATTTTGGTGACGATGAAGAATTGTACACAGAAGATCATCAGGCAAAAGTGTATAAAAAACAATTCGAGTATTCAAACGGGAATGTACAGGGTTTGTTCCCGTGGCTGCTTTTCGATTTTAAGTCGCCTGTCAGAATGAATGCATGGCAAAATAAATACAACATTAAAGGCCTTGTAGGTGCCGATAAAAAGTATAAAAAACAGGCCTTTTATACCGTAAAAGAAGAATTTGAAAAAATTGATAATACGTAAGTAAATAAAAAATAAGGCAGTACATTTTAATCTAAAACATAAGTTAAAATGTACTGCCGAAACTTTATACTTTAAAAGCAAATGAAAGGCGGGCTGTGTAAAGCCTAAATAAGTTAGTAATATGAAAAACAAGCCAAACATAGTTTTAATTTATGTTGATGACATGGGATATAAAGACTTAGCGTGTACAGGTAGCAGTTTTTATGAAACTCCCAACATTGATAATTTAAGAAAAAAAGGTATGAATTTTACAAATGCATATGCTGCATGCCCTGTGTGCTCACCCAGTAGGGCAAGTTTGCTTACAGGTAAGTACCCTGCAAGGATTGGTGTAACTAATTATATACGCCGTGCATCAGACAATTTCCATCCATCAAAAGGCAAACTTATAGATGCCCCCTACGTTGACCATTTACCGAAAAGCGAAAAAACAATTGCACACTATTTAAGCGAGAACGGATACAGCACATGGCACATAGGCAAATGGCACCTTGGCGAGAGCGAGTTTTACCCTGATAAAAGTGGGTTCGACATAAATTTGGGCGGTTGCCACCTTGGGTATTTGCCACAAGGCTATTTTAGCCCATACGACATAGAAACACTGAAAGACGGCCTAAACGGAGAGTATTTGACAGATAGGCTTACAGATGAAGCTATAAGTTTAATAAAAAATTGTGAAGGCAAGCCGTTTTTCCTTAACTTGTGGCACTATGCCGTGCATGTGCCAACAGATGCAAAGCAAAAGCATATTAAATATTTTAAAGAAAAGGCAAAAAAAATGGGGCTTGATAAAATTCAAGCCATAGAAATAGGCGATAATTTCCCGACAGAACATAAAAAACATTTGAAGATTGAAAGGCGAGTAGTACAGTCAAATCCCGAATATGCCGCACTTATTTATAGCCTTGACGAAAACGTTGGGCGACTTGTTAAAGCTCTTGAAGATACAAATAAAATTGAAGATACAATAATAATTTTTACATCCGATAACGGGGGATTATCTACGGCAGAGGGATCGCCCACGTGCAATGCACCGGCAAGAGAGGGCAAAGGATGGGTTTACGACGGTGGCATTAGGGTGCCGCTAATAATGTGCTACAACGGTGTAATTAAGCAAAACTCAACTTGCAAAACAGCCATAACAACGCCAGACTTGTTTGCAACAATTTTAAACATGGCAAATGTTGGCTATAATGATGAGAATATAGACGGAATTAATATTATGCCGTGTTTGCAAGGTAAAGACATAGAAAACAGGCCTATTTTCTGGCACTATCCACACTACGGCAACCAAGGTGGCACACCGGCTGCAAGTGTTTTGTACAAAGAATATAAGCTTTTGCACTTTTTTGAAGACGATACATACGAACTTTACAACACAAATGAAGATATAGCACAGGCAAAAAATTTAATTGAAACAAAAAGCGATGTTGCAACAGAGCTTAAAAATATGCTAAAATATTGGCAAGATGAGCTTGGTGTATTATACCCAAGCACCAATTTAAATTATTGCAAGGGTTAAATAGTTTTAACTACTGTTAATACTATACAAACAGGCACTTGCACACAAAACAGAGGTATTTATAAAATGAATATCCACGACATAGCAAGACTGGCAAATGTATCCTCGGCAACTGTTTCACGCGTGTTAAATAACAGCTCAAGCGTTGCAAGTAAAACAAAAGAAAAAGTTTTGAGTGTTATTAAACAAGAGCAATACACACCTAATGCATTTGCACAGGGCCTTGGGCACAACTCCATGAAAATGATTGGTATACTGTGTACAGACGTTGCTCAATTGTATTACGGAACGGCAGTTTCTATAATAGAAACAGGCTTGCAAAAAGCGCATATAAACTCAATTTTATGTTGCACAGGTTATGATATTGAAAGCAAAAAAAATGCAATGGCAACACTGCTTAGTAAAAGGGTAGATGCCATTATTTTGGTTGGCTCTATTTTTAAAGAGCAAGACGACAATTTACACGTGCAAGAAGCTGCAAAAAGTATACCAATAATTGCAATTAATGCTTACTTTGACTTTGAAAATGTTTACAGCATATACTGTGATGAGAAAACAGCAGTGGAAAAACTTGTTTATGACATGTGCGAAGGTGGGTACAATGCGCCTGCAATTATTTATAGAACCTTCACGTTTAGTGCAAAAAACAAATTGATGGGATATAGCGAGGCTATGCATAATCTGCGCAAAAAAAGCGTAACGTTGCAATTGTCAGAACTGTCGGATGATGAGCTCGACAGCGATATGCTTGAGATTGCTGCATTTTTACAGCAAAACCCACAGGTAGATGCGGTAATAGGTGCTGATGACTTAATAGCAGTTACCGCACTTAAGGCAATGCAAAAGGATGGCAACTTGTTGCCGCTAGTGGGTATAAACAACTCAATGTTATGCAATTGTTCCACACCAACACTTTCAAGTATCGACAACCGCGTAAGAGAACTGTCGGATGTGGCCGTTAAAACGCTTATTGAGCTTATTGGTGGGCAAACAGCACCAAAAACCCAAATTTTTTCATCTGAACTTGTAAAGAGGGAAAGCTACTTATGACAAACAGTAGCCCAAAAATTATTATTAATTAATGGTGTATTTTAGAAGGCAAATTACTACCTGTTATTAATAATATTCGTAGAAAAAATCTAACCCTTGTTTACGGATTATTATAAGTGGTTTTTATGCATTTAGCTTGACTTGATGGTATTGAGCCAAGTTAAATATATCATTTGTGATTTAATGAATTAATTATGGTAGCAATTAAATCAAGCTTGACAATTTATTGGTGATTTAATAAAATAATTTTAGGTTAATAATAGCTTAAATATAATTTTGCTATAATGGGGGATGTCTCACGCTTTGGAATAGGGCAAGATTACAGTAAAACGACCCCGAAAATATAAACCAAAATTAAATATAAAGGCTTCTGATTTTAATCGGAAGCCTTTAAT
>CAYJLZ010000126.1:0-5728 GCA_964371265.1 uncultured Bacteroides sp. | reverse complement strand
CGCCAATATTTCGCCGTCTATTCGCTGGCGTTTGCAATAGCCCGCCAAATCTACCACAGGGCGTGCATACAGTGTTTCGTAGTAATTTTTATTAATCGGCATACGCTCATCTCCTTTTTGTTTAAGGCTTTTGCCTAAATTTTAAGTACTTGCCGCCGTTGCTGTAAAACGTTTTATTTGTTAATGTATATGCCAAAAATATACTAAATTTTTAATTTTTATGCTATTTTTTATGTATTTATCGCAATATTAATGGTATTATACTATAATTGTATAAAATTTGCACTATTTTTTTAATATTTTACAAATTTCATGCAAATTTTTTTACTGCATATTTTTTTGCCAATTTTAGCGTTTTTTGTATGTTTTTATAAATATGTGTAAAGCACTTGACTTTACAGCTGCCGTTTGGTATAATAACTAAAGTGTAAAGCTAATGCCTTTACACCGCATTGTTTTTTAGGGGTGATTTTGTGGCTGAAAAAGACTTATCGGTGTCGAACCTACTTGACTTTTACGCAGATGCGCTTACCCAAAAACAACGAGAGGTAATGCAACAATATTTTAACGACGATTTGTCGCTTGCGGAAATAGCCGCAAATTTTGGCATTACAAGGCAAGGAGTAAGAGACAGCATTGTGCGTGGCGAAAGCTCGATGAGGGAACTTGAAGAAAAGATTGGCTTTGCAAAAAAGTACGAAAAAATACGCTTAAAGCTTTTAAAGCTTGAAAAACTTGCAAAAGAAATAGATTTAGAAAACGAAAATTCATACTCAAAGCAACCGCAAATATCAAAGTGTGCCAAAAGTATGATAGATACAATTAAGGAAATTGAAAAAAGTTTTTAGTCGAGGTGAAACCTATTGGCATTTGAATCTTTAACCGAAAAGCTTGGTGCGGCGTTTAAACGCCTAAGGGGCAAGGGTAAACTTAACGAGCAAGATATTACCTCGGCCATGAGAGAGGTAAGAATTGCACTTATAGAGGCTGACGTTAACTTTAAGGTTGCAAAACAATTTATTGCAGACGTAAGCGAAAAATGTAAGGGCGAGAGCGTTATGCAAAGCCTTACACCGGCACAGCAAGTTATTAAAATAGTGCACGAGAGCCTTACAGAGCTTATGGGTGGCGACGAGGCAAGTGTTATACATATAAAAAGTAAGCCCCCCACTACAATTATGATGTGCGGTTTGCAAGGTGCCGGTAAAACAACACACGCTGCAAAACTTGCAAAGCACTTTATAAAAGGCGGGCACACTCCGCTACTTGTTGCCTGCGATATTTATAGGCCTGCCGCGGTAGATCAGCTTAAAATAGTTGGCGAAAAGGCCGGGGCAAAAGTTTTTTTTGAACAGGGGTTAAAGCCCGAACAAATTGCAAAAAAGGCAATTGCACACGCTAAAGATTACGGCAACGACATTGTAATACTTGATACAGCAGGACGTTTGCACATAGATGAAGAGCTTATGCAAGAGCTTGAAAGAATTAAGCAAAATGTAGAAGTGGACGAAACCCTGCTTGTAATTGATGCAATGGCAGGACAAGACGCTGTAAACATGGCAAAGTCTTTTTCCGAACAAACAGGCCTTAGCGGCGTTATACTTACAAAGCTTGATGGCGACAGCCGTGGCGGCAGCGCATTAAGCGTAAAAGCAGTTACGGGCAAGCCCATTTTGTTTGCCGGTATAGGCGAAAAGCTTGAAGATTTAGAGCAATTTTATGCATCGCGCATGGCTAACAGAATACTGGGCATGGGCGATGTTATGTCGCTAATAGAAAAGGCGCAAAACGCCGCAGATGACAAGCAAGCAGAAGAGACCGCTAAAAGGTTGCTTGAAAACCGATTTGACATGAACGATATGCTTGCCCAGTTTGATCAAATTAATAAAATGGGCGGTACGTCGGCGCTAATGAGCATGTTGCCGATGGGTGCAGCAAAGGTTAGCGAAGAGGATTTGCAAAAGAGCGAAAAGCAATTTTTACATCTTAAGGCCATTATACAAAGTATGACGGATAAAGAGCGCATTAAGCCATCGATAATTGACCCTAAACGAAAAAGGCGCATTGCTGCAGGCAGTGGCACAAAGGTAGAGGACGTTAACAAACTGCTGCGTCAATTTGAGCAAATGAGCAAAATGATGAAAAAATTTAAAAAGAACCCAAAGAGTTTGGAAAAAACATTTGGTAAAATGGGCCTTGGAGATTTAAGCGAATACGTATAGGCAAAACGGCATTTTCGGGCATAACACAAAAATTACATAATAACACAATTTTTTAGCAATAAATTTAAATTTATTTACTTTTTGTTATGACGTTAATGATATATTATTACAAAATTTATAGGAGGTGAAATACATGGCCGTTAAAATTAGACTTCGCCGTATGGGCGCAAAAAAAGCACCGTTTTATCGTGTTGTTGTTGCAGATTCACGCTTTCCTCGTGATGGACGTTTTATAGAGGAGCTTGGTTACTACGACCCCACTAAGGACCCTGTTGTAGTGCAAATTAACGCAGAGAAGGTAAAAAAATGGATTGCTAACGGCGCACAACCGACAGATACAGTGCGCAACTTGCTTAAAAAGAACAACATTGTTTAATGCTTTTATTTAGGTAAAATTTGTTTAAAACTTATTTTGTGCCAATAAATATTAGCGGATTGGAGCATTTAAATGCAAGATTTGTTATTGGTTCTTGCACAAGGCCTTGTAGACGATAAGCAAGCTGTTAGCGTTGTTGTTGATGAGCCAAACGCAGACAATGTTGTTGTGTATCACCTTAGTGTTGCGCAAGAGGACATGGGCCGAGTAATTGGCAAACAAGGGCGCATTGCAAAAGCAATAAGGGCAGTTATGCGTGCTGCAGGCATACGCGAGGGTGTAAAAGTTATGGTGGAAATTGACAACTGATTTGTTGCTGTTCTGTTATAATTTTTGCATTTAATTAAATTACAAAAAGGCAAGTTTCTTATAATTAAGAAGCTTGCCTTTTTTAATGTTTTAAAACTTTAAACTAATATATACCTTATTTTGTTATTGGTTTTTTGTTTAAGATATTTATTTTTTAATTTTCACTTTTATTGTTAATTTTTTTGCGGCTAACAATACGTTTTTGCACATAATACACCGCATACGCACACAAGCTACCCACAACTGCGCCCGCTATAACATCGCTTAAATAGTGTGCGCCCACATATATGCGAGATATGCCCGTTAGCACCGCAAACACAGTAATGCCAATACGTGCAAGCTTATTTTTTACACAAAGGCAAATTGCCACGCTTACGGCAAACGCCGCACACGTGTGCCCCGACGGAAACGAATGCGCATCGGGCGCAGATAAAAGCGGCAGTAAATTGCTCATTGTTACCTCGGGCCTCGGCCTTGATATTACCTGTTTTAGCACAACATTTGTGCAAAGTGCCCCAAATGCAAGCGAGGCCCCTGCAGTTAATCCTGTGCGCCTTGTTTTTGGTAAAATTATAAGAACTGCACACAATATTATAAAGCAAATTCCGTCGTTTCCAATTATGCTTATTAGTTTCATTAGCTCGTTTATGCCGTTAAATCGCAAATTATTTTGCACCCATAGCAGTATTATTTCGTCTACCGTTTGTAGCATTTGCATGTTTTATTGCCCCTTTATTTTTTATTTGCTTTATTATTTTATTTGTTGCCCTTGTGCTATTTTTATTTGTAATTGTATTACAATATTATAAATTTTTTTACTTTTTGTCAAATATTTTTATTGACATATGCTCATTATGATATTATAATGATATCATATTAGTATATTTTAACTGCACACCACAAAGAGTATTTATTGAGATAGGAGATATTATTATGAATACACAAGAAAAAATTATTGATGCAAAAAACGGTATGCCTGCACTGGTGCTTATAATTTTAAGTTACATTGTAGCAATTGCGGCTATTATTTTAGGCGCTATTGCCAGCAGCTATTTAAGCGGTGTACTTGGCGTTATTTCGTTAATTGTTATGATTTTAGGCATAGTTTTCGTATCGCTTGGGTGGATACTTTTTTTGGGTATAAAAGTATTAAACCCACAAGAGGCGCTTGCACTAACGCTTTTTGGGCAGTATGTTGGTACAATTAAAAGCGAGGGCATTTATTTTGTTAACCCGTTTTGTGTAAGCGTAAACCCGGCAAGCACAACTAAATTGCGCCAAAGTGGCGATGTTACAGACAAAGCTGGCACTTCTATTAGAACATCGTCAAGCACAGATATAAACGTGAGTTTAAATTTAAGCAAAAAAATATCGCTTAAAGAGATGACCCTGAGCAACAATCGACAAAAAATAAACGACTTTTTGGGTAATCCCGTTGAAATTAGCATTGCTGTTATTTGGAAGGTTACCGATACAGCCAAAGCTGTTTTTAGCGTTGACAACTATAAAGAGTTTTTGTCGCTGCAATGCGACGCATCGCTTAGGAACGTTGTGCGCCTATACCCATACGACGTTGCGCAAGGCGTGGATACAACGGGCGACGGCACACCGGACGAGGGTTCGCTTAGGGGCTCGAGCGATGTTGTGGCCGAGCGCATTAAACAGGAGATACAAAGCAAGGTAACGCTTGCAGGTATTGAGGTTATTGAAACTAAAATTACCTATCTTGCCTATGCGCAAGAAATAGCCGCCGCTATGTTACAGCGCCAACAGGCAAGCGCACTTATAGACGCTAAAAAACTTATAGTTGACGGAGCTGTTGGGATGGTTGAAATGGCACTGGCCCGCCTAGAAGAGAACGACAGCATAAACCTAGACGAAGAGCGCAAGGCCGCAATGGTTAGCAACTTGCTTGTGGTTTTGTGTGCAAATAAAGATTCTCAGCCTGTTGTTAACACGGGCAGCTTATATTAAGTTATGGCCGATAACGATAAAAAGCAAATACCGCTGCGGCTTACGCCAAGTTTGTACAAGGCAATAGCTGCATGGGCCGGCGATGATTTTCGCAGTGTAAACGGGCAGATAGAATATTTGCTGACACAGTGCGTAAAACAGCGAATAAAAAGCGGTAAATATGTACCAAAAGATTTAGAAGACGATTTTTTACCCGATTTTGATTAAATTTAGAATTTTACCTTTTTATTTACTGCATTTGCAGTAAGCCTACTAGTATATTTTAAATTTAAAATGCAACAATTTAAAACGAGCATTCAGCAAACTTTTAGCTGTTTGCTCGTTTATATCTATAACTTTTATACTAAAAAGGCTGCTGGGTTTGAATTTAATTTTTTAATTGTTAATTTACATATTATATTTTACTATGCTTTTTAAATTAATATATATGTTATTGTTGTTTTGTTCGCTAAAAATGAGACAAAAAGCATAATTTATTTATTAATATGCAAAAAAACCGAAATTTGTATTGACAAAAATTATGTATATATGTATAATTATATAGCAACCAAAAAACGTGAGCCTTTTATAGCCCGTGTCACCCTTTGGGGAGATGTATTAAAAGTTGTATGGCCCCTTGGTCAAGCGGTTAAGACGTCGCCCTCTCACGGCGAAATCAGGAGTTCGATTCTCCTAGGGGTCACCACAATTTGATTATATTCCTCAATAGCTCAGTCGGTATTTAGAGATTCTTCGCGACATCTCTTTTGCAGGAGCGATTAGAAGCTCTTAAGTCCGACCCTCACAATTTGATTATATTCCTCAATAGCTCAGTCGGTAGAGCATGCGGCTGTTAACCGCAGGGTCG
>CAYJLZ010000125.1:0-5739 GCA_964371265.1 uncultured Bacteroides sp. | reverse complement strand
TATATGGTATATTCAAACGACCTTAATATAGGCACTACAAGAAGCACTACTAAAATTGAAAATGCCAACAGAATTGCAAGTTCATTTTTTGATTACGACCTTATTTCTACAGTGTTTAATATTCTATATGAAAAAGATGGCAATAGTGATGCCATTAATTTAACGCTTAGTTATCTGTGCCAAAAATATAACGCCGACAGAAGCTATGTTTTTGAAACTTTAGACGGCGGTATTTCATTGAGCAATACTTTTGAATATTGCAAAAAAGGCATAACAAGTGAGATAGACAACTTGCAAGGCCTTGCGTATGAGTTGTTTGAGGATTTTATTAGTAAATCTCATAACGACATTATTTACTCTAACAATTTAAGAGAAACTTTGGAACAAGACAAAGCGTTTGAGATTATGGACAACCAAGGTATTTTATCTTTTGTTCACGCTCAAATTAAACGCGACGATAAAATGACTTTCTTTATAGGGCTTGACGACTGCACAAAAACCAGAATTTGGACAGAACGAGAAATTAACAGCCTACAATATATAGGCAAACTATTATCTATTATTTTACAAGGAACACATTTGCGCGATGAAATGAATGCGCTGGCGATAAGTAACAAGAACTCGGCAGATATTTTAAATAATTCTGACAGTGTTGTTTATGTAAGTGATATTAACACTTACGATTTGTTGTATCTTAACGAAATAGGAAAGCGTACAATTAACGCAACGCACGATGAAGAATATATGGGCAAAAAATGTTATAAAGTTTTACAAAAAAAAGATAAGCCCTGTGAATTTTGTACAAACCATCTTTTAAAAGAAGACGAGTATTATGAATGGTCGTTTTATAACCCTAATATAAATACAACATTTTTATTAAAAGACAAACTTATCAACTATAAAGGCAATATGGCAAGGCTTGAAATTGCAACCGATATATCAAAGCTTGTTGCGCTTGAAAAAACTTTGACAGACAGGTTGGCTGATGAGCAGTTCTTGATGAACTGCGTAGAAATGCTTCATTCCGAAAATGAGCCCAGCATTTCTTTATACTATTTACTTGAAATTGTTACTAAATATTATAATGCCGAAAGAAGTTATATATTTGAAGTATCAAAATGCGGTAACTATATAAGTAATACTTACGAATATTGTGAAGAAGGCAGCGAGACATACAAAGACAATTTGCAAAACTTACCTATATCCGATCTCGGTGTTTTGCTGAACAAATGCAACGAACAGGGTTCATTTTTCTTAAATATCGACGAGGTCGATAAATCTTCGCTCGAATATGAGCTGATGAAATTTCAAGGGCTTACTGACATAATAATTGGTGCAATACAAGTTGCAGGCAGTAATGTTACAGGGTTTGTGGGCGTTGATAATTCGCAAAAAAATAAAGACAAAGTTGCAATAATAAGAACAGTTGCAAAATTTACAGCTACTTTTCTTGATGAAACAAAGCTTATAACAAAGCTTAATTATCTAAGCTACTTCGACACCCTTACAGGCATAAAAAACAGGCACAGTTATAGCCTTGCCGTTAAAAAAATAGATAAAAAAATTGAGAGTCTTGGTGTATTATACGCCGATATTATTGGGCTTAGTGCAATAAATGATTCTAAGGGAATAATGTTTGGCGACAGTGTTTTAATAAATTTATCAAGCGTTTTAAATTCAATTTTCGAAGATAACGTATACCGTGTGGGCGGAGATGAATTTGTTGTAATTTCAGAAAATATATCAGAGTCCGAGTTTGAAAACAAAGTTACCGCATTAAAAGAAAATCTAGCGTCTTCATCAGATTTTAACACTTCAATAGGTTACACTTGGAACAAAAACTTTAAAACATCAAGTAGTAATTTAAACAATTTGTATGAGGGCGAAGACTATTCGCGCATATTACTTGAAAACTTGGATATGGAAATTTCTAACGGCAAATACGTTGTGTATATGCAACCACAGCTAAATCTTTTAACAGGTAAAGTTGAAAGCGCCGAGGCACTGGTAAGGCGAATTGGTGCAGGTGGTTTACTTCAAGCGCCAATTTACTTTTTGCCATTTTACGAAAAAGAAGGAATCATATCGAGAATAGACGAATTTGTATTAAAAATAGTTTGCAAAACTTTAAAGTCGTGGAAAGACAGCGGAGTTCAAAATTTACCTGCAATATCCGTTAACTGTTCGAGGATGACTGTATCAAAAAAAGGTATAGTTGAAAAGTTTTCACAAATTTGCGACAGTTATGATATAGAGCGCTCTAATATAATAATTGAAATTACCGAAACAATAAACGGAATAGGCGAAAATGCTTTAGCCACGATAATCAACAATTTTTCAGATGCGGGATTTTTAATTTCTCTTGATGATTTTGGCAGTGGTTATTCAAATTTAAACTCTCTTGTCATTTCCGATTTTGATGAAATAAAAATAGACATGACGATAATTAACGGTATACACAGAGATAAAAAATCCGAAACGTTAACACGAGTAGCTATTACTCTTTGTGAGGGACTGGATAACACTATATCGGTAGCTGAGGGTGTTGAGGACAAATTGCAACACGATATGCTATGCAAAATGGGTTGTACAAAAGGCCAAGGTTATTACTATTCAAAGCCTGTTTCTATAAGCGAATTTACAGATAAGTATATTAGTAATTAGTGTTTTAACAGTTATAGTGCAACTTGTAAAAATAAACTGCCCGTATTTTTAATTTTATAATAATATATTTAATGGTACATACCTATAAAACAACAAAAAGCCGACAATAATGTCGGCTTTTTGTTGTTTATTAATATATTACGCTTAATTGTTAATTATAAATTCATCAACCTGTCTTGCACACTTAATACCGTCTGCTATTGCCCAAACAACAAGCGACTGTCCCCTTTTCATATCTCCACATGCAAAAACATTTTCTGTATCGGTTTTGTAAAGTATATCACTCTTTTGTGGAATTTTTATTGTAGGAACAGTGTACTCTTCATATCCCGTAAACCCTGCAGCAATTAAAAGCATATCGGCAGCTATTTCTTTTTCGCTGTTTTCAACTTCGCATAATTTACCGTTTTCAAAACACACTTTAACTGTTAAAACACCTGTAATTTTGCCGTCTTTTTCGTATATTTCTTTTATTGTTGTTTCAAAAACTCGCGGGTCTTTTCCATATACTTCTATTGCTTCTTCCTGTCCGTAATCGGTGCTATGAACTTTAGGCCATTCGGGCCATGGATTTGTTTCTTTTCTATTCTGCGGCGGTTTTGGCATCATTTCAATTTGCACAACACTTTTGGCACCGTGGCGCACACACGTTCCCACGCAGTCGTTTCCTGTGTCTCCTCCGCCAAGTACTATAACGTTTTTGTCTTTTGCATTTATGTACTCGCCTTTTACCTTGCCATTTATCAAGTTTTGCGTTGTGCTTTTTAAAAAATCAACTGCAAAATATACACCGTTTGCATTTCTACCTTTTACCAAAATATCCCGTGCATTTTTAGCGCCGCAACATAAAACAATTGCATCAAAATCTTTTTGCAATTGGTCTAGTTTTAAGTTTTTGCCAAGGTCTTTATTTGCACAAAAAACAACGCCTTCTTTTTCCATTAACTCAATTCTTCGCTCTATAATATTTTTATCTAGTTTCATATTAGGTATGCCATACATTAAAAGCCCGCCAAACTTATCATCTCGCTCAAAAATCGTTACGCTGTGTCCTCTTTTATTAAGCGTTTCGGCTGCGGCAAGGCCTGCCGGCCCCGAACCAATTACCGCAACTTTTTTATCGCTTCTTACATGCGGCGGTTTTGGGGTCATATATCCTTTTTCAAATCCGTTTTCAATTAAAAAAAGCTCATTGTCGTGTATTGTAACCGCACTGCCATGCATGCCGTTAATACAAGCTTTTTCACAAAGTGCCGGGCAAACCCTGCCGGTAAATTCAGGAAAACAATTTGTTTTCAAAAGCCTCGACAGTCCATGTTCAAAATTATTGTTATAAATTTCATCGTTAAATTCTTGTATTAAATTGTGAAGCGGACACCCTGTTACCATGCCGCTTAGTTCTATTGCGCTTCCGCAAAAAGGCACCCCGCAATTCATGCATC
This sequence comes from uncultured Bacteroides sp., assembly GCA_964371265.1. GTDB lineage: Bacteria > Bacillota > Clostridia > Oscillospirales > Ruminococcaceae > Ruthenibacterium. Next base: position 1,633 of record CAYJLZ010000125.1, on the reverse strand, counting down.
TGGCAGCTTGATTCACTCTTTCTTGCACATCTACTATGCTATAAAATTCATTAAAATTTAAAACACGATCTTTTGGCAATATTTTACCATTTGATTTCCTTTCATACTCTAAAAAACCGGTTGTTTTTCCCATATTAATCTCCATTCTGTGCACAGCACAAATAGTTTTGAAAAATCTCCCTGCAGAATGGAGATTAATTGGCATGTGCCGTCTGTGACGGCACGCCATTTAAATAATTGATAGCGTGATTTTTCACGCTAATCTCCATTTCACACTATACATAGTTTTAACAATTGTTATTTTGCCTATACACCTGTCATTTGTGTAAATGCCGCAAGGCGTGCATCTTCGTCTTTCATGCCCTTTTCTTTAAACTTACTTATGCACTTCATCATTTTACTGTAATCATTAGGCACTATTTTCTTAAAATGCGGCACATAATCGTCATAATTACTTAAAATATGTTCTGCTTTTTTCGAACCGGTTTGATTATAGTGCTGCATAATAAGTTCTTTAAGTTCGCTAGCATCATGGCTGTCTGTAACTTCGTACATAGTTACAAACTCTTTGTTTAATTTTAAGTAAAGATCATGTTTCACATCTAAAACATACGCTATTCCACCGCTCATACCTGCTGCAAAGTTTTTGCCTGTTTCGCCTAAAATAACGGCTTTTCCGCCCGTCATGTACTCTAGGCCGTGGTCACCACAGCCCTCAACAACTGCTGTTGCACCCGAGTTTCTTACCATAAAGCGCTCACCTGCTATGCCGTTTACGTAACACTGCCCAGATGTTGCACCGTACAGCGCAACATTGCCTATAATGATGTTTTCTTCGGCTTTAAATATGCTTTCTTCTGGCGGCACAACAATAATTTTACCACCCGATAAGCCTTTTCCAACATAATCGTTTGCATCGCCTTGTAGTAAAAGCGTTAAACCTTTTGGTATAAATGCGCCAAAAGATTGCCCTGCACCTCCACTGCACTCAACTGTAAAGGTATCGTCGTTTAAAGTATTTTTGTGCTTTTTACTTATTACCGAACCTAAAATGGTTCCCAGTGTTCTGTCAGTGCTACAAATATTTATTTTTTCGCTATGCTTTTCGCCTAAATTTACAGCTTTTTTAAATTTATCAATCAGTATTTTTTCGTCTATGGTCTCGTTTAATTTAAAGTCATAACATTTATTGCTTTCAAATGTTTTTTCTTTACTATGTGCATAAGTATCTGATATTACTTTTTTCATATCAACAAGTTCGGCACGTTTTGTAACTTTATTATCCTTCACTTGCAATAGGTCCGTTCTGCCTGTCAATTCCTTCAAAGTTTTAACGCCCAGCTTTGCCATTATTTCACGCAGTTCTTGCGCAATAAACATCATAAAGTTTTCTACATATTCAGGTTTGCCCTTAAAGCGCTTGCGCAAACATTCGTTTTGTGTTGCTATACCAACGGGGCATGTGTCTAAATTACACACGCGCATCATCATACAGCCCATTGTAACAAGCGGTGCTGTGGCAAATCCAAATTCTTCAGCGCCAAGCATTGCTGCTATTGCAACATCTCTACCGCTCATAAGCTTGCCATCTGTTTCTAAAATAACGCTACTGCGCAAATTATTTTGTATAAGT
>CAYJLZ010000124.1:0-5938 GCA_964371265.1 uncultured Bacteroides sp. | reverse complement strand
AATGCCGAATAAGTTAAAATTAGAGCCCAATATGTGTTGTACAGCCCTATATCTTGCAATAAGCTATAAAGCGAAACTAGGCTAACTTCGGGCGAAAGCATCATACCCGCAAGCACAAATATAAATACTATATTTTTAAATTTAAATTCAAACCTAGCAAGTACAAATGCAAGCAAAGATGAAAGTAAAATAGTAATTATTGTAGCAGCTACTGTTACAATTACACTGTTCATAAAGTATGTGCCTATTCCTATTTCCCATGCTGCAATGTAATTGTCAAACGACCATACCTCAGGTAGGGCCCATGTGTTGCCAAAAATTTCCGAATTAGTTTTCATGCCGCTAATAAGCATCCATAAAAGCGGAAAAACAACTGTTAAACCGTATATGGATAAAAGTACAAGCATAACTGCTTGAAAAGCTTTGTCCTTTGGTCTTTTAATCATTGTTTTTTCACCTTCTTACCTTTTGAAATAACTTTGAAGTTACCCGAAACAAGCATTTGAACGTATGTTAAAACAAGCAAAATTAAGAAAATTAATACGGCAATTGTAGATGCGTAGCCCATTTCGTCGTTACGGAAACCTGCGTTGTACATATACGAAGCGAGTGTTTCGGTTGTATTTCCCGGGCCGCCTCCCGTCATAACGTATATTTCGCTAAATACACGATAAGCACCAATAACTGTAATAACACAAGTTACGAGAATTGTATCTTTAACAAGCGGAACAATTATTCTAAAAAAGTTTTGTATTCCGTTTGCACCGTCTATTCTGGTACTCTCAAAAATTGATTCGTCTATTTTTTGTATAGCAACTATAAACAAAAGCATTATGTAGCCTATATTTTGCCATTGGGATACAAATATAACTGCTCCCATCGCTGTTTTCGAGCTACCTAGCCAGTCCGATACAAACTGCTCTAATCCTACAAGTTCTAGTAGCGGATTTACAAAACCTATTGAAGGACTATAAATGAATTGCCACATTAAACCTATAACAGTAATAGAAATTATTGATGGAATAAAATAGGCCGTACGAAAAATTGGCTGAAACTTTCGCATAAGCCTGTTTTCAAACAAAGCCGCCAATACTAAACCTATACCACATTGGCATAACACGGAAACTACCGCATATAGTGTATTATTCATTATTGCAGAGCGAATAATTGGGTCTTCAAATAGCCTTATATAGTAATGAATACCTACAAATTCTCTTGTTTGAGAAAATGCACTCCAACGGAAAAAGCTGTAGTACACGTTTAATACAAGCGGAAAAAACACAAACATTGCCACTAAAAAAACACCGGGCACTATAAACAGCCATAAAATTTTTTTATTTTTATACATTAAAAAACTGCCCCCTATTTTAGGGGGTATATCCAAGAAGTTTTGGATATACCCCATATTGACAAAGGCTTAATTAACCTTCTTCAGCCTTAACTGTAGCTGTAATTTCTTGAACATCAGCCATTAAATCTTCAGAAGTTGTGTCACCGTTTAATAGATCTTGAAGACCTGGCAAGTAAACGTCTGATATGCGGATGTCGATGTCTGTATCAAGCCACAAAGCCATGCCTGTTGCTTCTTCAGTTGCTTTCATACCTTCTACAAGGTAATCTTCCGAGTTGCTCTCGTTAACAGCACCGATAACAGGGCTAGGCCAGCCAAGCATTGTTACTAGTTTGTCTGCATTTTCAGCATTTGTAATAAATTGCAAGAATGCAACTGCTTCTTCTGGGTGCTCTGTTGTGCTTGAAACCATAAATCCGTCAGGAGAGCCTACAAGGAATCCTTGGTCGCCTGCGCCTTCTTCAATAGCTGGCATTGGGAAGAATCCCCAAGGTGTGCCGTCCATGTTTGTGTTGATTTTCAAGAACTCTTCAAGTTCTACATAAATCATAGCTGTTTGGCCTTGAGCAAATGCTTCGTTAGCCATGTCGTGTGTTATAGAGTTCGGGAACTCATTGAAATAACCGTTGTCATTAAGCTCTTTGAACATGTCAAGTGCTTGTACATAACCTGCATCAACAAATTCGCCTGTTGATTGATTGTGGTCTGCCATACGTGTGTCTTGCGATACAAGTTTTTGGTTTAAGCCTGTGATGTAGTGACAAGCTGCCCATGGGTATTGGTTACCAAAAGCAATTGGTGTAACGCCAGCTTGTAGTAATGTTTCGTTAACTTCCATAAACTCATCCCATGTTGTAGGAGCAGTTAAACCGTTAGCATCAAAAATTTCTTGGTTGTAAACGAAGAATTTTGTGTTCAAACGAAGAGGAACACCATAAACTGCACCGTCTACTGTGAAAGGCTCAACAGCAGCTACCATTAGGCTATCTTGCCATTCGCCTGCCATGTACTCTGTCAAATCAAGTGCTGCACCCTCTGCAATAAAGTTTCTTGCAAACTCACCACTCCATGAGAAGTAGATGTCAGGGCGACCTTCTGCGTCACCCATGATGATGCGCAATTTGTCTTTAATTGGTTCGTCAGCAACTGCCTCAACTACGATGTCAATGTTGGGGTTTTGCTCTTCAAAAGCCGCTACAACTTCATCAAAGTAACCAACGTACTCTGGTTGTGGCCATTTGTGCAAAAAGTTAAGTGTAATCATTTCACCGTCTGCTGTGTCTGCTGTGTCTGTTGCTGCTGCTTCAGATGTAGCAGGCTCTTCAGCTGGTGTGCTACATGCTACTAATGTAAACATCATAGCAAGCGCCAAAATAAGCGTTAAAATGCGTGCAAAATTCTTTTTCATTTTTGTATCCTCCTAAAAATAATTATGTTATTCAAAACACAATATTGTGCTTTGTATAAGCCGTACTTAAATATATAATTAATACCAAAAAATATAAGCATATTTAAAAATTTTGTAAAAACGATCAACTGGTATAGTAGTAATCCAGTTGTTACAATAATATTATACCATTTATAAATAATAAGTCAATATTTTTGAAACCAATTCGTAATAAAATATTAGCTAAATTTTATATATGATTTTTCGTTATATTTACTAAACATACACAAATAAGATGACATACCTTGCATTTTTTTTATTTACACACTATAATAATTTACAATTGCACACAATAGCATGTGTATTTGTACAATAGTTAAATTTATAAATTATAAAGTGGTGGTTAGTATTATTTCATTCGGATCATCGTACGAAGATGTTGCAGATAGCATATTAGAGTACATAGATAATAATAATTTAAAAGCCGGATATACTTTGGGTGATTTGCAAAGCTTAAAAGATTTGTTTAATGTATCATTTGAAGATATGACAGATGCACTGACAGAACTTTGTAATTTTGGATACATAAATTACATTACCGATACACAAAATTATTGTATTGCCAAAAAGCGAACTTCTCTTAATATCAGCAAAATACATTCTTTCACAAAATATGTAACACGCCAAAATCATAATACCCATTCTAAAATTTTACAGTTTTGCATTACAACTTGCCCTAAAAGCATAAGTCAAACATTAAATATTTCGTTTGGTTCACAAATATATTTGCTTAAAAGGCTACGATTTGTAGACGATTTGCCAATTGCGATAGAATTTTCATATATTCCGTGTGCACTTTTGCCGGGACTTACTAACTACGATTTTTCCATAAATTCACTTTTTGAAATATTACAAAGCGAATACAATGTTGTGCCATATGAAAGAAATGTTTATTATGCAATTTCCAAACCAATGCAGGAAGATAAAGAGTTGCTTAATATTGTAAGCGATGAAACAGCAATGTGGAATGTGACAGGAACAACAACAATAGCTAACGGAACAGTTATAGAGTATACAGTTACACGTATGAGTGCGCTATCGGCATATTATTGTAGTAATCCAAAAATAGAATCTGATACACCTCTTTGGTTTCAATTTTAATTTTAAACAAATAATTCATTTTTTGAAAGGGTAGTGTTTATAATGCAAAGCAATTTGCCAATATATGTTCAGCTTAGCAATATATTAAAAACCGGCATTGCAGACGGCACATACAAACAGGGTTCGTTTTTGCCCTCTGAGAGAAAAATTGCACTGACGTATGGCATAAATAGGCTTACTGTTCGAGCTGCATTAAAACTGCTTACAAAAGACGGATTTATTACTGCAATGCACGGAAAAGGCTATTTAATTAACAAAAAAGTAACTCCAAAAACTCCTATTGTAATGCAATTACATTTTTCTAATTTAATGGGTCTAAGTACAAGGTTTACAAAATTGGGTTTACATCAAACCGATGAAGTGCTTATTAATAAATATGTTAGCGCGGGATATGTGCAAAGCAAACATTTTAAAATAAAAAAAGACGATAAATTGTTTAGATTAGTGCGTAAGCGCTATGTAAATAATCAACTAATTACAATAGAAGATACTAAAATCCAAAGTAAATTAATACCTAATATTGAACAAATTGATTTTTCTACTAAATCTTTATATGGTGAATTTGATAGGTGCAACGTTTCATTAAATAGAATTTATCAAGAAATATTTATATACACTTTAAACGGTGAAAAAGCAAAGTTATTTAACGTGAAGGACGGCACCCACTGTTTTTGTCAAAAACAATGGGTTTATACCATTAATGAAGAGCTTGCCGAAATGGCAATAACTTATATTCATCCGCACTATGCAACTGTATCGTCTATGCTTAGCGGATATAGCGATTAAAAAAAGATAATAAATATAAAATCGAGGGTACAATGAAAACTTCATTGTACCCTCGCTCATATTATTACTAATCAGGTGATGCCTGTTTTAATGAACTCGATTTGCTTTTGTGCTCTATAAGAGGTTTTGCACCGTTTATAGTTTCTTTTGTTACTATAACTTTTGATATAGAGTCATCACTTGGTATCTCGTACATAATGGCTATCAGTGCTTGTTCCATTACGCTTCTTAAGCCCCTGGCACCACTTTTAATAGCAATAGTTTTTTTAGCAATTTCTCTCAATGCGTCTTGAGTTATTTCAAGTTCTACATTATCCATATCTAACAATGCTCTGTACTGTTTTACAAGGCTGTTTTTTGGTTCGAGCATTACCCTTATAAGTGATTCTTCATCCAGCGATTTTAAAACTGTAACAACCGGAATGCGCCCAATAAGTTCCGGTATTATTCCAAACTTAATAAGGTCGTGCGGCTCTACAAGTCTAAGCATATTTTCCTTATTTTCTTCTTCGCTAAGTTTTAATGTTCCGCCAAATCCTATCGACGATGAATGCGCACGTTTTTCTATATGTTTTTCAAGTCCGTCGAATGCACCGCCACAAATAAACAATACGTTTTTTGTATTAATTTGAATAAATTCTTGTTGTGGGTGTTTTCTACCTCCTTGAGGAGGTACGTTGCTAACGGTACCCTCAATTATCTTTAGCAATGCCTGTTGCACACCCTCACCGCCAACATCTCTTGTTATCGACGGATTTTCACTTTTACGTGTAATTTTGTCAATTTCATCAATGTAAATTATACCTTTTTCTGCTCGCTCTATGTTAAAGTCGGCAGCTTGTATAAGTTTTAAAAGAATATTCTCAACATCTTCACCCACATAGCCGGCCTCTGTTAGTGTAGTTGCATCTGCTATTGCAAACGGAACATTTAACATGCGCGCAAGTGTTTGAGCAAGAAGTGTTTTACCTACACCGGACGGCCCAAGCAAAAGCACATTTGTTTTTTGCAGTTCAACATCGTTTTCAGGCGCCGATAATATGCGTTTATAGTGGTTGTAAACCGCAACGCTAATCACAATTTTAGCCTCATCTTGCCCTATAACGTATTGGTCAAGGCCTTGCTTTATTTCTTTTGGCGTTAAAACTTTTATATCTTCCTCTGCAGCCGTTTTACCCTTCTTCTTACTTGCTTTTTCAGAGTACCCAGGCGTATCAACACCTATACCGTCCTCATCAAGTATTGAATGACAA
>CAYJLZ010000123.1:0-5967 GCA_964371265.1 uncultured Bacteroides sp. | reverse complement strand
CATGGCGTTGCCCCTTTCATTTTCTATCAAATATACTTAATGAAATTATATCACACCAAAATTTATAATCAATAATTTAGATGAACTTATCCCCACAAACCCTTATAACTCCTACCTTTTTCCCACCTAACTAACCCTAACCACCAACCGTTCTGTTTTGTCACTTCCGTATGTACTGTGCTTTTAGATATATTGAATTTTTTTGCTGCTTGCCTTACCGTATCGCCTGTACTGATAATATGCTTTGCACACTCTACCGCACGTTCTTCAGGTAAGCCCTTCATAATAAATTCCCCCCTTAAATGTCATACTTTATTTTATGACATTTAAGGGGGGATTATGTTTTAATTTTAATCAGTTTGCTATTCGGCTGGTATTATTGTAACGTCACTGTCGTTAACAAAAAGGTGTTTTAAATATCCGTAGCCCTCTTCTACCATAGAGTTATAAGGTATAAAGTTAAGCGCTGCTCCGTTTATACAATACCTCAACCCACCCTCTTCTGTTGGGCCGTCGGCAAAAACATGTCCTAAGTGGCTTTCTCCCGAGCGACTCTTTACTTCTATTCCAAAAGTTATAGTATCGCCCTCATTTTCCACTATAACCTCCTCGGCTATTGGTTTTGTAAAGCTTGGCCAGCCTGTGCCCGAGTCGTACTTATCCGTAGAGAGAAACAGCGGCTCACCCGTTACTTTATCTACATAAATTCCAACTTCTTTATTATCGTTAAGTTCGCTTGTAAATGCCCGTTCTGTTCCCTCGTTCTGTGTTACTTTGTATTCTAATTCAGAGAGTATACTTTTTAATTCTTCTTCATCGGGTGATACGTAGTCACCTGAATCTATGCTGTAGTTTTCATTTGCTGCCTCTAGGTTAATATGGCAATAACCATTAACATTTTTTTGAAGATAATCCTGATGATAGTCCTCAGCAGCATAATAATTGTCAAGCGGTAAAACTTCTACTGCAATATTATTGTCATAATTTTGTTCAAGCTCATTTATTACGCTTTCAATCGTCTGTAAGTCATTTTCATCAGTGTAATATACACCCGAGCGATATTGTGAACCTATATCATTTCCTTGCTGGTTAACGCTTGTTGGGTCTACTACCAAGAAAAACTTATCAAGCAATTCTTTTAGTGTAACTTGGCTCGCATCGTAAACAACACGCACAGTCTCGGCATGCCCTGTATTATTATATATTACATCTTCGTAACTGGGGTTTTCAGTGTTACCGTTTGCATACCCCGAGCTCGCATCGTAAACGCCAGCTATTCTAGACATATACTCCTCAACACCCCAAAAGCATCCGCCTGCAAGGTAAATTGTGCTCAGATTTTTTTCCTCAATCAAGGCATCTATGTCAATTTTTTCTTCAACCACTGTTACTTTTGTTCCATCCATTTCGTCTGCGTCCTTTTCAGTTTGTAAATTTGTATCATTACTTGATGCCGGCACATTGCTACATGCACTCAGCGTTAGCGCACTTATAATAATTAGTATAAGTACTATTGTAAAAATTTTATTCATATTAAATGCCTCCTTTGTATTAAACTCTCTGTAAGTATACTATACTACTTAGTATTTGTTATTAATTAAACAAACAATAACAGTATTGTTAACAATATATTAATTTTAAAATTCAAAAAACATATTGAACAATTTGTTCTTTGTTGATATAATATAAAAGCGGTTTAAATTTGGACAGTTAGCTCAGCTGGTAGAGCATCTGCTTGACGTGCAGAGGGTCAGGGATTCGAGTTCCTTACTGTCCACCAACAAGCGGGTTGTAAAGCTTATATTTGTTTTGCAGCCCGTTTAACATTCACAAACTTCTAAATAATAACCCCTTTTTAATATAAATATTTTATTCTTATTATTAAAATGAAAACTATATGTTAACAAATTTACCTTACTATTGCACTGTAAGCTGTGTGGGTTTATAATGATTGTACTATTTAAATATAAAGGGTGCTTTTCGTGAGAAATAAACTACAACAATTTATGATAGGAAGAAATGGGCTTGATAGCTATGGGCGTTTTTTACTTGTAGCTAGTGCAAGTTTTATTCTGCTTGGATTTTTAACGTATGATGTTTTAACAAGTATTAATTTATTTGGTTTAGTAGGCATTATGCTTTTAATTTACGGATATTATAGAATGTTTAGCCGCAATACAAACAGGCGCATGCAAGAAAACCGTGTATATTATGGCATTAAAAACGAGGTTATAACTCAAATACAGCGCCATATAAAAACATTTTCTCTTTTGTGTACACACAAGGTTTTTAAATGCCCTCAATGCAAACAAGGTCTTCGTGTTCCCCGTAAACGCGGCAAAATAGTAATTACGTGTTCTAAATGCAAAAAAGAATTTCAAAAAAGAACTTAATAAATTAATTTTTTTATACATTTAAATGGAGGAATATATGCACACGCCGTTATCTCGCAGTGAGCCTATACTTGGAAAAAAAGGTATACAAGCTTTGCAAAGCTCACATGTGGCAGTTTTTGGCGCAGGAGGCGTGGGAGGATATGCAATAGAGGCTCTTGCACGCTCGGGCGTTGGCAAGCTTACTGTAATAGACAACGACAACATACACATAACAAATTTAAACAGGCAAATTATTGCAACTTGTGATAATATAGGCGAAAGCAAAGTGCAACAAGTTAAAAAGCGAGTTCTTTCAATTAACCCAAATTGTGTTGTTAACGATATTAGTATGTTTTATTTGCCCGAAAATTCGCACGAAATAGATTTGAAACATTTTGATTATATTATAGATGCAATTGATACAATAACAGCAAAAATAGAACTTATTGTAAAAGCAAAGCAATTTAACGTGCCTATAATAAGCTGTATGGGTACTGGTAACAAACTTGACGGAACACAATTTTGTGTATGCGATATTTTTGAAACCAGTACCGACCCGATAGCAAAAATACTGCGAAAGAAACTGAGAGAAAACAATATAATAAACCTTAAAGTAGTTTACAGTAAAGAGCCACGTATTTTTAACAACTTTGAAGAGAGCAATAATAATTTAGAAAATTTAAGAACACCTGCAAGTGTGAGTTTTGTTCCCGGTGTTGCGGGGCTTATTTTAGCTGGTGAAGTTATAAAGCATATTTGCAATTTAAATTAATTTTTTATTATTAACAAGGACAGTTATTTTAATTGTCCTTGTTTTTTTATTTTATCAATTTAAAGTGCATAAGCAATTATAAATAGCAATTTATTTATAATTGTTTCAAAATTCCACAATATATTTACTACTATTTGATAGTATAATATGTACTACCAAATAATAGTAATATAATTATACTAGTGAGGTGTGCCATGTACTACTATCGCTTAAAAGATTTACGAGAAGACCACGATTTAATGCAAAAGCAAGTGGCTGATATTTTACAAATTAATCAAAGAGTATATAGTAACTATGAAACCGGCAAAAGGGAGATTCCAAGCCGATTTATTGTAAAACTTGCACAGTTTTACAATGTTTCAACCGACTATATATTTGGGCTTACAAGTGATAATTAATTTGCAGGTTTATGCGGAGGAGCAGATTTGAAAGAGCTGATTTTAGAGAGATTATTAAGCACTAGTTTATCACTTTCAAGTGAAAAAAACGGCGACAGTTTGCTTGAAAACATATTAACAGCCGCAATGGATATATGCCGTTGTGATGCCGGTACTTTGTACATAAAAAACAATGATAAATTAGATTTCAAAATAATGATAACAAAATCTATAAAAAACTATCAGGGTGGTAAGTATAGCGAAATTACTATGCCTAGCGTTCCTCTTACACCTTATAACGTTTGTGCACGAAGCCTTATAGAGGGCAATATTATAAATATTGCCGACCTTTCCAATACAGGCAAAACCAAATTTGCCGGCCCAAAAATATACGACGCAATGCTTGGCTATAAGTCGCAGAGTATGCTTGTTGCACCGCTTGAAGACAGTAACGGTGAAAAGGTAGGCGTTTTGCAACTTATGAATGCACTTGATAACAACAATAATGTTATACCTTTTAACAAAGACCTTGAGGTTTACATATCTGCACTTGCCTCTCAGGCGGCTGTAAGTGTTGTTAATTTACAACATAAAAACGAAATACGCCTACTGCTGGAATCGCTTGTGGGTGCACTGTCTACCGCTATTTATGTGCGAACACCATACAATGTTACTCACACCAAAAACATGATAAAGTATAGCGAAAATTTTATTAATTGGCTCAATGAAAACCACGAATCGTGGAAATTTGACGACACTAAAAAACGTGAGTTTTTAATGAGCGTATGGTTGCACGATGTAGGTAAGTTGACAGTCCCTCTTGAAGTAATGAATAAAAAAGATCGGCTTGGCAGCGCTTACGAGAAAATTATGGCTAGGTTTGATTTAATTACATGCCTTGCAATGCTTAATGACAAAACAAACAACACTAATAGCAGTGAAGAAGTTATAAAAAGAATTGAAAGTGCAAAAGAACTTATTAATTATGTTAATACTGTTTCTTTTTTAGACGATAAACTTGAAGATGATATTAGAAAGCTTGGCCAAAATACGTACACAGATTTGAATGGGCAACAAAAACATTGGTTAGAAGATAATGAATTGCTTTGCTTAACCATAAAAAAAGGTACACTAACCTATAAAGAGCGCGCAGAAATGGAAAAGCATGTTGAAATGACTGAAAAGATACTTCAAAATGTTAAGTTTGGCAGCGATTACAAAAATGTTCAAAAATGGGCATCTAGTCATCATGAATTTTTAAATGGCGAGGGTTACCATAACAAATTAGTGGTCGACAATCTTGACAAAGAGTCTATGCTTTTAACTATAATTGACGTTTTTGACGGTTTATCGGCTAAAGATAGGCCTTATAAGCCTGCAATACCATAAGGTAATTGCAATTTTAAAAGAAATGGAAAAAGAGCAAAAATTGAACGGCGAAATTTTAAATTTATTTATAGAAAGTAAGGCGTGGGAAAATAATGAAAGATAAAATCTTACTAATAATTAAAGATTTTAAACAAAAACATTTGCAAAAAATAAACATGGCTTTTTTTAAAGAGCTTTATGAAACAAAATTGAAAAAAATATTTTTGCAAAAAAAATCTTCTACTATATTGGCGTACGCCTTAGCGGTATTAGTTTGCATTACAATGTTAACTGCATATATAGATAATCCTATTGCTGCAATTATTCGTATTGATCAAACCTTTGGTGAAGTAAGTTTGTTTAACGATAAAGCAGATGAAGTTGAAATCATTTCGGATATGAAAGTTTATGATTTATATACACTTAACACTGGTCACGATGGAAATGCTTATTTAGACTTAGACTCGACAAAAATTGCAAAGCTTAGCGTTAATAGCGAATGTGTATTTAACAAGCAACGCAACAAGTTATCTATTGATTTAAAAAGCGGCAAAATGTTTTTTAATATCACAAAACCACTTGAAGATGATGAGCTGTTTAATGTTCAAACTTCAACAACTGTTACAAGTATTAGAGGAACAAGTTTTTCGGTAGAGATAATGTCGGACACTGTAACTCATATTAGCACGTTTACCGGAAAAATAGAACTTAATACTTTAAATCCAAAAACAGTTGCCGACACAGGAGTGGTTGTTGAATCAGGTAAAATGGCGGTAATTACAACAAACGAAAAAAACAACACACAACAAGTTGAATTATTGGATATAGATTTTTACAAGTACGATGAATTTATTATTGAATCGCTAGCAGAACAAGATGAACTTATGGTTGAAATTGGTCAGGCTATTGGTGTTGCTAATTTTAAAAGTGTTATTTATAGCGCTGCACTTGAAAACTATAACATAAATTATAACAATAGCGATTATGGAAAAAATAACAGTAACGATGATGACAACGACGACGATGACGACGACGAAGACGACGATGAAGACGACGATGAAGACGACGATGAAGA
>CAYJLZ010000122.1:0-6041 GCA_964371265.1 uncultured Bacteroides sp. | reverse complement strand
GAGTTTTATAACGCCAATTCGCAAACAAGCGAGCCATTGTCGGCCGAAATGTACTCTTACAATTTACAAAACATGTTTGCAAACGATGATTCTATGTCCTCATTAAATAATTTTGATAACTCTCAAGGACATAATATGCAACCTAACATTGATGATAGCAACTTTGCTTTCGACAGCAGTTTCAACTCTTCATCACAAGGCGATTCGTCTTTTGGCAATGAGCAGTTTAGTAATGAAGATCCGTTTTCTAACGATGATTGGATGAGCCAAGAACCTGCTAACAATTTAGAAGATGAAGCGCCCGTAGCTAAAAGCTTCGACAAGGGTGGCAAATCTTCAAATAAAAAACCAAATATACCTCTTTTAATTGTTCTTATACTGCTTATTTTAGCTATTATTGGTGGCATAATATTTATATTAGTTAACGGCCTACCCGGAGCTAACACCGTTGTTTCCGAGCCTGCATCAGTACCATCACAACCGGCAACTTCTGTATCAGTATCGCAACCCGAGGTAGTAGAGCCTGCAGTTGACCCAATTCCTCGCGATGAATGGTATATGCAACTTGTTAACCGCGACAACGTGCTTGAAAGTACATTTACCGTGCAAACTACAAATGTAGACGGTACACCTGTTGATTCTCGAATTGCCGAGGCCCTAACAAGCATGATAGAAGCAGGCAACGCAACAGGCCTTGATTTATATGCACACAGCGGTTACCGCACATACGAGCGCCAAGAAACTAACTACGAATACCAAGTAAGCCAGCAGTTGGCTCTAGGGTTATCACAAGCCGAAGCCGAAGCTGCAGCAGGGCAAATTTCCGCCCCTCCGGGAACAAGTGAGCACAACCTAGGCCTTGGCGTAGATATAATGAGCACAGATAACAACAGCTACGATGCAAGCTTTAAAGACACAGCCGAGGCACAGTGGTTGCTTGAAAACGCCGCCACATATGGCTTTATACTTCGCTACCCTGAAGGTAAAGAGAGCATTACCGGCTTTGCATACGAGCCATGGCATTACCGTTATGTCGGTGTAGACCAAGCACAAAAAATAAAAGATAGCGGCCTCACACTTGAAGAATACCTTGCGCAAGACATTCCAACGGGCGTTCCTGGTGAACCTGCCACAGCTGATGAATCGGCTGTTGCCGACAGCGCTGTTTCACAAAGTGTATCACAGCCTGCCGCTTAAAGTATCATAATTAACCAAGCTGCGATAAATTATTTTATCGCAGCTTTTCTTTTCAAAATACGAGCAGACATTTATCTATTGTTCATCAAATGTTCATTGCTTTTTTGCAAAATATTTATTACAATTATATGGAGTTTATTTTTGTAAAAATAGGCAAACATAACTATATACTAATTCGAAACGGAGCCTCAATTTATGTTATCTTCTTACAGCGTAAAAAAGCGCTATACTGTTTTAGTAGCGGTAGCGCTTGTTTTTATTTTAGGAATAATTTCGTTTTTAAACGTCACTACCGACCTTATGCCGACAATAGAGCTCCCGTATATGGTAGTTGTTACGCCATACCCCGGTGCAAGCCCGGAAAAGGTAGAGGCAACCGTTACAAGGCCGCTCGAGGCATCATTATCTACCAGCAGCGGTGTGCTTAATGTACAAAGTGTTTCCAGCGAAAATGTGAGCATGGTTATACTCGAGTTTGAGGCGAGCACCAATATGGACTCGGCTATGATTGACGTTTCGGGCATGATAGATTTAGTTGAGGGTTCTTTCGACGATTTAGTAGGCACTCCGTCTATTCTTCGAATAAGCCCCGATATGATGCCCATTGTTGTTGCCAGCATAGACGTTGAGAACATGACCAGGCAAGAGGTTTCAACTTTTACAACAGAAGATGTTATACCTGCTTTTGAGCGCCTTAGTGGCGTTGGTAGCGTTACTACAACAGGTTTAATTGAGACGCAAATTTCCGTTACACTCAATGATGATAAAATTAACGATATCAATTTAAAGGTTCTTGCAAGTGTTGACGAAGAACTTGCAAAGGCACAGCAAGAATTGTACGACGCACAAGCCGAAATAGAAGATGGCCTAAACGAAATTGAAAGCGGAAAAACAGAACTTCAACAGGGTAAGGACGAGTTAACTTCTACCCTAGTAAGCGGCAGTGTGGAAATTGACGCCGCCATAGCGCAAATTTCAGCACTTATGAGCGAGAGTGCAGCACTAGAGGCAAACGAAGCTGCTTTTATTGGTGAAAAAGAAGGGCTTATTCAAATATATACAGCACTTAATGGCTTTGAACCCGGCGGTACATTTAATCCGGCAATGCCCGGTGCAATTGGCGGTATAAGTACTGCGCTGCTCGGTGCCGGTGCTTTGCCTCCGTCAATTACATCTCCCGGACCTATGACAACAGACGATTTACTTGCACTGTCTGATGCGGATTTTGATTTGTATATACAGGCGGTAAGCTCACTTTCAAGTATTCCTGGTTTACCGATTCCCACCGAGAGTATTGACATGATTGCACAGCTTAAAAAAGAGGACGTGCAAATTATTAGCAACGCCCCTGACAGAATTGAGCAAATAGATGCAGAGCTTAACAATATTATTACACGCAAGGCCGTTATTGCCATTATGCTGCCTGAACTTGAGGCATCTCTGCAAGAGATGAAAGATATGTCCTCAGAGCTTGAAAGCGGCAAAATGGATGCTGTTAACGAGTTTACAAAGGGCGAAGTTTCCTTAGATAGCGCACAAGCAGAGCTAGAAGCGGCAAAGCAGCAAATTGAAGACTCTCAAGAGGAAATGGATGAGGCAAAGCAAAATGCAATAGAGCAAGCCGATATAACGTCGTTTTTAACGCAAGATATGATAAGCAATATTATAATGGCTGAAAACTTTAACCTTCCTGCCGGATATATAAGTGATGGAAATGCGCAGTACCTTATAAAGGTTGGCGATGAATTTAAAAGCATAGATGAACTTCGAAATACAGTAATTTTTTATGCCGATATAGAGGGCGTTGGCGACGTTACTTTAGGTGATATTGCAACTGTGGAATTCACCGACAATTCCGCCGACAGCTATGCAAAAGTTAACGGAAATAACTCCGTAGTGCTAAATTTTCAAAAACAGAGCACAGCCTCAACAGCGCAGGTGTCCGATGAGATTGCGACTGCGATGCAAGAACTTGAAGCTCAGTACGAAAACGTGCATTTTTCAACTTTGATGGATCAGGGCGATTACATCGATATGGTTATACAGAGCGTTTTGTCTAACTTAATGTACGGCGGCATACTAGCCATAATTGTTTTGGCTTTGTTTTTACAAGACTTTAGGCCAACTGCAATTGTTGCGGTAAGTATACCTTTTAGCTTACTTTGTGCTATTACGGCAATGTATTTTACAAACATCACTTTAAATATAATTTCACTATCGGGTTTGTCTTTGGGCGTTGGTATGCTTGTAGACAACAGCATCGTTGTTATTGAGAACATATACAGGCTGCGCAGTGACGGTATGCCGCCTGCAAAAGCAGCCGTTATAGGTGCAAAACAAGTATCGGGTGCAATTTTTGCAAGTACACTTACCACCGTTTGCGTATTTTTACCCATTGTGTTCACCGAGGGCATCTCAAGAGATTTGTTCAGCGATATGGGCCTTACAATAGCGTATTCACTTCTTGCAAGTTTGTTTGTTGCCTTAACTCTTGTTCCGGCACTTGGTGCCACGGTGCTAAAAAACAATACCGCAAAAGAGCAAAAGTGGTTTAACTCGTTTACAAAGGCATACGAGAGGGCATTAAGCGTAAGTTTAAACAACAAGGCGCCTGTTTTAATTGTTGCAATAGTTTTGCTTGCCTTTAGTGTGTATCAAGTAACACAAATAGGCACAGCGTTTATTCCCGCTATGGAAAGTCCTCAAATGTCGGCAACACTAACAATGAACGAGGGCCATACAAAGCAAGAAACGTTTGAAACAGCCGATGAAGTTATAAGCAGAATTTATGAAATAGACGGCATAGAAACAGTGGGAATAACAATAGATTCTGACGATTCAACATCAATGCTAATGGGCGGAGGCTCATCTAGTGTTCAAGTATATATACTACTCGAGGAGGGCACCAGTTTAACAAACGCAAGCGCTGCGCAGCAAATTCAAGACGCTGTTGTTGGGCTAAATTGCGAAATAGAGGTGCAAGAGTCCACAATGGATATGTCGGCGCTGGGCGGCAGCGGAATTGAGCTTGTGATTAAGGGCTCTAACCTTGATACACTTGCTCAAATATCGGATGATATGCGAACAATGCTTAGCCAAACCGAGGGTACAACCGAAATTTCTGTGGCGGAAGACGCCGGCAGTGAAATTAGAATTATTGTAGATAAAAATGCTGCCATGCGCCATAGCCTAACAGTTGCACAAATTCAGGCGGAAATCAGCACATCCTTAACTGATTCAAAGCAAAGCACAGTAGTTACAATAGAGGACGAAAACTACCCCGTTATTATAGTGCGAGATGAGAGCCAAATGCCAAACGTAGAAAATATTATGGACTTTGAATTTGAAGTAACTGATATGGAGGGGCAAACAAGCACTGTTGAGCTAAACGAAATTGCAGGAAGTATGAATGCAGATAGTGTACAGAGCGTTAACAGAGAAAACGGTTCTCGCTATTTAACGGTAACTTCGGCAATTGAAGATGGGTATAATATTGGACTTGTAAGCCGAGATTTACAAGAAAAACTTGACGAATATACACCTCCTGCCGGATATACAATAGATTTTGCAGGAGAAAACGAAAGTATAAACACCGCAATTAACGATTTATTGCTCGTTATCATTCTTGCAGTGGCATTTGTTTATTTAATTATGGTTGCGCAGTTCCAAAGTTTGCTAAGCCCATTTATAGTTATGTTCACCATTCCCCTTGCATTTACAGGTGGCCTTATTGCAATGCTGCTTACCGGGCGAGATCTTTCAATAGTATCTATGCTGGGCTTTTTAGTGCTTGTTGGTATAGTTGTTAACAACGGCATTGTATTTGTAGATAGTATTAACCAATTGCGCCTTGAGGGTATGAAACGCAGACAGGCAATTTTGCGCACAGGCAAAATACGTATTCGCCCTGTTTTAATGACAACCCTGACAACCGTACTTGCAATGACAACAATGGCACTGGGCATTGGCCAGGGCGCAGAAATGACACAGGATTTAGCTATTGTTACAATAGGCGGTTTGCTTTATGCCACGCTACTAACGTTGTTTGTTGTACCCATACTATACGATATTATGAGAAAGAAAGATTTAGTTAAAGTTGAAGTAGATTAATATTTTGCCAAGTGTATAAATTGTTATATGCTTTACAGTAAGTAAGGGTTAAAAACTTGTTGGTAAGTTTAAGTTATCTTTATAACAATATTAAAGGCTCTGTGTTTATTACACAGAGCCTTTAAATTTAAACTTTTTTATATTTATTGTATAGGAGCATTTGGTGTATTGCTAAAAAAATCTTCAAATGCATCTTGTGCATCCTCGTCTGCCGTTGCTGTCATCTCTTGAAGAACTACTGTGGCATCTACCATTTCTCCCTCTCGTATTACCTGAAGCTGAGCTGAATCACCAACACTCATTGTTTCAATTTCATCTACTAGATCGGTAGTGCTTTCAACTGCTATACCATTAATGCTAACAATATAATCCATTATTTGCAGGCCGGCTTTTTCTGCCCCGCCACCCGGTGTAATGTCGGCTATATAAACGCCAAGCCTTGTAACTCCGCTACTGTATGCCGACTCTACATCAGATATCGACACAACCGATATTCCAAGTGCCGGCCTACCTGTAACATATCCGTTGTTTATAAGCTCCGACGAAACTTCAAGCGCAATATTTATAGGTATTGCAAAACCAAGTCCCTCTGTTTCATCATCGCCCGACTTTGCAGTTACTATACCTATTAAGTCTCCGCTAGAGTTGTAAAGCCCGCCACCCGAATTGCCCGGGCTTACAGCGGCATTTGTTTGCAGCATTGTCATGCTTTGGCCGTCTATAATAATTTCCCT
>CAYJLZ010000121.1:4996-6081 GCA_964371265.1 uncultured Bacteroides sp. | reverse complement strand
ACCGTAAACGAAAATATTTCAGGCACACAGTATGCAATTGTTGATACAGCAGCGTTCACCGTAGAGCTTTCAGATGAGCAAACTCCGTTTTTATACCCTAACCAATATGTTAATTTTAGCGAAACATCACAAATTGTAAACTTAGGCAGCGAACTTGCCGCCAACGCCTACTCCGACCTTGAAGTTGTTAGCAATATTTACGAATACGTTACAGCAAATATTACATATGATTATGATTTAGCAAGTACTGTTCAAACTTTTTATCTTCCTGATGTAGACTCTACCTTGTCGACAAAAAAAGGCATATGTTTTGACTATGCAGCGCTTATGACATCGATGCTGAGAAGCCAAGGTATACCCACACAGCTTGTTATAGGATATGCCGGCACTGCATACCACGCATGGATAAGTGTTTACACACCTGAAACAGGATGGATAGACAATGTTATCCAATTTGAGGGTGATAAATGGGAAATTCTTGATCCAACATTTGCATCTACCGGCGGTTCCAACCCCGATCTTGCATCTTATATAGGCGATGGACAAAATTACAATGCCCTTTTCTTTTATTAATAAGTAGGCATATTTATTATTAATTATTTTAAACAAGCAAATTAGCAGCTTGTTGTTCGCTTTTATCTTAAAAAACACGCTTCACATCGTTTATAATTGTTTCGATGTGGGTTATAGTAAGCGAAAGGAATGTTTGTGAGTATGGCAAAAACCAAAGTAAAAACTAAAAAAGGCAAAGAGCTTAGCACAGGTTTTTTAACAAATTTTTTTGAACAACTTTATATGTTTTTCCAAAGCGGTGTAACTGTGTGGGAGAGTTTATCGGTTATGAGCGATAATGCCACAACAAAACAAGAGCGCATTATTTTAAACAGCCTTTACGAGCACACAGTAGATGGCCTTCCTTTATCGGGGGCTATGGAGAAAATGGGATGTTTTCCTGATTATTCGATAGGTATGTGTAAAATTGGCGAGCAAACAGGACATATGGACGAAACAATTTTATCGCTGCGCACATATTATGCCGAACGTGATTCACTCTCTCAAAGTATACGTTCAGCAATTGCCTATCC
>CAYJLZ010000121.1:0-4986 GCA_964371265.1 uncultured Bacteroides sp. | reverse complement strand
GGTTATACTTATTTTAATTATACAAGTTATGCCAATTTTTCAAGAAATATTTGCACAACTTGGCCTAGGCATGAACCCTTTCGCCACTTTTTTGTTAAGTCTAGGTCAAAACTTAAACTCATATTCACTTATTTTATTGGCTGTTGTTATCGTAATTTTATTTATTGCTTTAATTTTGCGTCAAACTTCTTTTGGGCGCCAAATGTTTATAAATGCTTTCGATTCTTTTCCACTTACTAAAAGGTTATCGCGTTCACAAGCAGCAAACAGGCTTGCTTTTTCGGTTTCTCTTATGATGTCTAGCGGAATAGACTCGTTAACAGCATTTGAATTTGCAAAAACACTTATTTCAAGTAAGTATATTAAAGATAAAATTGATTATATAAAAAAATCTCTTGAAGATGGTATGTCTCTTAACAACGCTTTAATTAACAGCAAAGTTTTTGCTGCTGACTACAATGGCATGATTGTTGCCGGCACTCGTGTGGGAACAACTGACAGTATGTTGATGTCTATTTCAAAAAGATACCACAAAGAAACAGAAGTTCGCACACAAAAACTTATAGGCGTTATAGAACCGGCCCTAGTAGGTGTTCTTTGTATTATGGTAGGACTTGTTATGCTTTCGGTTATGCTACCTTTAATGGGCATTTTATCGGGTATGCAAGTTTAATTTACATGTGCGGAGGTTGCTTTGTATAATAACAATTTTTTTGATAAAATAAAAAATGTATTAAAAAACGGACTGTTTTGGTCGGCACTGATGTTTGCACTTGTAGTTTATTTCATGCTTTTCGGTGTAGATAACATATCATCGAATGTTTCTTCTCAACAACTTGAAATAATTGCAAATTCGGTTAGACGCAGCGCTGTGCAGTGTTATGCGCTTGAGGGGTCGTATCCGGAAGACCTTGAATACCTTGTTCAAGCATATGGCTTACAGTACGACAGTGGCAGCTATGTTGTTCATTACAGAAGTGTAGGCGGAAATTTACTTCCCGAAATATCTGTCTTTCATTTGGAATAATGGTTTTTGAAAGGGTTTATACATATGCCAAATCAAAATAAATTAGTTGATATTGTGTTTGTTGTTACATTGTTTTTTTTATATTTAATTTTCACATTTACTCTTTGTGTTATCGGAATTAATGTATATCAAAAAAATGTTAATGATTCATCACAAAATTATAATATACGTACGTCTGTACTTTATATAACAGAGAAAACTCGTCAAAATTTTTTAAATCAAGCAATTAGATTGGATAGCGTGGCCGACAGCCAAGCACTTGTATTGGCTCAAACAATAGAGGGTAATGTGTACGAAAACTGGATGTATGTTGAGGATGGTTATTTATGCGAGGTTCTTATGCCTCAAAACAGCACCGTTATTGCTGATATTGGGCAAAAAATAATGCCTATGTCGAAACTAGAACTTGAAATTAACGAAAACAACCTACTTGAAATTGCTGTTACAGACGAAGAAGGCAGGCTTTATACTTCAAGCTTATTCATTCAAAACTCTACAATGAAAGGCGGCTGAGCATGCGAGTAGAAAAATCTAAGAGCCGTTATTTTATTGCAGAACTTATTATAAATTGTTTGTTTTTTGTAATCTGTGCGGCTATCAGCATTAGTATATTTGCACACGGATATGTTCTCAGTACTGACAGTCGAGAACTTTCCATGTCAGCGCTAAAAGCTCAAAATATTGCTGAATTTATTAAAGCTTCCAATGGTAATCAAGATGAATTTATTCGCATATCGGGTGCAGAATTTGACAGCGATACATACTATGTATATTACGATGAAAATTGGGAGCTTACTCAAAGTTCTACTGCAAAGTACACATTGAGTGTGCAATTTAGCATGAATGCCACTAAGCTTTTAACTTCTAATATAGCTGTAAGTAATACAAGCAATACCATTATTTATAATTTAAATTTTGATAGGTATATGAGTGTTTTGGGTGGTGTTGATTTATGAACAATAAAAAGCAGAGCGTTATAAGTTTAGGAATTGTTTCGCTTGTTACTGTTTTTGCGGTGTTGCTTTTAACTTCATTTTCAATTTTAATACTTTCAAATTCAAGCCAAGACAATAATTTGTCGCAAAAAACTGCACAGGCCATTACTGATTATTATAGCGCTGATAGCAGTGCTGAGGTAATAATTAGTGAAGTGGACATGATAAGGCAAAGCAACAATTTTGCTGATAAACAACAGCTTTCAGATGCAATATCTAGCGAAGGCTATAATATTTATAACGGAACAGAATATGAAAATTACAATGGCGCTGTAATTTTAATTGAGCAGCCAATTGATGAAAACAAATATTTAAGCGTAATTGTTGGTTTTGGAATAGATAAAAACACCGTAGTTGAGCGTTTTGTTTGGCAAACAGTTGCAAACAATTGATATATAAAACAAACGAATTTTTTATACTAATAATTAAGGAGAGCGTAGTATGAATTTGCAAAGTTTTTTAACAGATATGGTAAAAAGAGAGGCCGCAGATATATTTTTAGTATCCGGTAGGCCGATATGTTATAAAAAGCATCATGTTATTGAAAATTGGTCTCAAGACAAACTATTGCCGGACATGACAGCACAAATTATACTGGAAATATATAAACTAGCTAGGCGCGACCCCGCAATATTGCATAACAGAGGCGATGATGATTTTTCTTTTTCAATACCGGGTGTATCTCGGTTTCGTATAAATACATATAAGCAGCGTGGCTCTTTTGCTGCGGTAATACGTGTTGTTGCATTTTCGCTGCCAAATCCAAGAGAATTTGGTATTCCTGATGAAATTTTAACACTTGCCGACAAGCAAAGAGGCCTTGTGCTTGTTACAGGCCCTGCAAGCAGTGGTAAAACAACAACATTAACTTGTGTTTTAAACGAAATCAACAGCAAAAAAAGCTCGCATATTATTACGCTTGAAGACCCTATTGAGTACTTGCACAGTCACAAAAAAAGCATTATAAGCCAGCGTGAAATTGCGATAGATACAAGTAGTTATGCAATAGCTTTAAGGGCTGCTTTGCGCCAAAGCCCCGACGTTATTTTAATAGGTGAATTACGTGACCCCGAGGCCATTAATATTACTCTTACCGCTGCTGAAACAGGTCCCTATATCTTCTCTACCCTTCACACTGTTGGTGCAGCAAATGCAATTGATAGACTTGTAGATACTTTCCCCTCTATGCAGCAAGAGCAAGTGAGGATGCAGCTTTCTATGGCGCTTCAAACAGTTGTTTCGCAGCAGCTTATTCCCAAAATTGGTGGTGGCGTTGTACCGGCTTTTGAAATAATGCACTGTAACAGTGCTATACGTACACTTATTCGAGATGGTAGAACACATCAGATAGGCAGTATTATACAGGCATCTTCAGAGCATGGCATGATTAGCATGGACGCCAGCCTTTTAAGCCATTATAAAAACGGACTTATTACTAAGGAATCTGCATATGATTTCAGCATTTCTCCACAATTTTTACAAAGGCAAATTGAAAAAATTGAGACTAATTAAAATTTTCACTTATTTTTAGGAGTATTTAATGGAGTTTACTTTACTTACAATTATAGCAATAACCTTGCTTGCCCTTTTTATAGGAGGCATAATAATTGTTAACAACGTAAAAAACACTATAAGGCGCCTTTTTGGTACATCAAACTTGCTTGAAGTAGCCGACTTACAAGAAGCTGAAATGGAGGACACCCCAAAATCTATAAGCGGTATAGAACAGCTTGCACGACCCAGAATAGAACAAGATTTTAAAGATATGCAAATAGATGAACTTAAAAGCCGCGATGCCGATGAAATTTATGCATATTATAATGCACTTAGCAGCGGTAATACCGACAGGTATACTGAACTAAACAGTGTAAATGACAAAATGAAAATGCTTGCCCAAGAGTATAAGCAAAGCAATATAAAAATAAGCAATGTTAAAATACATAAACACGCGATAAGCCATTATGAAAAAGAAGATTTTAACGCAAAAATTAATTTTCAGTGTGCAGTAGAGTATATTAAAAAAGACACCGAAAACCCTGACGGAAAAAAAACACAAGTGCGTGTACAAACCTCCTGGGTATTTTTACCCGAAGATTCAAATTTTTCTCAAAGTGGACTTGTGGCTATCAATTGTCCTAATTGTGGCGCACCTTTAAAGTCCATTACCGAGAGTGTTTGTTCTTTTTGCAAAAGTTATGTTTTAATTAATTTTACAAAGTCATGGATTTTAAATTCTATAGTAGAGTACTAGTTATAATACTTAATACAGTATTTATTAAAATTTAATAAAAAGCAATATATAAAGGCGTATCGAAGTTTTCGATACGCCTTTACTGTTGTTAATAATTTACCGGTAAATTACAATCAATTAAGTTTTTTTAACTGTACGTTTTTTCATAATTCCACTTGGTTTAAATCCCGGTGTTTGCCCTTGCTCAAGTGTCCTAACTTCTTTTGTACGTGGATTAACGTAAGTTTTTGGTGCCCTCTCTCTCATTTCAAAGCGTCCAAATCCGCTTAGCGTTACCTTCTCTCCAGATGATAGCTTGTTCATTATACTGTCTAGTGTTGTACAAATAACACTATCTACATCTGCTGCCGGAAGTTGTGTTGTTTTCGAAACGTAAGATATCAATTCAGATTTAGTCATTTCCATCTCCCCCTTTGAAGGATGTGGGTGTGAAAAATGTCGTCCTGTTGTATTTATTTTACAATATTTACAAACTTTTTTCAAGATGTTTTTGCAAAATTACCAAATATCGTCATACTGGACAATTTAACACATACAATTTTATATTTGTTGACAAATAACATTTTAGCCATTTTTATAAACAAATTTTGCATATTAATAACTTTATATCGATAACATGTACTATTTTGTAATAATTCTAATATAATTTAAATTTTAAGTTATTTTAATTTTTTTTTGCAAAAAAGCACAATATAAATTATAAAAACTAATTT
>CAYJLZ010000120.1:1451-6205 GCA_964371265.1 uncultured Bacteroides sp. | reverse complement strand
AACATACATGCAGTAAGCGTTTTAAGTCCTAATTTTCTTCATGCAGAGCATACAATAAAGGCATTAAATAGTAATAAACATGTTTTATGCGAAAAGCCTATGGCAACAACTTTAGATGAATGTTGCAGTATGATTGACGCTGCAAATAAAAGTGGTAAAAAGTTAATGATAGGTCATAATCAAAGATTTGCAAAAGCACACATTAAGGCAAAAGAAATAATTAAAAACGGACAAATAGGTGATATTATTTGCTTTACTACAACATTTGCACATCCAGGTGCTGATACTTGGAGCATAGACGGTAAAAATTCTTGGTTTATGGATAAGCAAAGGGGCTGTTTTGGCGTTTTAGCTGACCTTGGCATTCATAAATCCGACTTGATAATATATTTACTTGACAGTAAAATTGCAAAAGTAAGCGCAAAAATTGCAACGCTAAATAAAAGAGATTCTTTTGGCAATTTTATTACAGTTGATGATAATGCTTTTTGCACGTATGTAATGGATAATGGCGCAGTTGGAACAATGCGAGTGAGCTGGACAAATTATGGTAGCGAAGACAACAGCACATCGATATTTGGAACAAAAGGTGTTTTGCATATTTATAAAGATAAAGATCACTCTATTGTACTAGAAACAAAAGACGGCGAAGTGCAATATTTTGACGTCGAGGCAATACAAACAAACGATAACCAAACAAAAAGCGGAATAATAGATGCTTTTATTGAGTGTATTGTTGAAGATAAAAAGCCATGCATAACAGGAGAAGATGTTTTACCTGCCATGAAAGCTATTTTTAGCGGCATTGAAAGTTCAAATGAAAACTCTGTATTTAAGGATATTAAGTAAATATTAAACTTTTATGCACTATATTAAACTTAAAAGGCACTTATAAACGGAATACACCGTATATAAGTGCCTTTATATTTTTTCAATTTAAAATAGTTAATCCCTTTTAAGTATTGCATCCATGGCTGCTGATGCATCATATATTGTTCTGTCGGTATAATATTTGTAATTAGGTATTATTTCGGCAATAACATAGCTTGTATAATTTATTTTGTTTAATTGCTCCACAACGGCCGGGAAATTAACATCTCCGGCAAGCAAATTGCAAAAACAATTTAAACCGCCCGGGCTTCTCCTGTAATCTTTAAAATGAACGCGCTTTATTCTCTCGCCAAGTATAGGTATCCAGTGCTCCGGGTATCCCGTTGCCAATACGTTAGCAATGTCAAAATACGCTTTAACCCTTTTAGAGTTAAATTTATCAACAAAATCACGAAATTCAAAAGGAGATAGCAAAAACTTGGTCCAGCAATTTTCAAGTGCTATTGTAACACCTTCTTGCTCTGCAATAACAGCAAGCTTACTAATTTGCTCAAAAGCCCTTTCATAAGCTACATCATAAGGTATAACTTCACTATCCGGTACATGGTCTGCAGCAACATACCCCGGTATTACAAGTATGTTCTCTACTCCCAAAATAGACGCCATTTCAATTTGGCGTTTAATTATATCATTGCCTCTATTTACTATATTTTTGTCGCTGCTCGTGCAAGGATATTTCCAACAAAGGCCTGATGCAAGGCTTGTTATTTCAAGGCCCATGTCCTTCGTCATGGCCGCAATAGCCTTTACTTCATCATTGCTTTTATCTACACTAAGCTCGCCATCTTCAGAAATACTGTATTCTATTCCCTCAAAACCAGCTTTTTTAGCAAGTTCGCACGCTTGCTTTAGTGTGGTATCTGCCGCAAACGACCAAATATTTATTCCTTTTTTCATAAAATACACCTTCCTTTTTTATTACATATAACAATTACTATCTTGTTATGTTGATAAATTTATTTCTTCAAGTAGCCCAATAACAGCTAAAATCTCATCTTTACGCACACAGCCTATAGCACCATTGTTGATTTGATTAAAAAAATCAGTTAATTCGTTATAAAACATACCTGTTGGTGGTAAGTTAACACCTGTTGGAATTACTACTTTTTCTGTTAAGTCAAAGGTTTGTGGTTCATTATCAAAACTATATGCCACAACAGTTTCTCCGTTGTTCTCTACTACAGCATTTTCAAAATAAACTCTCCACTGTGCAGTAAACGGTATATCTGCATTATACCAAGCTGCTTCAGCCATTATACTTTTATCGCAATAAGTATAAATAAATCTGTAATGCTCTTTATATTTTTTGCTACCATTTCCAACGCTTGTAAAAGTAAATTTATCAGGCACTCCAAATAAGCTAACTATTAAGTCTAAGTCATGAATATGTAAATCAAATGGCAAATGTCCGCTCTTTTCTTTATCAAACAACCACCCATTTATTGCCCAGCGAGGACACGCGCTTAACCTTAAAAAAGATGCATCTAATACTTTGCCAAATTTGTTGCTTTCAATAATATTTTTTAACACAATTGTCGTTGGTGCATATTGTAATACTTGCCCTACAAACAATATTACACCCATTTTCTCGGCTTTTGTTATTAGCTCTAATGCATCAGCCTTTTTTAACGCAAGTGGCTTTTCGCAAATAACATGCTTTTTCTCATTTAATGCTTGCATTACATGCTGTTTGTGTAAAAATGTTGGCGTGCAAATATCAATTATGTCTAATTCCACATTTTTTGCCATTTCAGAAATACTTTCAAATAGTGGTACATTCATTTCGCTTGCCTTTTCTTTTGCCACTGGCGATAAATCGCATATTGCTACCACTTTACATCCTTCTATATGTTCATAGTTAGATATGTGAACAGCTCCCATTCCTCCTGCACCTACTATACCGATTTTCAGCATATTGCACCCCTATCTGTAACAGTAATTTATTATTTTTACCATTTTATATTCAAATGCTTATTGCTATCATATTATTTTAATACATCAATTGCATAAAAACACATAACACTGCTTAAACGCTTTAACAAAATTAATTATGCAATACTGCAATATTGTATAATTAATTTTACTACTATGTGTACTAATAAAAATAATAATTACATTATTTTATTTATTAAATATCTACAACATCGTAAAAAATTGCCTCTATTGGCTTTTCCATTAAAGCGCGTATTGGGCCGCCAAGCTCTAAAAAGTGTTTTGTGTTATGATGAAATTTTAGTGCTTCTTCATCTTTAAATTTTTCAATGTATGTAAATACATTTTCACTGTCATGCATTTTTCCTATATTAAAACTAACACAGCCTTCTTCTTTTTGTGTTTCTCTCACAAAAACCTCATTCAACTTTAAAAATTCATCTACTTTAGATGGCTGTACAAAACATTGTGCATAAATAAATAGCATACAAAATCACTCGCTTTCATTGTTTTTTATTAAGAGAACAACTCCCAGTTAAAGTGAGAGTTGTTCTCTTTTTTTATTTAATAGCTATAAGCTAATATTTTTGCAAACTACTTTTATTAACGGAAGTCTGCATATGCCTCAAGTAGTTCATCAATGTTGTCAGGGTAGCACAATCCGCCGCCTACAACAATCCACTCATCAAGGTCTTCGCCTTCAATGGCTTTAATTGCATTTTCAACAGATGTGTAGCCAAGGCCAATTGGTTCTTGGTCTAATGAAGCTATCATTATGCCGTCTTGAATTGCTTCAAGTCCTTCAAGTGCTCCGTCAAAACCGGAAACTTGAACGCCTTCAAGGCCTGCATCGTTTAAAGCTTGAATTGCACCAAGTGCCATTTCATCGTTAAGTGCCATAACTGCATCAATTGGCTCGTCGCCGAATGATTGAATTAGATTTTCCATTATAGACATAGCCTCAGCTCTTTGGTAGTAGCCGGGTTGTGATAATGTATATGTAATTCCAGGATGCTCGTCCATAACATCTGTAAATCCGTTTTGACGGTCTATGCTGGACTCTGAAGCTGGGTTACCTGTAATAACTACAACATTTCCTTCGCCTTCAAGAACTTCTTCGCACATATATGTGGCAAGTGTTCTTGCGCCTTCATAGTTATCAACGCCCATAAATGTTTCAATTTCGCCGCCGCCTGATTTTGAGTTAGCTGTCAAAACAGGTATTCCTGCTTCGTTAGCTTTTTCAATACTTGGTATTATACCCTCAGAGTCGATAGGAGCAATAACGATTGCGTCAAATTTTTGTTGGATAACGTCTTCAACTTGACGAACTTGCTCTTCAAGGTTTTGTGCTTGAATTGGAGCATATTCTACAACTTCAACGCCTAAATCTTCAGCTGCAAGCATTGCGCCGTGTAACATATAGCGCCAGAAAGGAGTTGTAGAGTCTTTAATCATTATCGCTATACGATAAGGCTCTGCGTCTTCTGTCATTTCTTCTTCTGCTGCGTCATCGGTTGCAGGTGCAGCAGATTCTGCCGGTGCTTCTTCTGTTGTAGGTGAGCTACAAGCTGCAAAAGCAAATACAAAAACAAGTGCTAATAAAATCGCTAATAGTTTTTTCATTTTCAAATCTCCTCAAATAAATTTTAATATTTCATAATAGTTAATATTAATTAACTAATGTGAACAAATGTAAGTGACTTATTAAGTCTTTTTAATTTTGGTAGAATTTCTATCTAATAAAACTGCAATTATAATTGTAATACCTATTACAAGGTTTTGAAATTCTACTGGTATTCTAAACAAGTTCATACCATTAATAACTATAACAAGTGTAAGAGCACCAATAAATGTACCGTACACGTTGCCTTCGCCGCCTCTAAACGATACTCCGCCTATTGCCGCAGCAGCTATTGCAGGTTGAACGA
>CAYJLZ010000120.1:0-1441 GCA_964371265.1 uncultured Bacteroides sp. | reverse complement strand
AAGCCTTGATATATAAACTATGCCGGCAAGTGCAGCTATAAGGCCGGACATTCCAAATGCAAATATGGTTGTTTTGTGAATTGAAAGCCCTGAGTACTTTGCAGCGCTTTTGTTTGAGCCTACCGTATAAAGCATACGTCCTATTGTTGTTTTTGTTAAAATAAATCCAATAACAATTACAAGCCCTACTGCAATGTAAATGGGCATTGGTATGCCAAATAAGTAGCCTTTACCAATAAACAAAAATCTATCATCAAATTTATTTATAACTCGGCCGCTCATATATAAGTACGCAAGCCCCCTGGCAATTTGCTGCATGCCAAACGTTGTTAAAAACGGTGGTAAGTTTAAGTACGATACAGCCATACCGTTAACTGCGCCTAAAGAAAAACCTATTGTAAGAGATAAAGCAACACCAAATATCATTGTTGGTATGCTGGAACCGCTTACAAAGAATGGAGCTGCAAGGCACGAGGTGAGAGCAAGCACCGCACCCGCCGATAGATCGATACCTCTGATAAGCAAACATAATGTCATACAAATTGAAATAATAACATTTAGCGATGCTTGGTTAAGCATGTTTAATAAGTTTTTTGTTTGCAAGAAATTTGGATTAGTTAACGACAGTATTATAAAGATAACTATAAAAGCAAAGAGTCTGGATAGCACATCTGATAATACTTTTGACTTAATTTTCATATTCTATCCTCTCCTTTTTCCGACACTTAAATTGTTAATAATTACAACACCTACAATTACAAATCCTATTGCAATTAATTGAGACGGAACCGGTAAACCAGCCATATTTAAACCATTGCGAAGTATGCTTATAATAAATGCACCCGACAATGTTTTCCAAACAGACCCTCGCCCGCCGAGCATTGATGTTCCGCCTGCAACAGTTGCTGCAATGCCGTAAAACTCAAATCCTTCACCTTGTGCGGGGTTTGCTGCGCCAAGCCTAGATGCAAGCAGTATGCCTGCTATTGCTGCCAACATACCAAGTAAAACGTACACTGTTAGCTTCACTTTTTTAACATCTATACCTGTTAGTGCTGCCGATGCCTCGTTGCCACCTACAGCAAAAATATATGTTCCCAGTTTGCGTTTTTTTGTAATATAGCTGAAAATTATATACACAGGTATCAACACAAGTATTCCCGATGGTATAACTCCAAATAAAAGCGTAGAACCTATCCATCTGAATGCATCTGTGTTGGCAGGCACTGTTTGACTTTGCGAAACTAAAAGAGATAAACTTTTTGCAATGTTCATTGTTCCAAGTGTTATAATAAACGGTGCAACTTTATTGCGTGATATGATAATTCCGTTTATTGCACCTATTAACATACCAACCACAATTGCGGCTAAGTAAGATGGAATTACGCCCCATCCCCAACTGTTCATTACTGTTGCGGCAACTACTCCACAAAGGCTCATG
>CAYJLZ010000119.1:2212-6363 GCA_964371265.1 uncultured Bacteroides sp. | reverse complement strand
AACCGAATACTGGGCGAAGACGTTTATAAATCTCCAACAGACATGGGCGTTAACATGATTGGAAGATGTATAACTGATGACGAGGCCATAAAAGGAGCCGCAAATCAGGAAATAATACGCAGGTGGTACAATGCCCAGTGCGACTATAAACGTGGAAATAGCGATATTGAAACACAGCAAAGAATAGAATACCTTATGAGTACGCTTGATATTAAGCCCAGCGACAGGGCAACCGTTGAGCCGGCACTGGAAAAGGCAAGAAATTGTAAGTGCAGCGCAGTTGCAATACAGCTTGCAAACGGACAAATTATTACAGGCAAAAGCTCGCTGCTAATGAATGACACTGCGGCTGTGGTGTTGAATTCCATAAAGGCACTGGCTGGAATAAATGACGATATTATGTTAATTTCTCCGCTAGTGTTAGAGCCTATAATAAAGCTAAAAAAAGAAGTATTGGGTAGCAATTACCCTGTACTTAAACTTGAAGAAGTATTGCAGGCCCTTTGTGTATCGGCAGTAACAACTAAAGTAACCGCACTTGCCGTAAGCAAACTGGGGATGCTGCGGGGATGTGAGGCGCATTGCTCGGATATGATTACACAATCGGACGGTGCTACTTTTTTAAAACTTGGCATTAACTATACGTGTGAGCCTAGTTTCCCCACAAAAAATTTGTACTTTAAATAGTTTTTATTAAATGCATAATAATTACATAGCGAATAAGGGCATAATTGCTATACCATTAAGATATTTAAAAAAGCTATATTACTAAACATAAATAATTATTTAGACTGTTTGTTACAGGTGTTTTTTGTATATTTAATAAATTAAAAAGGCGGAAATTTTAATGATTAAAATTGAAGGTGCATGTTTTAGTGTTGAAACAAAAAATACAGGATACTATTTATACGATAATGATGGGTTAATTGAAAATTTACATTATGGCAAAAAAATACACGCAGATGCCGAGATACTAAAAGAGCAAATAGGCGTTGCATATGGCACAGATATTTCGTACGAAAAAAAGAGAAGTGAAATGTCTTTGCTACATTTATGTTTAGAGCTTTCTCCCACACAAAAAGGAGATTATAGGCATAGCGCACTTGAAATAGAGCTTGCAAACGGAAGTAGAGTTTGTAACTTTAAGTTTATTGATGCACAAATAATACAAGGCAGTGTGCCTATAAATAATTTACCTACGGCATATGGAGCAAGCCAAACGCTAAGGCTTAACTTTAAAACACAAGAGGGTTTGCAAGTTGCTTTATACTACACGCCATACTATGAATGTGACGTCATTACAAAAAGAATTGAAATAATAAACAACACAGGCGGTAATATAATAATTCATAAGTGTTTAAGTTATCAGCTTGATTTACACAGACAAGGCCTAAAGCTTTACACTTATACAGGCGCTTGGTCACGCGAGAGGCACGAAACATGCACATTGCTAAATGTGGGTACGTCGTCTTTTGGCAGCACTACCGGTGTGTCGTCGCAGTACTGCAACCCGTTTTTTATGGTGGCGCAGCAAGATGCAAACGAGCACTACGGAGATGTGTATGCATTTAATTTAATATATTCAAGTAGCCATTACGGACACGTTGAAACCGGCCCATATTTAAAAACAAGAATTATGGCGGGTATACAGCCCGAAGGTTTTTTGTACACGTTGCAAAGCGGCGAGAGTTTTTGCAGCCCTGAGGCAGTGCTTTCATACGCAAGCGGTGGCAAAAATGCTGTAAGTTTAAATATGCACGCCTTTGTAAAAAACCATATTGTAAGGGGAGAGCATAAAGAAAAACAGCGCCCTATACTTTTAAATAACTGGGAGGCAACATACTTTGACTTTACCCAAAGCAAGCTTGTAAAACTTGCAAAAGAGGCGAAAAATTTGGGCGTAGAGCTTTTTGTGCTTGATGACGGCTGGTTTGGAGTTAGGGACAGCGATAAAAGGGGACTTGGCGATTACAACGTAAATACAAAAAAACTGCCCGGCGGACTTAAAGGCCTTGCCGATAAAATTAACGATATTGGAATGAATTTTGGGCTTTGGATGGAACCCGAAATGGTTAGCGTAGAGAGTGAACTTTATAAGGCGCACCCAGATTGGGCAGTAACAACGCCGGGTATGCAGCCCAGTGAAGGGCGCAATCAACTTGTGCTTGATTTATGCAAAAAACAGGTGCAACAGTACATAATTACAAACGTTAACAACACAATAAAAAGCGCAAATATAAGTTACGTAAAATGGGATATGAATAGGCCGCTTACAGACTGTTACAGCAACGAAATTAGCGAGCAGGGACGTTTTGCCCACGAGTGGGTGCTGGGGCTTTACAATATATTAACACAAGTGATAAATGAAAACCCCGATGTGCTTTTTGAGGCTTGCGCTTCGGGCGGAAACCGTTTTGACCTTGGTATACTTTGCTATATGCCGCAAATTTGGACGAGCGATGACACCGACGCATACGAGAGGCTGAAAATACAAACGGGAACCTCGTACGGATATCCTCAAAGTGTAATGGGTGCACACGTAAGCGCTTGCCCAAACCACCAAACAATACGAACTTCTCCGGTTGAAACAAGATTTAACATAGCGTGTTTTGGGCTGCTTGGGTATGAGCTTGATGTTACGCAAATGAGTGCCGCTGAAAAGCGAGCCGTTATGCAGCAAATTGAATTTTATAAAAAGCACAGAGATTTACTTGTGTACGGAGATTTTATAAGGCTTATAACACCATTTGAAAACAGTGAAAAATGCGCATGGATGATAGTGTCGAAAGACAAGAGCGAGGCAATGGTGCTTTTTGCAATAGGGCGAACAACACCAAACCAAGAGAGTGCACCGCTTTTGCTGAAAGGCCTAAATAAAGACGCAAAGTACAAAGTGGAGCAAAGAGAGCAGTTTTTAGACATAAAAACACTTGGCTCGCTTATAAACCATGCACTGCCTGTAAAATTAAACGCAAACGGTGTGCTAGTAAAAGTTGCGGCAGATAACTATATGTTCCCGTGTGAAAAGCACGAATTTTACGCATACGGTGATTTGCTTATGAGCGCAGGAATAAAAAGCAAGCAAAATTTTGTAGGCACAGGCCATAACGACAATGTGCGTATGATGCCCGACTACTCTTCGAGGCTTTATTATTTAAAACAGTGCGAATAAGTGTGTTGCTGGCTTTGCAATTTAAAATCTGATGTTATATGTTTTTTATAAGTATAAAACAACTTAGTAAAATATAATAAAAAGCAGTGTGTTCATAATTGAACATACTGCTTTTTATATATGTGAAACTATAATTTAACAGCTCTTGTGGCAATGCTCGAGTTAATATGCTTATCTAATATTTCGTGCTGAGATATGTCCTCATAAAAACCGGTAACTGCAAAACCAACATCTGTTTGACCACCAATAAGCGTTTCAAGCGTGTGGCCAAACTCCAATACATCGCCATTGTCAATTCTTTTTTGCAATTGCTCTTTTGGCAAATGCTCTATATCGGAATAAGGTATTTTATTTGTTATTGTAAGCTTTCCGCTATCAAAGTCATCCATATCAAACAAGTATAAAATTGGGTTTACAAACCCGGACAATAAAGTGCCACCTTTTTTTAACACCCTATAACACTCATTTATAACAATAGCTATAAAATTCTATTTCTAAACCTATAAATATACATGCCGTAAATTCTAAAAAGTGCCTTGTCGTATATTATAAAAGTTATGTTGGCGGCAAAAACAAAGCTGCATATAAACAACAAACCAACACCCTCAAATTGCGATACAACCTCGCCTATTGGGAATATAAAAATAATTAAAGTGTATGCAAAAAATACAGCAATGTTAAATATTGCAATTTTTAACGCATATTGAAAAAACACATTTTTAATTTTGTCAATTATCAGTTTAGTAAACGGATACCAACCCAAAATAAATATGAACAGAACAACTGTTTCTTTTTGGGGTACTAAAAAAAGGCTTAAAATACTAACTGAACCATAAATTAAAAAACCTACTTTAATGCTGTACTCGTATGCTGCCGGAAATATGCAAATGCCACTTATTGCAGGGGCTAGGTAAGTTGCAAACGGTACAAAATTGCCAAACAATAAACTTGCAAGGCTAAGGGCGCTAAATATACCGCA
>CAYJLZ010000119.1:0-2202 GCA_964371265.1 uncultured Bacteroides sp. | reverse complement strand
AATTCGTTTAGATTGTTTATTGCGATTACCTTTCATTTTAGCACCCGCCGCAATTGCAGCATAAGTCCATACACATAAAGGCAGCGCAAATATCGCAACAAGAACAGCCTACTTGATTACCGTACATGCTGTTGCGAGGACCGTAAGGGTTGCCATGCATGTTACCGCCTTGATTACTTTGCTAATTTTGTAAAGCTGTTTTATATTCTCTGTTTGTTGGGTCCATTTTTTGTGCTGTTTGAAAATATCTCAGCGCATCATTAACCCAGCCTTTGTAATAGTAAGCACTACCTACTAAAAAATTCCACTCGGCACTTGCGTTTCCGTTTGGCATAGAATTTAATATTTGAAGTGCCTGGTCGGAATTTCCGTGGTTTATAAGGTTGCGTATATTTGAAAACTCACTGCTATTTGATGAATTTTTGCTGCCACTTTGAGTTTGGCTATATGCACTTGATGCGCTACCGGTGCGAAGATTAGTCATAATAGTATCAAAAGCCAAGTTAATTTCGTCCATTTTTGCATTAGCTTCGTCTTTTAATGGGCCTGTTTGGTACTGGCTATCGCCGTACTTTTGCGCAAGAGATTTATAAGCGGCCTTTACATCGTCTACCTCGGCGCCCTCTTTAATCCCAAGAGCTCTGTATGCATCAGATAAGTTCATTTATTTCTCCATTCTGCCTATTGTGGCAATTGTGTTTTAAAATTTAAATTAAGTGCTATTTTAACGATCCGCCGGTTTGCTTTTTTACAGGATTACCTGCATTTAAAATACATTGGGGTAAACCTAAATAAAGTATATTATCAAGTATAGGCTTATAATGTGTAAAATTTATAAGATTGTAACAAAGGCTCATTTCTCCCGCACATAAGTTGCAAAGGCGCTGTACCTCGCTAACGGTTTGTTGCTTTGTATAATTTTGATTTACAAAAAAATTGTATGCTCCATTTTTTTTGTCTTTCTCATAATCTTCGGCGGCATCTAAGTAATATATTATCTTGCCCAAAAAATAACCAAATCTATACATTTTACTTTTATTTTCATCGTTTGCTGCAGCTTCAAAAAGTGCGGCTGTCATTTTTGCACTGGGCTCTGCTATTGCGTCGGCACTGTTTGTGTTTTCGCTTTCAATTTTTTGCTGGTCTAAAGTAAGGCTTGCAAGCGTTTTGTCAAGCTGTTCGTATCTATCAGCGGCTTTTTTTCTAAAATTGTTAGATAAAGGATACATTAGCATTGAGGGTACTTTTTTTAAAAGTTTGTCATCGTTTAAATTATCTTTAATTTTATAAAACGCCGTTAACATTAGTGAATCTGCTGCTAAAGATAACCCCGGTGTGCTTTTGCACGTAATTTGCTTTTGTATAGGGTTTGCAATACAGCGCTCTGTGCCAAAATCTATATTTTCGGTTTGCAAACTGTCACAGACAAGTGCAAGTAAAACAAAATCGTAATTTAAAAAAAGCCTGGCAAAAAAACCATATTTTCGTTTAAGCTCTTTACATAAGCCGCAATAAACCGCTTTATATGTATACCACTGGCTAACTTTTAAGTCGGCCTTATAGGGTAAAACATAACCAAACATACAAATCCTCGTTTCGTATTTTAATAGTATATAAGTTTTGCTAATAAAGCGATAACAACTATGCTTGATTATACTATGTTTTTAAAAATATTTCAATTTATAATTTTTAAATTTACTTTATGTACATAAATGTTACAATTTGTTAGTAAATAAGTAAAGTTAAGGTAAAGCTACTATTTGTTTTTAATTAAAAAATTCGGCTTTTATTTTGATATTTTGCAAATACTAGTACTGTTTACATGACAATAAAGAAGAAAAAATGCTTTTAACAACATAAAACCAACAAAAAAAATCTTGAATTTAAATAAAGAGTGTGTAAATTGCTTATAAATATTTTTTATAAGAATATATATTGACAAAAACATCAATTACTGGTATACTAATTTAGCGTTAAGATAAACAATAATACAAACAAATATGAACCATTAGCTCAGTTGGCAGAGCACCTGACTTTTAATCAGGGTGTCCGGAGTTCGAATCTCCGATGGTTCACCAAGTTAAAAGCTACATTTCACAAAAGTGAAATGTAGCTTTTATTTTTTTAAAAAAGCAATAACAGCACATAAAACAGTTGCACTTATATTGCTGTTATGTTAAAATATATAAGATTATACTATTA
>CAYJLZ010000118.1:3065-6612 GCA_964371265.1 uncultured Bacteroides sp. | reverse complement strand
TTGGCAAGTTTATAAATACGGGTATGCCACTTACTAAAAACCGCCTTACGGTAGAGGGCAGTTGCGTTAATAAAAAACAAAATGTAGAGGTTATTATAGGCACACCTATATCAGAAGTGCTTGATTTTTGTGAGGGTATAAAACCCGAAACAGGTAAAATTATTACAGGTGGGCCAATGATGGGCCTTAGCGTTGTAAGTACTGATTTTCCTGTGTTAAAGCAAAATAACGCAATATTGGCATTTAGCCAGCAAGAGGCCAATTTGCCTACACCTAGCGCATGCATAAGGTGCGGCAGATGTATATCATCTTGCCCTATGGGGCTTTCTCCGGTAGAGATTGCAACCGAATACGCAAATGAAAACGTGGATATGCTAAACAAAATGATGGTTGATTTGTGCATGAGCTGTGGTACATGTACTTTTGTATGTCCTGCAAAGCGGCACGTATCGCAAACAATGGCGCTTGCAAAAATAATGCAAAAACAAGGAGGTGCAAAATAATATAATGGAACAAAAAAAATATATTGTAAACACATCTCCTCACATAACCGACAATGCCTCTACAAGGGGTATTATGCTTAATGTAATTTTTGCGCTTTTGCCAACATTTGTTGCAGCAGGTTTTATTTTTGGTGCTAGGGCGTGGCTATTAGTTGGAGTAACTGTGGCATCGTGTATTGGTTTCGAGGCGCTATATAACGTAGTGCGAAAGCAACCCCAAACTGTGGGCGATATGTCGGCAGTTGTAACAGGTATTATACTGGCGTTTAACTTTCCGTCTACTCTTCCACTATTTATAGCTATTATAGGTGCATTTATAGCAATAGTTGTTACAAAAATGCTTTTTGGTGGCATAGGTTTTAACTTTGCAAACCCCGCACTTGTGGCAAGAACGGTTTTGTTTGTTAGCTTTGCCGCTCACATGGCAGATTACGGGTTCCCCGCACAATATAAAGTAGACGCACTTGCAAGTGCAACGCCGCTTGTAGCAGGTAATACCGTAAGTGGCAGCCAAATATTTTTACCGCTTTTAACAGGTGTTCACGGTGGTATGCTTGGCGAAACTTGTGCGATAACATTAATATTAGGTGGTATATATTTAATAATAACAAAAACAATTAGCGCTACAATTCCATTGTCTTTTGTGGGCACTGTTGCGGCAATGTCGCTTATTTTTGGGCAAGATGTTCTATTGCAATTGCTTTCGGGTGGTTTGCTTTTGGCGGCGTTTTTTATGGCTACCGACTATGTTACAAGCCCGTTTACAACAAACGGAAAAATTATTTTTGGCATAGGCCTTGGCGTAATAACATGTGTTATACGTTTTTGGGGCAATTACACCGAGGGAATTAGCTTTGCACTATTAATAATGAACCTTGTTGTACCTTATATAAATAGTGCAACAAGGCAAACACCGCTGGGAGGTGCAAAGGCATAATGGATAAACAAAAAATTTACAGCGACTTTATAAAACCCATTGTTATTTTAACAGTTATATGCGTTGTAACAAGTGCACTGCTTGCAGTTACTAACGAGGTAACAGCGCCTATAATTTTGAAAGCGGAAATAGACAGCGCAAACGCACAGCGTGCTACACTTTTACCGGCAGATAGCTTTACAGAAATAGAGAGCACAACAGAGGGTGTAAGCCAAATATATGAGGCCGACGACGGCACAGGCTACGTAATTACTTCCGCTGCAAACGGATACAACGGAAGTGTACCTGTTATGGTGGCGTTTGATACAAACGGAAAAATAACAGGTGTAAGCTTTTTACCAAACAGCGAAACACCGGGTTTTGGCCAAAAGGTTAGAGAAGAAGATTTTCAAGGCCAGTTTGCAGGAATGGACGCACAGCCTATAACACTATCAGATATTGATGCTGTTTCGGGAGCTACCGTGTCATCATCGGCGGCAGTGCAAGCGATAAATTACGCAATACAAGGGTATGCGCAAGTTAGCGGGTTTGGCACTGAGAAGAGCGTGCAAGACTTAACACCAGATGAAGTACACGAGCTTGTGCTACCAAACAGCGGCGCACTTACAAAAGTAGACGTTAGCGCAGACGATATAGGAGATGTATTTAAAGGCGAAAATTACGGATATATTGTATACGCAAGCGAACCGGGATACAACGACAAACCGCTTACTGCCGTTGTTGGTTTTGATGGCAGTGGCGCAATAGTTGGCGTGTGGTTTAACTCATCGAACGAAACCGATGGGCTTGGAACGCAAGTTACAACAAACACCGAGTTTACACAGGGATTTATCGGCGACAGCGAACACGCAAACTCAGATGCAATTGCCGGTGCAACTTATTCGTCTAATGCTGCAAATATTGCAGTAAACAAGGCAGTGCAATTTATAATGCAAGAAATGGGGGCGCAAGATGAATAAATTAAAAGTTTTAACAAACGGTTTAATTAAAGAAAACCCCGCCTTTAGGCTTGTGCTGGGCACATGCCCCACACTTGCTGTTACAATTAGCGTAATAAACGGTTTTGCTATGGGCATTGCAACGCTGTTTGTTCTTTTGTGCTCAAACATAGTTGTGTCGCTACTGCGAAAAATAATACCCGATAAAGTTAGATTGCCGGCTTACATTACAATTATAGCCACATTTGTTACAATTTGCGGCATGCTTATGAATGCATATGTGCCGGCACTAGCGCTTGCACTAGGCGAGTTTTTGGCACTTATAGTTGTTAACTGCATTATACTTGGCCGAGCCGAAATGTTTGCAAGTAAAAATACAGTTGGCCTTGCCGCACTGGACGGCATAGGAATGGGCCTTGGCTTTACAATAGCACTTGTAAGCATGGGCGCTGTTAGAGAACTTTTTGGAGCAGGAAGTTTGTTTAATATAGTATTGTTTGGCGAAAAATCTATTTTTGGAGCCGACAGTTTTGCCGCTATGGTAGAACCCATGCGGATATTTACAATGCCGGCAGGAGGCTTTTTTGTATTTGGTATTTTAATGGCACTTGTTGTTTATATAGAAATGAAAACAAACAACAAAATTAAGCGCAGCATCGGCTGCGAATCGTGCCCCTCGCAAGCAATTTGCGGCATGAAAAAGGAGGCTGAAGGGTAATGGATATAGCCAACATTGTGTCGATATTTTTTACAATGGTTTTGGTAGATAACTATGTGCTTGTTAAGTTTTTGGGTATTTGCCCGTTTTTGGGTGTTTCAAAAAAATTAAACAGTGCGGTTGGTATGTCGGGCGCCGTAATATTTGTTATGGTTTTGGCAACAAGCGTAACATGGCCGGTATATACATTTTTACTAGAGCCAAACGGCCTTGAATACTTGCAAATAATTATATTTATTTTAATAATTGCGGTGCTTGTTCAACTGGTGGAAACAACACTTAAAAAATATGTGCCGCCCTTATATAATTCGCTTGGCGTTTACTTGCCGCTAATTACAACAAACTGCGCAGTACTTGGCGTTGCAAACGCAAATATTTTGCAAGAACTTGGATATTTGCAAAGCCTTGTAAGTGCACTTGGCGCAGGGGTAGGCTTTATGCTTGCAATGGT
>CAYJLZ010000118.1:0-3037 GCA_964371265.1 uncultured Bacteroides sp. | reverse complement strand
CTTTTTGTAGGCGTGCGAAAACGCCTCGAAAGCGCAAAACCGCCCGAATGCTTTGAGGGTTTGCCTTTAACGCTTGTATCTGCGTCCATAGTAAGCCTTTCGTTTATGGGCTTTGGCGGCGTAATACAAAACATATTCGGTGCATAAAGGAGAGGTAAATTAATGACGATAGTAAGTGCTATAATTATAGTTGCCATATGTGGTATACTGGGTGGTACAATTTTGGTATTGGCCTCGCACTTTATGTTTGTAAAAGAGGACGAAAGAATTTTACATGTGCAAGAGATACTGCCCGGAGCAAACTGCGGTGCGTGTGGATTTGCAGGATGTGCCGACTACGCAAAGGCAATTGTAGAGGGTGCGCCCGTAAATAAATGTATACCCGGCGGTGCGGATTGCGCAAATGCGGCTGCGGCAATTATGGGTGTAGAGTCTAAAGAAGTTTCGGTGCGAAAGGCTGTTGTTGCTTGCCAAGGGAACTACAACAACACTCAGGACAAGTACGAGTATCAGGGAATTAAAAGTTGCAGTGCGTGCAGTGCGCTTTATGGTGGTTCTAGCATGTGTGATTATGGCTGTTTAGGCTATGGCGATTGTGTAAAGGCGTGTAAATTTAACGCAATTTCAGTGCAAAACGGGGTAGCAATAATAGACACTGTAAATTGCACAGGTTGTGGCGCATGCGAAATAGTTTGCCCTAAAAACATAATTTGGGTTAGGCCCGAAAGCGAAAAACCTGTTGTGCTGTGTGCAAACAAAGACAGAGGCGCACTAACACGTAAGGCGTGTACTGCGGGATGCATAGGTTGTATGAAATGCAAAAAGGAATGTCCTGTTGACGCAATTAACGTTAAGGATAACGTAGCTCTTATAGATTATGAAAAATGTGTGGGTTGCCGAAAATGTCTTAAAGTATGCCCTGTGGGGGCAATAGCAATTCCCAAGGCAATAGCTCAGCAATGTCAGGATACTTCTCAGGCTAGTGCCGTTTAAAAAAGATTAATTGACATTTGTAAAACCATATTTTATAAATACAAATAAAAAAACTCTCGACATGCCGCTAGTAGCACTGCCGAGAGTTTTTTGTTGTTAAAATTAAATATAAACAAACCGAAAGAAAAAACAAAAAATAAATCGGTTTAAAAGCAAAACAAACTAAAATGCAAGTATAATGCCGCCGTCGTTTGCATAAAAACTTGAAAGTCCCGCTGTTGGTATAAATATAA
The DNA here is from genome assembly GCA_964371265.1 of uncultured Bacteroides sp. GTDB lineage: Bacteria > Bacillota > Clostridia > Oscillospirales > Ruminococcaceae > Ruthenibacterium. The sequence continues at coordinate 1,811 of CAYJLZ010000118.1, read as the reverse complement.
CCTCTTTAATTGCATCGCACTTTAAAAGAATTTCACTTTTTACCTTTTGTGCACGCTCGGTGCAATTGCAATAAGTCATAACTAAAGTTAGGCTTTGTTTTGCAACGTCTTTTGTATAGTTTGCAACGTTATCTACAAGGTGCACCATGGCGTTTTGTGTGCCGCGAACCTTTTCAAGTGCAACAATCTGACCATTGCTGTCGGCTGCCATAATAGGGCGCAAATTTAGCATGCTGCCAACCACGCCGGCAGCTTTAGATATCCTGCCGTTTTTAATAAGGGTACTCAAATCTTCAAGCACAAAACGAGTTTGCATTTCATCTATAAAGGTGCTAACTTCTGCCACTATACTGTCAAAATCTTTGCCCTCTTGAATAAGCTTATGTAACAACAAGGCAATTCTTGTTTCGCCCGCAGCGGCACTTTTACTGTCAAACACGTGTATTTTTTTATCGGGGTACTTTTCGTTTGCAAGCTGCTTTGCAACTATTGCCGAGTTGTATGAACCCGACAGCTTTGATGATATTGTTATTACAAAACAATCGCCATCTTGTTGCATATGTGTTAAAAAATTTTCAGGAGATGGGCATGCGCTGGAAGTAGGCCCTTTGTATGCTTTTATTGCTTTAAGTAAATTAGGTATGTTTATGTTCTCATCGTCTGTAAATTCATCTTCACCCACTATTACGGCAAAACTTACAAGTTTTATGTTTAGCATCTTTTTAAGTTCATCGGTTAAATCGCAGCAGCTGTCGGCTATTATGTTAATTGCCATAGTAAACCTCCGTTATATGTATTTATTTCCAAGTTCAGTATATCACGACAATTTTTAAAAAGCAACAAGAAATGCTTGTAAATGATAAACTTATTTGGTAAAATTTTTAATGATAGGATAGTAATTATTATAAAAGGAGCACTAAAATGAAAACAGATATACAAATTGCGCAAGAGGCACAGATGTACCCTATTAAAAATATTGCATCAGAGCTTGGACTTGTTGGCGATGATGTTATGCAATACGGAAAATATAAAGCAAAAATTAACCACAGAATTATTAATTACTTAAACCAACAGCAGGACGGTAAAATTATACTTGTAACGGCAATAAGCCCAACGCCCGCCGGCGAGGGTAAAACAACAACAAGCATAGGCCTTGCCGACGCATTGCATAAACTTGGTAAAAAAACTGTTATTGCCCTGCGAGAACCAAGCCTTGGGCCTGTATTTGGCGTAAAGGGCGGAGCTGCCGGCGGAGGATACTCTCAGGTAGTGCCAATGGAGGATATTAATTTACACTTTACAGGAGATTTGCACGCAATAGGTGCGGCAAATAACCTTCTCGCCGCTATGATAGATAACCACATTTACCATGGTAACGAACTCAATATCGATTCGCGCCGTATTACGTGGAAAAGGTGCGTTGATATGAACGACCGCCAACTTAGGTTTATTACAGATGGACTTGGGGGCAAAGTTAACGGCACACCCAGAGAAGACGGCTATAACATTACAGTTGCCAGTGAGGTAATGGCAATATTTTGCCTTGCAACCGACCTTGTCGACTTAAAACAGCGCCTTGGAAACATAGTTGTAGCGTACACATTTAACGACGAGCCGGTAACGGCAAGTATGCTAAATGCACAGGGTGCAATGTGCGCACTTTTAAAAGATGCGTTTGACCCAAATTTAACTCAAACACTGGAACATACGCCGGCGCTTATACACGGAGGCCCCTTTGCAAACATAGCTCATGGTTGCAACAGTGTAATTGCAACAAAGCTTGCAAATAAATTGGCCGATTATGTTGTTAC
>CAYJLZ010000117.1:4808-6714 GCA_964371265.1 uncultured Bacteroides sp. | reverse complement strand
TTGAATTGCTGCACAGCCTGTCCTTAACCATTTCATCACGCAACACTTGGACGTTAATGCCTTTCATTTCTTTTATAGTGTTAAGTAAGAACTTTGTGTAGTCGTCTAGGTTAACTCCGTAGTGTTTAAATCCTTCTTGTACTGCTTTTGCTCCTATATAGGTGTAAAACTCAAAAGGTGTTTTTCCCGATGCCTCAATAGCATATTTTGCCGTTTTAATAAACCTTCCGGTATTATTTATTCTTTCAAGTTCGCTCTCACATAAATGTAGTTTGTGCATATCTTGTATAGACAACCAAGGCGTACTGATAACTTCATATGGTGGATTTTTTTCATATGTACATTTGTAAAAGTCTTGTTCGCTTTTAATTGCACTACCGTGCAGTACTTTTAAAAAACCCATTTGCAAAACATGTGCTTTAAGGCTATACGCTGTATTAAAACTGTGCTCAAAAGATTTTATGTCCTCGTAAATTAACCCCGCTATCAAATCTATGTGAACATGAATATTTTTCATATTAACAAGTTTTTTAATATTTTTGCAAACTAGTTTAGTATTAGTTTTTCTCTTTATCGCCTCTAAAGTTTTTTCGTTAAAAGACTGTACACCTATTTCAAGTTGCACGGCACCCTGAGGCATTTGCTTTAGTATTTGCATAGTACTGTCATCTAAAATATCTGCTGCAATTTCAAAATGAAAACAAACATCACTAGGTATTGTTTTTGCGTAATTTTGTTTAATAAAGTTTAAAATTTGCTGCGCATGTAATATGTTAACATTAAAAGTTCTATCTACAAACTTTACTGTTTTAGTACCGGAATTTGCAAGAGTTAATATGCTGTTAAATGCTGTTTGTATATTTACATATTTTACTGCTCCGCACCTGCCCGAAAGGCAAAATGCACAGCTGTAAGGGCAGCCTCTGCTAGTTTCTATATATGCAATTTTGTTTTCAAGCTGTTTTGCGTATCCGTATTCAATGTAGTCGTGCGTTATTTCTTCGCATGTGCAAGGCTTGCTAATATAACTTTTTGTACACAAGCCGTTTATTTCGCCCTCTATCGGTTTATTGCCTTGTGCTATACAATTAAACAATTTTGCAAAGCTTGTTTCACCCTCGCCCGATATTATATAATCTATAAAATCATTGTCAAATAGCACATCTTTTGCGTTATAGCTTACCTCAGGTCCTCCTAGTACTATTACTGTATTTGGGCTTTTCAATTTTATTTTTTTTGCCATTTCAAGTGTTTGCGTTATGTTCCAAATATAGCAACTAAATCCTACTATAACTGCGTTATACAGTAAAATTTCATCTGTTAACATATCAATTTCGGTGTTTGCTTGTTTTATGCTGTACTGAACTATATGTGTTTTTAAGTTGACATTATTTTTTTTGCAGTATTTATGCACGCCTGCGGCAATGTACCACGGCGCAGGCGATGCATGAACATATTTAGCATTTAATACACATAATACCGCATTATTTTGCATTAAAATCTCCTATTTTGCAAAGATATTAATTTACTTTTCGGTTTTTTCTTTCATTTTTGCAATTACGGCAGTTTGCAGGCTGTATAGGTTTATAAAGCCCTCGGCATCTTTTTGGTCGTAAACAACATCTTCGCCAAAAGTAGCAAGGTCTTCGCTGTACAGGCTGTACGGTGAGGTCGTACCTGCCGGTATAATATTGCCTTTATATAGTTTCAGCTTTACGTCACCTGTTACCGTTTTTTGTGTGTTTGCCACAAATGCCGACATTGATTCTCTTAGCGGAGTAAACCATTTGCCGTTGTAAACAAGGTCGGCAAACTTATGCGATATCTCCTGTTTAAAATGCATTGTATCTTTGTCAAGGCAAAGCATTTCAAGTTGACGGTGTGCAAAATATAAAATAGAACCACC
>CAYJLZ010000117.1:0-4798 GCA_964371265.1 uncultured Bacteroides sp. | reverse complement strand
GGTGTTTCGTAAACTCCACGGCATTTTATTCCTACAAGGCGGTTTTCAACTATGTCAGTTATTCCAACACCATTTCTGCCACCTATTTTATTAAGCTCAATTATAAGAGAGCTTGCCTTCATTTGTTTGCCATTTAATAATGTTGGCACACCTTTTTCAAAGTGAATAGTAATGTATTCAGCCTTATCTGGAGCTTGCTCGGGGCTTACGCACATTTCTAAAAACGTTGGGTTGTTGTAGTCGGGTTCATTCGACGGGTCTTCAAGGTCGAGTCCCTCGTGTGAAAGATGCCATAGGTTTTTATCTTTGGAATAGTTGGTTTCTCTGTTAATTTTAAGCGGTATATTGCGAGCCTCTGCGTATTCAATTTCCTCTTCACGGCTTTTTATATCCCACAGGCGCCACGGTGCAATTATGTCAAGCTCGGGTGCAAGCGCCTTAACCGACAGCTCAAAGCGCACTTGATCGTTGCCTTTGCCTGTGCATCCATGGCAAATAGCGTCAGCGTTCTCTTGCTTTGCTATTTCAACTAGGCGTTTTGCCACCGGAGGACGAGCAAAACTAGTACCTAAAAGGTACACATCTTCATATTTTGCGCCTGCTTGCATTGTGGGTATAACATAATTTTCTGCAAACTCGTCTACAAGGTCCATAATATATAATTTAGATGCGCCTGTTTTAATAGCTTTTTCTTCAAGGCCCTCAAGTTCTGCTTCCTGCCCTACATCACCGCATGCCGCAATAACTTCACAGTTGTCAAAATTTTCTTTAAGCCAAGGAATTATAATAGATGTATCAAGACCTCCCGAATATGCAAGCACTACTTTTTTATACGATTTTTTTAATTTATTCAATTTAAACACCACTTTACTTTTTTATTTTAATTTTACTTAGTATACAATTACCATGTATTTACTTTTATTTCTTTTCAGTACTAAATTATAATACTTTCGATAAAAATGTTATAAGTCTGTCGTTTTGAGGATTGGTAAATAAATTTACAGGAGTGTTCTCCTCTTTTATAATTCCCTCGTCCATAAACAAAACTCTTGTAGACACCTCTTTTGCAAAGCCCATTTCGTGCGTAACAATAACCATTGTCATACCCTCGTTTGCAAGCTGTTTTATTAAATCGAGCACTTCGCCAACCATTTCCGGGTCAAGCGCACTTGTAGGTTCGTCAAATAGCATAACTTTGGGGTTCATTGCAAGCGCACGAGCAATTGCAACACGCTGTTTTTGCCCGCCCGAAAGCATGCTAGGGTATGTTTGTGCTTTATCGGCAAGAGCTATTCTCTCTAGCAGTTCATCTGCCTTTTTGTCCGCTTCTTCCTTGCTCATTAATCCAAGTTCTACCGGTGCAAACGTTATATTGCCTCTCACCGTTAAGTGAGGAAACAAATTGAAGTGCTGAAAAACCATACCCATCTTTCTTCTAACTTCGTCAGTATTACACTTTTTATCGGTTATGCACTCGTTTTCAAAGTATATTTCTCCACCAGTCGGTTTTTCAAGTAAGTTAAGGCATCGCAAAAATGTGCTTTTTCCACTGCCCGACGGGCCAATTATTGCTACCTTTTCGCCTTGATGAATAGTTTGATTTATACTTTTAAGTACTTTAATATCTCCAAAATTTTTTTCAAGATTTTTAACGTCTATCACTTTGAGCCAGCCTCCTTTCAAGCACATTTACGCATTTTGTTATAAACATAACAATAATTAAGTAAACTGCGGCTGCTGCAAGCAGCGGAGGGAAAGGGTCGTACGTTTGGCTTCTAATAATATCTGCACCCTTTGTAATATCTCTTAGTGCAATATAACCTACTATTGACGTTTCTTTTAACAGCGCAATAAATTCGTTGCCAATTGCCGGCAGTATGTTTTTAATTGCCTGTGGCATTAATATTTTTTGCATTGTCACTTTATACGAAAGCCCAAGGCTTCTACCGGCTTCCATTTGCCCTATATCTATACTCATAATTCCACTGCGAAAAATTTCAGCAAGGTATGCGCCGGAATTAATACCAAAAGTTATTATTGCCACTACCATTTTACCTGGGTCCACAACAGTAAAAACAACAAAATACATTATTAACAGTTGAACCATAACAGGTGTACCCCGAAATACGGTTAAGTAAACCTTAAATATTTTGTTTAATATTTTTATAACTAAACCACAATCATCATTTTTATCGTGCGTTACCCTTACCATTGAAATAATTGCACCTATAATTGTGCCTACTAAAAGTGAAAAAAAAGTGACTATAAGCGTTGTAGATAAACCGCTAGCTATGTAAAGCCACCTGTCCTCGGCTATAAAGTTGTTATATATGTGAATTTCATAAAACTCTGCCATAACGGCTCCTTTTTTTACATAAGTAATTGTACAAATATGCGACGCCGATGCTTTGCACCAACGCCGCAATTAACATTTTGGCATATAGTTTTTAAATTAAAACATGCAAAGCCAAACTATTTTTAAACACTATGCTTACTTTAAAACAATTATAGATTGAATACCTGTTAGGTAGCTATCTGTAAAATCAACGTTTTCAAGTCTCTCGGGCAATACAGTCATACCTGCAGCGCCAAAATCTGCCTTGCCGCTTTGTACTGCCGGCACTATCGAGTCAAATTCCATGTCCTCAATAACAAGCTCATATCCCAAAGTATCACAAATAGCCTTTGCAAATTCAGCGTCTATTCCAACAATTTCATCGCCCTCGTAGTATTCATACGGCGGAAAATATGCATTTGTTGCCATTTTAAGCTCTCCGTTCGGGTATTGCGTACCCTCGGGTGTAACGTAGCCCTCGGCGCCCTCTACTCCGTTAATGTACTTATCCAAAATTGCATCAAGTGTACCGTCACCTTTTAGCTGCTCTATCGCCTCATTAAACGATGCTGTAAGTTCTGAATTGTCTTTACTTATGCAAATTGCATATTCCTCTAAAACAAAATCTTCAGGAACAAGTGTCATTTCAGGGTTAAGTTCCACAAATACTTTTGCAGGCTCGTTATCTATAATAACTGCATCAATTTTGCCTTGTTTAAGTGCTAAAACCGCATCGGCACCTTTTGCATACTGCTCAATTGTCGCTCCCTCAATGTCAGCTGCATATATGTCGCCTGTTGTTCCAAGCTGTACGCCAATTGTTTTACCCTCAAGGTCTTCAACCGAATTAATTGAAGGTACTGTATCCTCTTGCACAGCACTATCGCTTGTTGCAGCAGTGTCTTCTTGCGCAGTTTCCTCTTGCGCCGGTGCAGAACACGCAGCAAATGTAAATACTAATGTTAAACACATTATAATTGTCAATAATTTCTTCATAATAATAACTCCTTAAAAATCAAATGAAATTTAAAATTAAACTCTATGGATATATTATATACGTATATTTATGCATTGTCAATGATATTTTATACATTTATGAAATTTTTGCCAATATTATATAATTTTTTATAAAAAAACAACCGATTATTGTATTTATTTGATAAAATTATAGTTAAAAACATTAAATTTAATTTAAATTTGTTTATTTAAATGTTAAATAACAATGTATAAACAAGGTATAATATACATTGTTATAGTAAAAAACAAAACGCAGCAAAAGCATATATGCTTTTGCTGCAAGCTTAATTTAATATTAAACAGTAGGCTCGTCATCTTTAGCCATTGCCATAACACTGCTTACAAGGCCTCCAAGGTTTTGAAGTTCGCTTGGTATAATAAGCTTAGTTGCCTTGCCATCCGCTACTTTTTGAAGCGCCTCTAAACTTTTTAGTGTAAGCACTTTTTGTGTTGGTTTAGATTCATTTAGCAGAGCTATTGAGTCGGCAAGCGCCTTTTGCACTTCCATAATTGCTTGCGCCTCACCTTGCGCTTCTCTTATACGCTGTTCTCTCACTGCGTCTGCACGCAATATTGCGCTCTCTTTTTCACCCTCGGCCACAAGTATAGCACTGCGTTTTTCACCCTCGGCGCGCAAAATGCTTTCACGGCGTTCACGTTCTGCTTTCATTTGTTTTTCCATAGCGTCTTGTATCTCTGCCGGGGGTATAATGTTTTTAACCTCAACTCGGTTTACCTTAATTCCCCATTTGTCAGTTGCTTCGTCAAGTATTGCAGTAATTTTTGTGTTAATTGTGTCACGGCTTGTTAGTGTTTCTTCAAGCTCTAGTCCGCCAATTATGTTCCTAAGTGTTGTTGCTGTTAGGTTTTCAATAGCAAGCAACGGGCGTTCTATGCCATAGGTAAACAGTTTTGGGTCGGTAACTTGAAAAAACACAACTGTGTCTATTTGCATTGTAACGTTGTCGCTTGTAATAACCGGCTGCGGTCTAAAATCTACAACTTGCTCTTTCATTGTAACCTTTTTTTGTACTCTGTCTATAAAAGGTACTTTAAAGTGAATACCCGCATTCCAGCTCGTATGGTATACGCCTATTCTTTCAATAACAAACATATTTGCCTGTGGAACAACCTTAATGCTAGATATTAATATAACTGCTATAATAATAAGCAAACCAATAATAATAAATTCCATAAAATACTCCTTCTGACGCTTTTAAGGCAAGCGGCATGCCATTTTAAAATATTTTTTTACTAATACTAATTTGCAATCACGCTTTCGGCCGGTAGTGCAGCTTTTACTCTAACGGATGTACCGTCTATTTCTTCAATTATGCACAAATCTCCCTCGTTTAAAGCAGTATTGCTGTATGCTGTCCAGTCCACACCATCTATTTTAACTCTTCCCGGTATGTTGGGTGTAATGTTTTTAATAACAACACCGTT
>CAYJLZ010000116.1:0-6812 GCA_964371265.1 uncultured Bacteroides sp. | reverse complement strand
GTTGCTTGCCCTTAGATAACCCCTCAAATACCACTAATTCTTCATCTTTGCTAAGCGGTGCGGGTAAAACCTCGGGTCCGTTAATGTAATAGCTGTAATCAGATATTTTAAGCATCAGCAACAAATACGATATGCTGCGTTTGATTCGTTGGCACAGCTTTTTTAAAAAAATAATTGCTCTTTTTAGTAAATTCATAATTTTATTGCTCCTTTAAATAGTTAGGGTGAATAATTAAATCGTAAGTACCGTCGATAATACTTTGCGCTGTAAAAACAAGTATAGGTTTTGCTATTTTAGTGCTATTGCTGTTAGTTGTTAATATAATGTGCTCGCACCGTGTGGCAGGTAGCATTTGCATTCCTGTTGCAGTTTTTACGCTAACAAGCCAAAAAGGTAAGTTAAGTTCTCCTATATTAAAATAATTGTGCAAGCTAATTTTAATATCCTCGGGCAATTTACTTTGTAGTGTATTAAAACTGCACAAAATTGCACTCTGAGACGATATAGCGTCTTTTATGTGCATACCTGTATCAAAAAGCGCCATACCGGAAATTTTTGTATTGTTAAGTGACAAACAAAATTCAATACTTTGATTAACTTTAGATTTACCAAAAACATATATGCAACCGCTAATAACAGCATACATAGCAAAAATACAAATAATAAGTAAAATAGGGGATATGTTTATGTAAATAGAAAAGTTACTTATATTAATATTATTTGCACCGCAAAAAACGGCTAAAATAACCACACCACCCAATAGTATGTTAAATGCTATAAAATAAAATAAAGTTTTAAAAAAAATTCGTAAACTTTTACCGCCAAAGGCTATTAAAATAACACAAGAAGCAAGCAGTATTTTTAATAATAAAAAAATAGGTGCATTTAAAAAAGTTATTAGCATAGTAAGTGAAGTGAGCCCGGCAACAAAAGACGCAATACATATTCTAACTATATTTTGATTGCGAGATGCAAAATATGCAGTAAATTTAAGTGTAAAATAACCTATTATTGCATTTACCAAAACTAAAATATCTAAATAAACAACACCTTGCAATAAAATCACCTCTGCCATAAACATTAACACAATATTTTTAAAAAAAATGTCAAACAAAAATGCTGTGCATAATTTTTTATTGACTTAAAAATAAAAAAATAATATAATATAAATAGTACGATGTTTAATTGTTTTTATTGAAAGGAACTAATATGAAAAAAATAATTTGCTTAATTACGGTTTTATTAATGTGCATGTTTATGTTTGTTGCATGCGACGAGAGCTACGACGAAGAGATGATGCTTGATGAACAAGCGCAAACAGAAGAAGGCATGACAGATGATACCGGAATGCAAGGCGAAATAGACACAAATGAAGATGGAAGTGTAGAACTTGGTGTAGCACAAGACGGAACACCGTTTGGAAGTTTTTCAACAACTTCGGTATATGGACATGAAGTTACAGACGATGTTTTTGGTGAATATGCTATGACAGTTGTTAATTTTTGGGCAACATGGTGCCCTCCTTGTATAGAGGAAATGGACGAACTTGAAGAGGTATATCAAGCTTTGCCTGTTAATGTAAATGTTTTAACAATATGTGATGACGGAGCGACTGAAACCGATTTGGCAATTCAAATTTTAACCGAGAACGGTTGCAATTTTGATGCAATTATTAACAACACTGAAATATATGAAAATTATATAAAAGATAATATTACCGGCTTTCCTACAACAATATTTGTAGACAGCCAAGGAAATGTTTTTGGTGAAGTGCTTGTAGGCGCTCCTGATGATGCAACCTCTTACTATTTGTCATATGCACAAGAGGCTATGGCAATGTTGCAATAATGAAAAAATTTGTACAATCGCATATAACAATATCGCTGCTGGCAGTTTCGCTGGTTTTAATTGGAGTGGGAATTATTGTTGGAGAGCATAAATCGGTACTGCAAAAGTCAATTCTCATTTGCCTTGAGTGTATTGGTATAGGTTAAATTGCGAAAGAGGGAACTTACTATTAAAAATAAAAAAAATATGCGACACGTTTTTCAAATTGCATTTTTTGCAATAACAAACGGTTATATTTTAGGGTTTGTTAACGGAAAAATATTTCAGGGAAACTCAAAGGTTCTATGTGTTCCGGGGCTTAATTGCTACTCTTGCCCCGGGGCGCTGGGGTCTTGCCCTATTGGTTCGCTTCAAGCAGTTCTTGGCAAAAGCGGTAATTTTTTTAGTTATTATGTGCTGGGTTTTTTACTGTTATTTGGAGTAGTACTTGGGCGTTTTGTGTGTGGTTTTTTATGCCCGTTTGGCCTTGTGCAAGACTTATTGCATAAAATTAAAGTACCTAAACTTAAAGTTAATAAAAAGCTTGATACTTTGTTAAGAAAGCTAAAATATATTATTTTAGCAACATTTGTAATAGGTTTTCCGCTTTTTTTAACAAACAATTTTGGCCTTGGACAACCGTATTTTTGCAAATATATTTGTCCATCGGGTACACTTTTTGGTGGAATACCACTTGTTTCAATGAACGAAAACTTGCAAGAGCTTTTGGGTTCGTTGTTTTCGTGGAAAGTATTTGTTTTAGTACTTGTAGTTGTTTTATCAACAACAATATATAGGCCGTTTTGCAAGTATATATGCCCGCTAGGTGCGTTTTATGCGTTATTTAACAAAATAAGCATTTACAAACTTAATTTAAACGAGCATAAATGCGTTAACTGCGGCGCATGCAATAGGGCATGCAAAATGAATATCACAGTTACAAAAGATATTAATTCGCCTGAGTGTATACGTTGCAACGACTGCAAAAACAGTTGTAAATATGGGGCAATAAGCACAAAATTTGAATTAGTTAATAAAAAAACACCGTTGTAATTAATGTATTTACAAAATGCTTAATATAAGGGTGTTTTTTTATTTTATTATTTATATATATTTTTATTGACAAAGAATTACAGTATTGTATAATTAAGTGTGGATAAAAAATAACTAAAAGGGTTTATATATATGAATGATTTAAAAAACATACAGAAATTTTGTAGCGAAATTGCTGTTTTGGCGGGAAAAAAGATAATGGAAGTTTACAATGATAAGGTGTTGTTTGATGTTGTAGATTTTAAAGCCGATAATTCTCCGCTTACACTTGCTGATAAACTAGCAAATGATATAATTGTTGAAAACTTGAGAAAGCAGTATAAAGAATATGCAATTTTATCGGAGGAGAGCAAGGATGATAAATCCAGACTTAATAATCCGTATTGTTTTATAGTAGACCCACTTGATGGCACAAAAGAGTTTATTAAAAGAAATGGGCAATTTACGGTTAATATTGCACTTGCGCACAATAATAAGCCGGTTGTTGGTGTAATTTATGTTCCTGCAACAAAGCAGCTATTTTATGCAAGTAAAGATAACGGAAGTTATTATTGCGATGAAAACAATAATACTCAGCGCATTTTTGTATCGAATATATGTGAGCTAAATAAAGTCAGGCTCGTTACGAGCAGTTCTCACGGCTGCAAGGAAATGGATGAGTTAATACAAGAGTACAAGTTTACTAATTTTGTAAAAATGGGAAGTAGCTTAAAAGGCTGTTTAATTGCAAAAGGAGAGGCAGAAATATATTATAGGCACAATTACACAATGGAGTGGGATACAGCTGCCATGCAATGCATAGTTGAACAGGCCGGCGGAATATTTAGGCAAATGGACAATACAGCAATGCTTTATAACAGAGAAAATTCACTAAATGAAAAAGGTTTTTATATTGTAAATTGTGAAGAAAATATTTTGCACAATAAATAATACACATATTAATTATTACTAAAATAAATTTAAAACTCAGTTTGAAAATTAAGAGAGCAAATGAAAGGAATAACTTCGATTATGAGCAAACAATCGCAATTAGACGCACTTGAGGCAGAAGCTATTTACATTATGCGAGAGGTAATTGCCGAGTGTGAAAAGCCGGTTATGCTTTACTCAATAGGTAAAGACAGTTCGGTGATGATGCACCTTGCATTTAAAGCATTTTATCCCGAAAAACCTCCATTTCCGTTTTTACATGTAGATACAACATGGAAATTTAAAGAAATGATAGATTTTCGCGACAAAATGGCCAAAGAAAAAGGCGTAGAAATGATTGTTTACACTAATAAAGATGGCATAAAAAACAACATAAATCCATTCGATCATGGCAGCTCTTATACAGATATTATGAAGACACAGGCGTTAAAACAAAGCCTGGATAAACATAAATTTACAGTGGCATTTGGTGGGGGAAGACGCGACGAGGAAATGTCCAGAGCAAAGGAGCGCATATTTTCTTTTCGAAACGAAAACCATGCTTGGAACCCTAAAAAACAACGACCGGAATTTTGGAATTTGTACAATACCTTAATTAAAAAAGGTGAATGTATGAGAGTGTTTCCCATATCTAACTGGACTGAATCGGATATATGGCAATATATACTGCGTGAAAAAATAGACATAGTACCGCTTTATTATGCAAAAACCAGACCGGTTATTGAACGCGACGGAAACATAATAATGGTAGATGATGACAGGTTAAAGTTAAAAGATGGCGAGAAGATTGTAAACAAAAAAATACGATTTAGAACTCTTGGCTGCTACCCATTAACAGGCGGCATTGAATCGCAAGCAGACACGCTTGAAAAAATTATAGATGAATCGAATAAAATGGTAACTTCAGAGCGCTCGAGTAGGGTAATAGACCAAGAAATGCAGGGAAGCATGGAAAGAAGAAAAAAAGAAGGATATTTTTAATGAACGGACTTTTAAAATTTATAACTTGTGGCAGTGTTGATGATGGTAAATCCACATTAATTGGTAATATTTTATATAATTCAAAATTAATATTTACCGACCAAAAAAGCGCATTACACAAAGATAGTAAAACAGGTAGTCGCAATAGTGAAATTGATTACTCGCTTTTGCTTGATGGGCTTATGGCAGAGCGCGAGCAAGGAATTACAATTGATGTTGCGTATAGATATTTTACAACAAAAAAACGAAGTTTTATTGTTGCCGATACACCGGGACACGAAGAGTACACTCGAAATATGGCGGTTGGCGCCTCGTTTGCCGATTTAGCTATTATTTTAATTGATGCAACAAAAGGTATACTAACACAAACAAAACGACATGTTAGAATTTGTGCATTAATGGGTATATCTCATTTTGTATTTGCAATTAATAAAATGGATTTAATAGATTACGATGAGAGTTTATTTAAGTCGATAAAGCGCGATTGTAAAAATTTAATGAGTGAAATTAATGTTGATACAATTGTTTATATACCTGTAAGCGCTACTGTTGGGGATAATTTAAGTAAAAAATCGAAGTTTATGCATTGGTTTGAGGGAAAGCCTTTGCTTAATTATTTAGAGAACATAAATATAGATAAACATGACCATGATACAGAATTTAGCATGTGCGTACAAAGAGTATGCAGACCGAATTTGAATTTTAGAGGCTTTCAGGGAGAAGTTGCGCAAGGTAAACTTAAAGTAGGGGATAAAGTAAAAATTTTGCCCAGCGCAGAATATGCTAAAATAAAAGAATTGTACTTAAAAGATAAATCGGTTAATGAAATAGGAAAAAATATGCCTGTTACAATAGTTTTTGACAGAGAAACAGATTGCTCTAGGGGTTGTGTAATTACTACGGACAATAGCTATTCTAGTTACAGGTTGTTTAGGGCCGATTTACTTTGGACAGATGATGAGGAACTGATAATTGGGCGAAACTATCTATTAAAAATAGGTACAAAAATTATTTCTGCAACTATAATGAGAATACACTACTGTGTTGATGTTAATACCGGTGTGCATATTTTGAAAGAACAAGCAAATAAAAACGACATAATAAATTGCGATGTATCCATTTCGGAAAAAATAGTTGTTAGCAAATTTGAAGAAGCAAAAAGTTTGGGACGCTTTATATTAATTAACAGGGTTACTAATATGACATCGGCTTGTGGTACGGTTATGCACCCACTTAGGCGTTCGGACAATTTAACATGGCATAATTTTACCGTTACAAATGAGGTTAGAGCAAGGCAAAAAAACCAAACACCGATGACATTTTGGTTTACCGGGCTATCCGGAAGTGGCAAGAGCACAATAGTAAATGCATTGGAGCAGGCGCTTGTTGCACAGGGTAACCACACAATGATTTTGGACGGCGATAATGTTAGAATGGGTTTAAGCAATGATTTGGGCTTTAGCCAGGCAGACAGAGTTGAGAATATTAGACGAATTGCCCAAACAGCAAAACTTATGAACGATGCAGGACTTATAGTGCTTGTGGCAATTATCTCGCCGTATTCGGCCGACAGGCAAAACGCACGCAAAATAATAGGCGACTGTTTTTACGAAGTCTTTGTAGATACATCGCTTGATGAGTGTATAAGAAGAGATACCAAGCACTTGTATCAGCAAGCAATAAAAGGCCAAATAAGCAATTTTACAGGTATTTCATCACCTTACGAAACACCTCAAAACCCTGATATAATTATAAAAACAGAAAACAGTTCGGTAGAGAGCAGTGTATTGCAAATATTAAAGTTTTTAGATAATGTAAGCGATTATAGTGACATGGAGGAATATTAGATACTACTTTAATAAAACTTAATATAATTTTGACATATATATGTGAAATGTATTGACAAAACCTATAAAATTATGTATTATAATATGAGTGTTTATTAAGCACAAAAATTATAATACTTAGGGGTATAGCTCAGTTGGTAGAGCAGCGGTCTCCAAAACCGCGTGTCGAGGGT
>CAYJLZ010000115.1:4088-7011 GCA_964371265.1 uncultured Bacteroides sp. | reverse complement strand
TCAGCTACGGCTTGTTTTGACAAATAATAGTAAATGATAAGAACGTCTTTGCCTTTTGCCATAAAGTACTCGCCCATTGTACAGCCGCTATAAGGAGCAATATATTGTAGCGGTGCAAGCTCTGAGGCTGCAGCACTTACTACAATTGTGTAGTCCATTGCTCCGTTTATTGTAAGCATTTCAACAAGCTGCGCAACAGTACTTTGTTTTTGGCCTATTGCAACGTAAATACAAATAACGTCTTGACCTTTTTGGTTAATTATAGTATCTGTTGCAATAACTGTTTTACCTGTTTGCCTGTCGCCTATTATTAGCTCACGTTGGCCACGTCCAATAGGTATCATGCTGTCTATTGCTTTAATACCTGTTTGAAGTGGCACACTAACGCTTTTGCGTTCAATAATACCTGCAGCAGGTGTTTCTATGGGGCTTATTTCGGTTGTTTCTATTTCTGCCTTGCCGTCAATAGGTTGGCCAAGTGCGTTTACAACACGGCCCACCATGGCATCGCCCACCGGAACAGATACAACCTTACCTGTTCTTTTAACCGTATCGCCCTCTTTAATGCCCTCGTCGGTACCAAGTATAACTATGGCAACGCTGTTTTCCTCAAGGTTAAGTGCCATGCCAAATTCACCATTGTCAAATTCAACAAGTTCGTTTGCCATACAATGATCAAGACCATATGCACGTGCAATACCGTCTCCAACCATAATTACAGTACCTGTTTCGGCTGTTTCTATTTGTGTTTCGTAATTTTTAATTTGAGATTTTATAATTTTACTTATATCTTCGGGTTTCAACTGCATAGTCTCACCAACTTTCTGTGAGTTATATTTATTTTCATTCTTAATTGCTTTACAGCAAGGTTGTGTATTTTGCTAAATTTTGCTAAGCAGCATTGCCTGCATACTTTCAAGGCGGCTAAGTGCACTGCCATCAACTTCTTTACCGCTATAAACTAGCTTTATACCGCCTATTAAAGATTTATCAACTGTTGTTTCAAGCTCTACTGTTTTGCCTGTTATTTCGTTTAACTTTTGCACTAATTGTTCGCACTGTTGCTTATTAAGTTCGCTTGCCGCAACAGCTGTAACCGGCAAAATACCACTCTCTTCGTACATAAGTTCTTTATAAACTTTTTTGCACGGCTCCAGTATATTTAGCGCCGATTTCTCGCACAATATTTTACAAAAATTTAAAACGTGCCTGTTTACGCCTTCTTTAAAGGCACCATCTATAAGGCCCAGCCTGTCCTCTTTTTTTACGCACGGGTTTTGTAAAAGGCGAACATAACTTGCATTGTCTTTTAAAATAGCGCAAACATCGTTTAGGTCTTGCAAAATATCCTTTTGCAGCCCCTCTTCTTTTGCAAGAGAATACAGCGCTGTGCCGTACTCTTTAGCTCCCAGAGTCGTCATGATGCATCACCTACATTGCTTATGAAGTCGTCAATCATCTTTTTGTGTGTACTCTCGTCTATTTCTTTTTCAACAACTTTTTTCGCTATATCAATGGCAATATGCGCAATATCGCCTTTAAGCTCGCTTGCGGCCTTGCGCTTTTCGCTCTCAATATCTTCTTGTGCCTTTGTTTTAAGCGTGGCAACTTCCGCACGTGTTGTGTTTAAAAGCTCTTCACTGCGCTGTGTAGCCCTTAAAGTAGCACTTTTAACAATTTCACTCGCTTCGTCTTTTGCGTTTTCAAGGCATTCTACGTACTCTTGTTTCATTTGCAAAGCACTTTTTTCTGCCTCTTCGGCGCTTGTGTACTGTTCATCAATTTGTGATTTGCGTTTTTCAAGCACTTCCATCACAGGTTTAAACAAAAACTTTTTTATGCCCAGTGTAAGCAACAATAAATTTATAAGCGCCGATATTGAGTTCCACGGCATTAAAGTTACCAGTGATTGAAAATTATCCATTTTGTTTCCCCCTAATTCTGGGTAAATGTAAACAACTTAGTGTCATCTGCATTTTATTTTTTATTTTGCACCTACAAGTTATTAAATTTATTTTGCAACTTGTAACTAAAGTTTATTATCCTAGTAATCCAATAAACATACCCGGTGCCACGAACAACAAAAGCAAACCTGTAACAAAGCCATAAATACCTGTTGTTTCCGCGATTGCGCAGCCAAGCAACATTGTAGATGTAACATCGCCTTTTGCCTCGGGTTGGCGGCCAATAGCCTCACATGCTTTACCAACTGCATAACCTTCGCCGATACCAGGGCCGATACCTGCCATTAGTGCTAAACCTGCGCCAACTGCGCAACCTGCTAATACTATTGCTCTTTCTAACATAAAATTGCCTCCTATTAATTAAATAAAATAATTTACTGCGTTTTTGTACAAAGTCTAAATTTAGCCTGTACACTTTTATTATTAAGCCTATACAGTCGTAATTTAACATTTAAACAACTAAACAACGTCTGTCTTGGCAAAAATAAAACATCTGTTATTCTTCTGCCGCATTTGCTATATAAAGAGTTGTTAGCATGCAAAAGATAAATGCTTGCATAAAGCTTGAGAACAAATCGAAATATAAGCTGAGTACCGCAGGCACACCAACTTGGAAAAACGGAATGCTACCAAGTATGTTGCCAGCAGCGCCCGGCAACCAGCCAAACACCATATTTGAAAGTGTTGCAAGAGCCGCATAAACAAGCGTAGTAATAACACTGCCCGAAACAATGTTGCCAAAGTGACGAAAGCCCATAGATATTGGCGTTGAGAGTTCGGACAAGAAGTTAAATGGTGTTAAAACCGCTATTGGCTTTGTAAATCCAAGCAAATAACCGCCAAAACCGCTTGTGCGTATTTTTGTATAAGTTATTAGCACGAATACAAGCACCGCCCACGCTAATGTTGTGCTTAAATCGCTTGTTGGTGGGTAAAGTGTTAACAGACTTAATAAGCTG
>CAYJLZ010000115.1:0-4078 GCA_964371265.1 uncultured Bacteroides sp. | reverse complement strand
GTGTAGTGGGCAAACTTTTCACCCATGTTGCCGTGCACAAAGTTTTGCGCCGTTTCTACCAAAAATTCTGCCACTACTTGGCGTTTTGTAACAGCCTTTACTTGTAAGTTGCGTGTTAAATAATAGCAAATGCCAAGAATTACAAGCATAACAAGTGTACTGTTAATAATTGTTTCGGTTATAGGTATGCCGCCAAGCACAGGAATTGTAAAGAAAATTTGCGCACCTTGAATATTTACATCCATTAGTTTTAATCAACCTCCTGCTATGTGTTGTCTTTATTGTTAATCTTGTCGGGCTTATACAGTCCCATAATTTGCATTATTGCAATTGTGATGCGAGGAAAAAACACAGGCAAAACCACGCAAACCCATAAGAAGTAATCTGATATTACTCCTATTGCAATTGCCGCTAAAACAAGCAACATACGCAAACTGTACGAGAGCTGTAATTTTAACTTATTTCTTTTTTCGTTATCGGGGTTATCTGTAATTATTTGAACCGTAACGCCCAGCAAAAAAAAGTTTGCTATTGCAATTGTTGCACCAAGCAAAGTGCCTGTAAGCGCTGTTATATCCCACATGTTTAGCAGCAATATAACTATGTTCATAATTACCGATAAACAAAAAGTACCCAATGCAATGCGTAAAGTTTCTTTTAAAATTGTTTTTTGCAATTTCATAAAAGCTTTCCTTTCAATTCATCGGGTACTGTTTGATTATTTGATTGTGTTTTTTTACTTTTGTTTAAAACGTATTTTATAAACGAGTAAAATGTCATTGCCGAGGCGCCAATGCCGAATACGGCAAACAAAAAATATGCCCAATATCCAACATAGCCGTTTGATACTAAAAAATTTGCCAAAAGCAACATTAAAACTAAAGGTGCGGCAACGCTAACACCAAGCTGTGTTAAATATGCAAGCCCACTAAGGGCCGAAAACCACTCTTTTTTCTTCATCGGTATACCTTAATATATTATATATAAATATTTATTAAATACTATATTAGCTGTTCATTACAACTAGTATAACAAAAACAAACGCACAAAACAACTTATAGGTAACAAATTGTTACAAAATATAAAACTATTTACGAATTATTCAAATTTCGATACGTTTTTTCATTAGTTTATGGTAAAAATATTGTAAAATATATGAAAATGTAACCATTAAAAAACAATGTTATTATGTTATATACCAAATTAATACTTAAAAAACAACGTTATATTAACCTATTTACATTTTACTTGTTTGCAATGCCGCAACAGCGCCAAGCACACCAATAAATGCCAATAGTATGGCTAAAAACAAGTTGTAAAAACTAAAAGGTATATACAAAAGCAAGGTTTGCGGCAATAGAATACATGTACACATCAAAAAGCAAACAAGCCCACTGGCAGCTATTTGTGATTTTTGAGCATTAAACGGCTTTTTAAACATTACCCCCAGTAAAACTGTTACAAAAACAAGTGCGCTAAGTGCGCTGCATACGTTTAAAATATATACTATTCTGCTAATGCTTGCAGGCGTTTGTGAGTACATAATTATAGGAATAATACAAAAAGCCACTGCACCTATAAGTCCCAGCGTCCTTAAATAATTTTTTTCAAAAATAACATTTTTTTTATAATTTGCAAGCAAAATGCAAAAAAGTGCAAAAGTAAAAAGTGTAAGTGCAAGTAACAGCCTAACAACAAACGCAACCACAAGCATTGCACCACCGCCTAAAGCATGCCCAAAACTTGTTGTAGGCAACACAAATTGACGCACAGCATAGCTTGTGCAACTTATTGCCGCCACTGCACTAATTGTACCTATCGCCACTAACAAAAGTGGCGATAGGTTAATTGCTTTTATTTCACTTTTTATGCTTTGCATTCGCGATACGGCATATATTATAAAAATGGCAATAGCAATTATAATATATCTTAGCCAAACACTGCCCCAAAGTACAAAGCCAGTGCCTTCTTCACTTAGCAGTAATAGGTCTGCAAGGCGTAAAACGCCTGTTGCAATACTTAAAATTATTAAAAAAGCACACCATTTACGCTTCATTAACGCGCCTCCAGTGAGGTATATTGTTGCGATTGGTTAATATACTTATAAGCAGG
Organism: uncultured Bacteroides sp.; assembly: GCA_964371265.1. Classification (GTDB taxonomy): domain Bacteria; phylum Bacillota; class Clostridia; order Oscillospirales; family Ruminococcaceae; genus Ruthenibacterium. Next base: position 1,966 of record CAYJLZ010000115.1, on the reverse strand, counting down.
TCTAATTATACGGTTCGAGAACATAACTTCTTCCACTCGGTGCGCACACCAGCCCGGTATTCTGCTTATTGCAAAGAGCGGTGTATGCAAATCTTCACTTATACCAAGCATTTTGTAAATTAAACCGCTAAACAAATCTACATTTGCGCAAACATCTTTGCCGCCTTTTATTTTTGCAAATGCAACGGGGCCAAGCTGTTCTACTTTACACAGCAATGTAAATTGTCGCTCGAAACCTTTTTCAATTGCCAGTTTTTTTGCCTGTTTGCGAAGTATTATTGCGCGAGGATCACTTTTAGTGTATACAGCATGGCCTATGCCGTATATTAAACCGCTTTTGTCACCTGCTTGTTTTGTAAGCAATTTTTCCAAAAATGCAATTATTTCATCATCATCGTTCTCGTTTTTAATTGCACTGTCTATATGTTGCAACATTTGCATTACCTTGTGGTTTGCTCCGCCGTGTTTTGGGCCTTTCAAGCTTCCCACAGCCGCACTTATGGCCGAGTAAGTGTCTGTGCCCGAACTACTTAGCACCCTACATGAAAAAGTCGAGTTGTTACCGCCGCCGTGGTCGGCATGTAAAACCATACATATATCTAACAGCTTTGCCTCTTCTTTTGTAAACTTTTGGTCGGGCCTATAAGTAGATAGTATATGCTCTGCTGTGCTTTGCCCTTCTTTTGGAAGGTGCAAGTACATACTTTGCCTATCGTACGCACGCTTTTTAATTTGGTACGCATTAACCATAATTGTAGGCAACCCAGCAATAAGATTTATGCTCTGCCTCAATATATTTTCAAGCGACTGTCCATCGGGGTTATTGTCGTACGAGTAAAGAGCAAGAACACTTCTTGCAATTTTATTCATAATATCCGGCGAAGGCGCTTTCATTATCATATCCTCAGCAAAGTGTTCTGGCAACTCTCTGCGCTCAAAGAGAACACCCATAAAATCGTCAATTTGCTGTTTGCTTGGCAACTTGCCAAAAAGCAACAGCCAAATCACTTCTTCAAAAACAAATCTGTCCTCGTCTATTGCAGCCTTTACAATTTCAGCAACGTCTATACCTCTGTAAATTAGTTTACCGTCTGCTGCAGTGCGCACGCCGTCTATCATATCGTAACCAACAACATCGCACACATTTGTAAGCCCCGCAAGTACACCTGTACCGTCGGGGTTTCTAAGCCCACGTTTTACGCCAAGTTTTTCACAAGTTTCAGGGTCTATAAAGTTATTTTTTAAATACTCCTCGCATAAGTATTCAATAGAGCCTGTCTTATCCCATAATTTTTCATTAGAAACCATTATCTTTCTCCTCTCTATTTGCCAATGAGCTACTTTCCCTAACTTATTTTACATTATTGTGATAAAAAATACAAGGACGGTACTAAAAATGAAGAAAACCATATCTGTTATATTGATGTTTGCAATACTTATTTTTGCGCTACCTTTTGCCGGATTACTTGCAGGCAGCCTATTTGGTACAACTGTACAGCAATTACAACCTTTGCAAACTGATAGCTCCCACCCAGAAAGCAATGCAACTGAAAACGCAACTTCAAATGCGACACAGCCCTTTGCCGAAATAACAAACAGCGACTTTAAAATATATAACGAGGGCACTAATAGCGTGGATACTGTTAGCATAAAAGACTACGTTACATACCATGACGAGGCATTAAAAGCACAAGCTGTTGCAAGTTTAAGCTATGCCATGGCACTTAAAGAGTTAAGTAACGGGGGTGATCCCAATCTTGGAGGCGCACATTTTAGCGCAAACCCAGCTTTGCGCCTTGGATACATGACACATACCGATATGCAAAATTTTTGGGGTAGTGATTATGAATCAAATTTAGCAAGGCTTGAGGGTATATACGCCGGCTTGCAAAATATGATAGTTACATACAACGGCTCCCCAGCACTTACATGTTACCACGCAATAAGCACAGGCCTTACGCAGTCC
>CAYJLZ010000114.1:2897-7104 GCA_964371265.1 uncultured Bacteroides sp. | reverse complement strand
AGTGATGTAAGCATATCAAGTGAAATGCTACAAAAGGCACTATCGGCCGACGTCGATGATACTTTTAATCAAATTAGCGTTGATGGAGATACCTCTACAAATGATACAGTGCTGTTAATGGCAAACGGGTTAGCCGAAAATACAGAAATTGTATGTGAAGGTGAAGATTATAATACTTTTGTTTCCGCATTAAAAAAAGTTACAACTTATATGTGCAAAAGCATAGCAGGCGACGGTGAGGGAGCAGGCAAACTGCTAGAGTGCACGGTAACAAATTCAAACTCTTTGCAAAATGCAAGGGCAATAAGTAAAAGTATCATTTGCTCTAGCCTTTTTAAAGCGGCAATGTTTGGCGAAGATGCCAACTGGGGTAGAGCACTGTGTGCAATAGGGTATACCGAGGGTGATTTTTCGATAGACGGTGTATCAATAACCTTAAAAAGCAAAAATGGCAGTGTAAAAGTATGTGAGAATGCAAAACATGTTTCATATTGCGAACAAACGGCAAAAAAGATTTTAACAGCTAATGAAATTGAAATACTTGTTAATATGAACGAAGGTGAATATTTTGCAACGGCCTGGGGATGCGATTTAACATATGATTACGTAAAAATTAACGGAGATTACAGAACTTAAAAATAAGTAAGGTGGCTCTAATGAGTGAATATGACAAAATGAAAACACAGCAAATGGTGAGAATTTTAAACGAGGCTCAGCCCTATATTTGCAAGTATCAAGGTAAAACAATAGTAGTTAAGTACGGTGGTAGCGCAATGACAAATAACTCGCTTAAAGCCGCAGTAATGAACGACCTTGTTACACTTGCACTACTTGGTGTTAAGGTAACACTTGTACATGGTGGTGGCCCTGAAATTAATTCGCAATTAGATAAAGTGGGTATAAAACCACAATTTATAAACGGATTACGCCTTACCGATAAACAAACAATGGACATAGTACAGCAGGTATTAGCCGGAAAAGTTAATAAAGACTTAGTTGCACTTTTAAGAGGATATGGAGTAGGACTATGTGGTATGGACGGCAATATATTAAAGTGTAAGAAAAACAAATCTACACCCGACCTTGGCTACGTTGGCGATATTATTGACGTTGATACTACACTGATAAGTTACTTAATGAGCAGTGGCTTTATACCTGTAATAGCAACCGTAGGTGTAGACGAAAGCGGAGTTGCCTACAATATTAATGCAGACACCGCGGCTTGTAAAATTGCAACTGCATTAAATGCGGCTAAAATTATAAGTATGACAGACGTTGCTGGGCTTTTGCTTGACAAAGACGATGATAAAACACTTATAGAGAGTGTAGAAATATCAGAAGTTGAAAAATTAATTGAAAAAGGCGTAATTGCAGGTGGGATGATACCAAAAATTAATGGTTGTGTTGATTGTATAAAAAGTGGAGTAAAAGAGGCTGCAATTATTGATGGGAGAATGCAACATTCGGTACTTATGGAAATTTTCTCGGATAAAGGTAGCGGAACATTGTTATATGAAAAATAAAACAATTGTATAGACAGAGCCTAATTTGAAAGGAATGACAATGTTTATGGATAGTGATAATAATCAAAATTATAATTTGTTAAAGAGTGATGATAATCTTTATATAGCAAATACATATGCGCGAAATGACTTATTTCTTGTAAAAGGAAAAGGTAGTAAGGTAAAGGATATTATAGGCAATAAATATTTAGACTTTACGAGTGGAATTGGTGTTAACAGCCTTGGATTTTGCGATGAAAAATGGGTAAAAGCCGTAAGTAATCAAGCGGCAAAAATGCAGCATATCAGCAATTTGTACTATACTCAGCCGTGCATAGAATTAGCTAAAACTTTGTGCGAAAAAACAGGTGCAAAAAAGGTGTTTTTTTCTAATAGCGGCGCAGAGTCTAACGAGGGTGCAATTAAAGTTGCGCGCAAGTACTCTTACAAAAAATATGGTGATAACAGGTTTAAAATTATTAGCCTTGTCAACAGTTTTCATGGAAGAACGCTTGCTACATTGGCGGCAACCGGGCAAGATTCATTTCATGTAAATTATGCGCCTTTTCCAAAAGGGTTTATCTATGCAAAGGCTAATAATTATGATGAGTTTTTAAAGTGCACAAGTGAAAATAAAGGTGTTTGCGCCGTAATGATAGAAATAGTTCAAGGTGAGGGTGGTGTAATTCCTTTAAATGCCGACTATATTAATAAAGTATCTAACTGGTGCAATGAAAACGATGTATTACTTATTGCCGACGAAGTACAAACGGGTGTTGGAAGAACGGGAACTTTTTTGGCAAGCGAACAATTTAATTTAAAACCCGACATTATAACACTTGCAAAAGGTTTGGGCGGTGGGCTACCAATTGGAGCAGTTTTAATGTGCAAAAAAGTAGAAAATGTTTTTGAGCCAGGCGACCACGGAAGTACATATGGAGGAAACCCCATAGCATGTGCCGGCGCAAATGAAGTTATGAACAGAATTACACCGGAATTTTTAACAGAAGTTAAACAAAAAGGTGAAAAACTAAAAAAAGAGCTGTTAAAATTGCCAAATGTAGAAAGTGTAGATGGACTTGGGTTAATGCTTGGAATTTCGTTTAAAAACAATATTAGCAGTAAAAAAGTAGTAGAACTTTGTATGTTAAATGGTTTATTATGCCTAACGGCAAAATCTAAAATGCGCTTGTTGCCACCACTAACAGTAAAAGAAAAAGAAATTGAAAGTGCTGTTGAAATAATTAAAGAAGTGCTTAACAACGATATAAGTAAACTAATATAGAGTTATTAGGCTAATATGAATTGACATGTTGTTATGCAATGCCATAAATTGCACTTACAATAATATAAAACATACTGTTTGTTGTAAATGCTACTTTTAATATAGCACAATTATACTGTATTGGTTATTTAGCCGGCACCATAATATAGAAATATTAATTAAAACAATTAAAATACGTTGAAACGGAGAGTAAAAATGAAACACCTGTTAAAAATGGCAGATTTAACAAAACAAGAAATTATTGACATACTTGACCTTGCAGATGAGCTTAAATTTGATACACGTTGCAATAAAAAGCAAACTCATTTAGAAGGCAAAAGCATAGCACTAATTTTTGCAAAGGCTTCTACACGCACAAGAGCAAGCTTTGAGGTTGGTGCATATCAACTTGGAGGCAATGCAATATACCTTAATACAAACGATTTGCAAATAGGTAGGGGAGAACCCATTGAGGATACAGCGAGAGTATTGGGCAGATATTTTGATGGTATTATGATACGTACATTTGAGCAATCAGAAGTGGAAAAACTGGCAGAATACTCGGGTATACCTGTTATTAACGGTCTTACCGATTATTCACACCCATGCCAAGTGCTTGCCGATTTGCAAACTATAAGAGAGTATAAAGGTACATTAGAAAATTTAAAAATGTGCTATATAGGCGATGGAAACAATATGGCAAACAGTTTAATTGTGGGTGCACTGAAAGTTGGTATGAAAATGACAGCAGTTTGCCCAAAAGATTACTTGCCGGCAAAAGACGTACTTGAATTTGCAAAAGAGCAATCGGGATTTACACTTTGTCACAACCCAAAAGAAGGCGCAATAGATGCCGATGTGCTTGTTACCGATGTGTGGACTAGTATGGGGCAGGAAGAGGAAACTAAAAAACGTAAAATTGCATTTGAAGGGTATCAAATAAACGATGAAATAGTAGCACTTGCTAAAAAAGATGTGATAGTACAACATTGTCTTCCTGCACATAGGGAAGAAGAAATAACAGCAAAAGTATTTGAACAACATGCAAAACCAATTTTTGATGAGGCAGAAAACAGGTTGCACGCACAAAAAGCAGTTATGGTTATGCTGATGGGAAACAAACAAATATAAAATAACATTTTTGATAATAATTATTTTTATAATATTTGGGAAATTATTTTTAGCAATCAAATTTGTATAAATATTAAGTGTTAATAATAGTCACAAAAAAACCACCGGTTTAACGGTGGTTTTAATTTATTGTATTTAATAACGTACTATAAAAAAATTGGAGAAAACAAAACGGCTAAAATACCGGCAAGTAAACTAGAAAAAATTAATACAGATGATGTATAAATAAAGCTTTTAAAAAATGAATGTGTGTGCAAAAAAACGTCTGTTTTTTTATGGATAAGTATTTTGTATATTCCTACACAGTGGT
>CAYJLZ010000114.1:0-2887 GCA_964371265.1 uncultured Bacteroides sp. | reverse complement strand
TGGTACATTGCCTGCGTACAAAAAACAGATAATATAAAAGCTTCGATTATTTGTGGAAGTAAAAATATTAATAAATTTACCACAACACCTTTAACGCCCATTGAAGAGTACAAATACCCACTTAAGCATCCAAAATACAAACCCTTTACAAAAGGAACAAACAAAAGTAATGGAACACCAAGACAGCAAAACCCAAAAAACAATACTAATACTTGCATACAAATTGCAGATAAAAAAACAAAGCCGACAACACTGATAAATGATTGAGAATATATATTTAAAATGTAATCAACAAAATATGTAATAAGTACATGTCCTTCATTTCTTTCTAACTGCTCAAGCAAAGAACCGAAAAAAATGCCTAGTAATAATAAAAAAGTAGGCGACCATGCTTGCCAAGGTCGGCCTTTAATAGCTACTCGGCTTGTTCTCAGTGGTTTTATTTTATATTTTTTTTGTTTTACAACACTGAAATTATACAATATTAAACACTCCTTATAAAATAAAAGTCTTGTTTTTATAAGGTTATGCAAATTGTTAATATTATATGCAAAATATTATAAGCTTAATTCGTATGCTCTTTTTAGGCAGGCATTAAGCCCGCTAATTAAATTATCGGTAAGTCCGTTTTTTTTAAACTCTTCTAGGGCGGCAACTGTTGTTCCGCCCTTAGAAGATACCATTTTTATAAGTTCATCTGCGCTGTATGGAGTTTGTGTTAACATCTTTGCACTGCCAACCATAGTATCGCAAAACATTTTCATTGCCGTATTATAATCTATGCCGTTATTACTTGCAAATTCGGCTATTGTTTTAGCAAACAAATAAACAAAAGCAGGAGTACTTCCGCTAACACATATTATTTCGTTAAACTTATCTTCGGGTAAATCGTAAACACTACCTATAGTTTCAAATATATTTTTTATAAATTCATAGTCTTTTTCGTTAGTTTTGTTATTACAACAAAGCGCTACTGTTCCGCTTAAAAGCAATAACGGTGTGTTTGGCATTGCTCGTATTATAGAAACTTCTCCCAGTACGTCCGATATATTTTTTATTGTTACTCCGGCAGCAATAGAAAATACTTTTTTCTCGTCTGTAATATCGCTTTTAATATCATTTAAAAGTTGTGTAAAGCTTTGGGGCTTTACACATAAAAAAATAAACTCCGATTGCTTAACTACGTCTTTTTCGCTGCTTAAAACATTTATTTTTAATTTTTTTGCATTATCTACCGCAGCCTCATTAATGTCGTATGCACACAAATTGCTTGCATTTAAAACACTCTTATTAATAATTCCCTCGGCTATGGCTTTTGCCATATTGCCAAATCCTATAAATCCTATTTTCATTTTAACAATCCTTTACATTTTATGTTTTGTATAAATTATCTTATTTTACGCCTTTTTTCACTGCATGTTACACCTAAATAACCACCCAAACAACCACTGCAAATTATGCTAAACGCTTTAATTACCGCCAGTTGAGACATTAAAATTCCACCTTGCAATATACTAGAAACCCAAAGCAATAAAAATACAAATACACCTACAAAGGCACCGTAAATTAAGCCCCGTTTCTTTTCAAGCCGTGCAAGTGCCATGCCGGCAAATAACACGGCCACACAAACCGCACCCATTGCAATGGGCGAAAGAGCGCTGAGCGGTATGTCGATATTGCAAAGAACCAGTGAAAAAACTGACATTAAAACAGCAAATATAAACAAACCAACAATTGATGAAATTAATATATGCCAAACTTTGCTTTTTAGATTTTTCTTTTGAAAATAATTGTTTTTTGATTTCATAATAAACACCTCCACGCACTTATAAATATGCATGAAGGTGTTAATTTAATGACTGTTTTAATTATTTTTTTGTAGTTGAGTCTTGTTTTGCACTGTCTGCCGGAGTATCTAACACAAGTTTTTCAACTTCGCCAATTGCCGAGCGTTTAAAACGCAATTTAACACGATCCGAGCCAGTTTCCAAAACAAAAGAATCTTCTTTAATGCTAGCAACTCTGCCAACAATGCCACCAATCGTTGTAACACTGTCTCCAACTTCAATAGAGTTGCGCATATTTAAAGCCTGTTTATCTCTTTTTTGCTGTGGGCGTATCATAATAAAATATAACAAACCAAGCATTAATACTATTGAAATAACTGAAAAACCAAGGCTGCCGGCACTCGTTGCCGATGTACTTAAAAATCCCAAATTCATTGTAATAACCTCCTAAAACTCATAGATATTAGTATACATAAATAATTGCTTATATGCAAGCTTTTTATTGCATTTATAATAAATTATTTGCAATATTTTTAATAACTACACCCTTTTGTCTAAAATTTCAACATAATTTTTATAAAATTCGTTAAAAGTATTATTATCAATATGCGTGCGAATATGCTTGAAAAAAGTATTGTAAAAATGCAAATTATGTATTACAGCAAGGCGCATTGCCAAAATCTCTCCTGCTTTAAATAAATGGCGCAAATATGCCCTTGAAAAGTTTTTACAGCACTCGCACTCGCATTTATCATCTATGGGGCGCTCGTCAAGCTCGTACTTTGCATTTTTTATGTTTATTATACCTCTCCAAGTATTTAAATGCCCGTGACGCGCATTTCTGCTGGGCATAACGCAATCAAATATATCAACACCTCTTGCAACGCTTTCTAGTATATTGCCCAGTGTTCCAACACCCATTAAATAGCGTATTTTATCGGTGGGCATATATGGCGTAACACAAGAAATAGTTCTGTACATTTCTTCCTTAGGCTCACCCACGGCAAGTCCGCCTATTGCATAACCGTCAAGATCAAGGCTTGCAATTTGTTTCATGTGCTCGATGCGCAAATCTTCAAAACAGCAACCCTGATTTATAC
>CAYJLZ010000113.1:5383-7146 GCA_964371265.1 uncultured Bacteroides sp. | reverse complement strand
TCACTTGTGCCGCCTGTATTACCGGGGTCACTTGTGCCGCCCGTATTGCCTGGGTCACTTGTGCCGCCTGTATTGCCTGGGTCGGCTGTGCCGCCAGCGTTATTTTGCAAAGGGTCTACATTTATTGTAGAGGGTGTAGTATTTCCTTGTGTCAAATCTTGCGCAAACACCGCAACCGGCATTATTTGCACAGCAATTACAAATGCTAAAAAAATCGAAAGTAATTTTTTCATTGTTACACCTCAAAAAAATTTTTAATGAAATTATTTTATACCAATATTTGGAACTAGTCAATACTAACTTTTCACAAATTTCACATTTTATTCATATTTTTTGTGTTAACGGGCAAATTGTTGAATAAACCTCCTAAAAAGGTTGCATTTGGCTTGATTTTTATGTGATGTATTATTAAAAAGAAGCGCTAAAAAATGTCAAGACAAATTCATGCCCAAAATTCTTTTGTAGTGATAGATAAATATAGTGGTAGTTAACTATCTTTTATCGGTGATACAGCATTGTTGTTTGAAATTGGGTTTAGAAGAATTAAGGAGTGGTCTTTTTTTAACTATTCCTTATTTTTATTTAATTAAACGCTTAAAATACTAAATTACCCAATCAATATATGTAATTTAATGTAGGGCTGCACTGTCACTTAAATAAAGTGCCCCCTCGTAGCACTTATATTTTGCTTTGCTGAGTTGTTAAATGGGCTTTAATTAAATTTGACAGAAACCAAATATTATACTAAAATAGTGTAGCTAAAAAAATACAAATTGAGTATTGGTTATATTGTTACAAGTCTGTGTAAAAAATATTGCAAATGTAACCAGAACGTAACCATAATATGATAAAATATAGCACATAACACAAATAGTAAAAAGTGAACACACATAAAAACAGCAACAAAAAAAAGAAAAGTAGGTTTTAAAATTATGCACCAAGCAAAAAGCTCAAAGTTTAAAAAAGCAATAAGTATTCTGTTAACTTTAATGTTAGTTTTTTCTACATTTAGTTTAACAGTTACGGCAAACGACGCCGAACTACCCGTCACGAACACAGCAGGCACATCTGAAACTACCCCCGCAGCACAGCCTGCTGCTACTCCTGCTGCTGCAACACCGGCAAGCAATCCTCCTGTAGTGGCAACGTATACCGTTAACTTATATTCATTAGATGTAAGCGGTACATACGTTTTAAGCGGCTCGTTAACTGCAAGCAATTACAACAGCAGCACAAAGAAAATTCTTGTTACAGACGCTGACGCTTTAAACACAAGGCCGGCAAATTTACCCGATACCTCTTACCGCTTTATTGGGTGGAGCACAGACTCGAGCACCAGCCAGGTTTACTTAAGCGATGAAATAGCCGCAATGAGCCCGACAGGAACTTTAAACCGTTTACCTTGGGTTAGTTCGCAAGGTGTGTATTCTTATACAATTCCAACAACAAATTTTGTTCAAGACGCAACAGGCAATTACAGTGTTAATGTTTATTCAAAATATCAACGCATTGCTTACAAAGCTGTTTCCTACGAGGACGAACTTGCTACGCGTTCAGACTGGTACGCAGGGTTTTCTCCGTCTACCAACGGGTTTGCAATTATGTTTGGCGGGCAAAGATTAGAGCCTTATGCAGTGGAAAATGGCGTTAATAAATATATGGAGCCGGCAGGCACACCCGATGCCTTAACAACACAAGGCGGTGTTACTGTTAACGGACAAACAATTAACCCAGGCGAACTTTACGGAAATAAAAGCGCCCAG
>CAYJLZ010000113.1:0-5373 GCA_964371265.1 uncultured Bacteroides sp. | reverse complement strand
ATCAATATAACAACAATATTGATAGATGGACACCTGCTGTAAATGCTGTTGACAGCCTAGCACAAAGCTTACTTGCAAACAACAACAGTGCAAACAACCGTGTGGCACTTGTACAGTTTTCAGGCAATACATTAAACAGCTTTAATTTTAAAAACAATTTATCAGATTTTAACAGCAGTTTTGTTCGCTCAAAACCAACAGATGCTGTTGCAGGATATAGAAACTCTGCACAAGAAGTTTTGCACGAGTACAGTGCAGGCACAGAGAACATTGCCGGAGATGGTACAAACTACACACTATCGCTAGAGCAAACACAGCTATTTATTAACTCAAGAGATGCAAGCGAAAAAAGCAGAGATGTTGTAATATTGTTTGTATCAGACGGTGAGCCCGAACCTATTTTTGGTTACAGAGATTTATATTACCGCAGCCAAAACGACCCTATTAGCCACGGGCACGTTGCAAACGAACCTGTTTATACAAAAGAAATTGCATTTGATATGAATGGCGATGGAACAGTTGAAACAGATTTTTACAACAGAGCAAAATTTGGCTCAATAGTAGAATCTCGCACAGCTAAAGACATTCCCCAATACCAGGTACTGCACGATGCACAAATACAAGCATACAGCGGCGATGCACAAGCAGCAGCTTTAATTGCAGCTGGTGCAACAATACACACAATTGGCATTGAAATGAACGGAGCAATTAAAGAGGCCGCACTAACAGACATTACATCTGCAAACGGCACATATACAAGTGTATCTAATAACGATTTAAGTACTTTAACAACACTTGTAAACAACTTGTTTACAAACAGCGGTAGCCTATCACAAATGACAGATGCTGTTATTTCAGACGTTATAACAGAAGATTTTGAAATACTTGTAGATGCTGCTCACCCTGTTACACTAACAAGAGCCGGCACACAAACTGTGTTGACACAAGTTGCCCCGGGCGTTACCCCCGGCGTTAACGAATTTGTTATAGAAGACATTATTTATAACGGAGAAACTCGCCAGCAAATTACAGTTAACATGGGTGTAATTGATTCTTCGCTGTTAACTTTACACTTCTACGTTGAAGCGACAGACCCACTAATGCCAACAGGCAGCTACCCAACAAACGAAGAACATGAACTAACATATAACGAAAACGGAACACCAAAATCGAGAAACGATTTAGGCGACCCTGAATTACCTGTAACTATTACAAACCCACCGGCACCAACGCCTACACCAACTCCTACACCAACTCCTACACCAACGCCTACTCCTACTCCAACGCCTACGCCTACTCCAACCCCAACGCCTATTCCGATAGTTACACCAACCCCTCCACCAACACCCCCTACACCGCCGCAGCCGGTTATAGAGTTACCGGACCCTGAGCTACCACAATCAGCATCAATTGAAGAAACTGAATTGCCACTTGCACCGGGCTCACCGGCTTGGGCTTTGTTGAACTTAATTCTTACACTTGCAACAGCATTTATATCTGTAATACTGCTTGTAGGTTATTTTGGTAAAAAGAAAAACGATGATGAAAAACAACAAGCAAACACAAATAATAATCAAGAGGAAACTAAACGCAAAGGCATTTTAAGAATAGCAAGCATTGTTCCTGCCATAGTTGCAATAGTAGTGTTTATTTTAACAGAAGACATGACTTTGCCAATGACAATTGTTGATGAATGGACATGGCTAATGGCACTTATAGCTTTTGCACAAGTAGTAGTTGCTTTCTTTTCTAAAAAATCAGTTGAAGACAATGATGACGAAGGCAATAGCGAAATTTATGTATAAAGCTTTTAAATAATAATTAAATAAAAGCACCCTAATTTAGGGTGCTTTTATTTTGTTTTTCATATACTTTGTTATTGTACGGTATAAACAAAAAAGCCCACATTCTTTCGAATGCAGGCTTTTTTATAAAACTACAAATGTAGCGCATCCACGCGCTTTTTCAAATACAACATAGAGCCACTGTCCATGCTGTATTTATAAAAAATACAAGGCTTTTCCTCAAGTATTTTTGCAATAGTCACTTGTTGCTGCGCATTGCAAAAATATTCGTACCCAACGGGCAGTATAATCACATCGCACTTTAAAATATAATCAATGCGCTCGGACATCTCACCAAACAAGCAGTGTCGCACCTGCATACTTTGCCCATTAAGTCGCACACATCCATCTTTCACAATTTCAGCAAAACGATGGCTCTCACACAGCACCATAACTGTACTTGAAGGCTCGAGCTTTGAAAGATCAGCAATAGTTCGAAAGCCTACTCCCAACACAACAGGCACAATTTTCCGCGAATCAGAGGCAAAGCACTCTAGTGCGTGTTGATGTGTAGGTGTTGTAACAACGAGATCCACCTCGTCGTCCAGGGTGTAGGGCTTTTTCATTAAATCATCGAGCAACACCTTATACACACCGGATGGCACAAAACTTTCCACCTGTGCTTGCAATATTTGCAGTACCTCGGGGTTGCAATCTGCCAGCAAAATTTTAAAGCGTGGTGCATCATCCTCGCGTGCGTCCAGCTTAAGTTGTAAAAATATTTCTATATCGCGCGTTGTGAAGGAAAGTTTGTCCAATGTGTCAAACATCGTGTCAATTGCCTCCATGGCGCGCTCTTTTCTAGTGCGCACCAGCTCCTCGCTTGTAATAAACGTACCCTTGCCCTGTTGCATTTCCACAAGCCCGGCTTGCGCCAAGTGCTCATAGGCGTGCTTAACCGTTCCCTTTGCTGTCTGCAATGAAACGCTCAAATCTCTTACCGTGGGGAGCTTTTGCCCCGGCAGTAATATTCCCTGCTCTATTTGACGCGTAATTTCGTCTGCAATTTGCAGATAAATAGCGCGTTTTGATTCCGGTTGCAATATTAATTGCATAGTGCACCTCCTCAGCGCAAGCTTTTTAAATAGTCTTGTCTACCAAGCTGGTATAAATTTGCGCCGGTACTGTCAATAATGACAGTGAGCGGCAAATTTTTTACAGATAGCTTTCGTATTGCCTCCGCACCTAAGTCCTCATATGCAACAATTTCAGACGAAACAATGCAGCTAGAGAGCAACGCTCCTGCGCCTCCGATTGCACCGAAATAAACACCGCCGTGTACTTGCATTGCCTTAACGACCTCCTCGTTGCGCTTACCTTTGCCAATCATACCGCGATGACCCAGCGCAATAAGTTTTGGTGTGTAGGCGTCCATGCGGTAGCTTGTAGTAGGTCCTGCCGAGCCAATTACCTCGCTGTCTCGCGCCGGAGTAGGGCCAACATAATAAATGATGCTGTCTTGCAAATCAAATGGCAATGCCTCTTCTGCTTCAAGGCAAGCTACAAGACGTTTGTGTGCGGCATCTCTGGCTGTATAAATTGTACCTGTTAGCAAAACGCTATCGCCAGCGCGTAGTGTGCGCGCTTTTTCCTCTGTAAAAGGTGTTGTCAATCTAATATCCATACATTTCGCCTCCTTAAATAACCACGCTTTTGTGGCGGCTGACATGGCAGTTTATATTAACGGCCACAGGCAAACCGGCAATGTGCGTTGGGGCAGTTAATATACTAACTGAAAGCGCAGTTGTTTTACCGCCAAGCCCCTGTGGACCTATGCCTTTTTCATTAATTCTTTGCAATAGTTCTTGCTCCATCTGCGAGTAGTAAGGATCGTCGTTCTGTTTATCAAAATCACGCAAAAGCGCTTGTTTGGCAAGTAGTGCAGCCTTATCAAAGGTTCCGCCAATGCCTACTCCCACCACAATTGGCGGACATGGATTTGGCCCGGCCTGTTCTACAACGTCCAGCACAAAGTCTTTAACGCCATCCTCACCGTCTGAAGGCTTGAGCATTTTAATTTGGCTCATGTTCTCGCTTCCAAATCCCTTCGGTGCTAGCGTTATATGCAGACGATTGCCGTTTACAAAATTGTAGTATATCATAGCCGGGGTGTTGTCATTCGTATTCACACGGCGAAGCGGATCTCCTACCACGGATTTTCGCAAAAATCCCTTTTCATAACCCCTTCGCACGCCCTCGTGCACGGCCTCTTCAATGTTGCCTTCTAAAAAAATGTCACGCCCAATGTCCAAAAACACGCAGGCCATGCCTGTGTCCTGACAAATGGGCATATTTTTTTCCTCGGCAAGTTTGTAATTCTCAATCAGTTTATCTAAAATGTCCCTTGCTCGCGAAAATGGCTCTTCCGCTCGGCACAATTGCAAACGTTCGCGAACATCCACAGGCAAATTTACGCAGGCTTCCAAGCACAATTGCTCCACGGCGTCACGCACTAAATCAACCGATACAATTCTCATAATTAATCTATCCCTTCCTCGCAATCGTCAAATATATATTCATATTAGCACATATGCACCAATTAATCAATAAAAATTCAGCAGTATGCCAACAATCATCGGTTGACAAATGAACTAGTATAATATATTATAATAGATATAGTACATACGAAAGGAAGCAATAAAGCAAATGGAAAAGAAAAAACTGGTTATCGGTGTAATTGGCGCAGATGTACACGCAGTTGGCAACAAAATCTTGGACGCAGTATTCACACAAGAGGGGTTTGATGTTACAAACCTCGGCGTACTCGTTTCACAACAGGAGTACATTGCCGCAGCACTTGAAACTGATGCGGATGCAATCATTGTCTCGTCGCTATACGGGCACGGAGAACTCGATTGCATGGGCTTTCGTGATCGCTGCGATGAGGCCGGGCTCGAGGGTATCTTGCTTTATGTTGGCGGTAATATCGTTATCGGCAAGCACCCGTTTGAACCTGTAGAAAAGCGCTTTTTGGACATGGGCTTTAATCGTGCATTTCCACCGGGGACAGACCCGCTCGTCACTGTGGCCTGCCTCAAAGAGGATTTGCATATTTAGGAGGACGCCATGGAATATACTATACTGGTGGATTTCGGAAGTACCTACACTAAGGTTACAGCGATAGATGCCTCTTCAGGGCGTTACATAGGCGGCGCAAGTGCGCACACAACGTATACAACAGACATTAACGAGGGACTGAGTAACGCTTTATCACACTTAGAACAGCGCACAGGCACATTAAACATTGCAAAAACATATGCTTGCTCCTCCGCAGCGGGTGGGCTACGCATGATGGCTTGTGGCCTTGTGCCGGAATTGACCTCGCAAGCTGCAAAGATGGCAAGTTTAAGTGCCGGTGCAAAGCTTATCAAATCCTACGCCTATGAGCTAACCGAAGAAGATGTAGAGGAAATTTCACAGGCAAAGCCGGAAATATTTTTGCTAACCGGCGGCACGGACGGGGGCAACAAACACTGCATTTTGCACAATGCTCAAATGCTCTCTACATGCACAGCCAACTTTCCCATTG
>CAYJLZ010000112.1:0-7297 GCA_964371265.1 uncultured Bacteroides sp. | reverse complement strand
CTGTTCCGTCGTATGCTTTAACAAACCTGTAACTACCTGCCGAAACTGTCATTGTACGCTGCGCAACATCAATAACTGTTGGATTTGCAGTAGTTGACCCATCTGCAAAATTCGGGTTTGAAGATTCAAACTCAGCTACAAATTCATGTGTTCCGGCAGTAAGTGCATATGCCGAAGACCTTGTTAATGTTACAGATGAAGCTATCGCATTAACTTCACTTATTAAAGTGCGTGTTCCATTGTTTGCAACTGCATATATTCTTGTTGTACCCGATGGTGCGCCAGGACTGCTTGGGTCTGTTTCTACTGTTCTTGCCGATAATTTTATGCTGTCGCCATAAGTTCCGCTTATTTTGCTTGGTGTTAATGTTGTTGTCACACCGTGATTTTCAAGTATTTCTGTTGTTGCTGTTTGTGCACTTGCCAAACTGTTATAGTTTAACGTTTCGTTTATTGTTACAGCAAACGTAGCATTTTGAGAATTTGCTGCATCATAATTTCCAAGTGTGTAAACAGCCGTGTAAACACCTGTTGTGCCTGTTTGTTTTAATGCAGTGTATTCGGTTGCATTTGTTGCATTTACAGTTATGTCGCCAGCTGCCGGGAATCCTGTTTTAATCCCGGAAGGGTTTGTTATTTTAACCGTTACCGTAACATTCTTGCCTCCTTGTTGTGCCAAAGGTGCAATTATTTCAACAACAGGGTCAATTTTCACTATATCTGCAATACTATCAAGCGAAGAGCTTATAGAATAATTTTTATATGCGTCTGTGCCGCTTCTCAAATAAATTCTACCTGTCACTCTTACATCGTCGCCTGCATTTGCGCTTGCAAATAATGTACTAGACACATAGTAATCTGTGCCAAACACAAGCGAATCATCCGGTGCTAAACCGTCAAACTCTACGTCTGTCAAAACAGCTGTTCTGGAACCGTTGTAGTCTTTGTCTGCTGTTATTCCTAATACGGTGAGAACTTTTTTAGTTATTTGAGATGTTACTATAAGTTCATTTGTTTGTAATTCATAGTTTCCTTGTTCTGCGCCCATTAAGAAAAGCCCTACATCAATTTTACCTGTGCCAACATCAGCACTTGCAAACACTGATGAATGTGTAGCTGGTTCAACTCTTAAATCATCTCCGGAAATTTTTCCGCTTAACGAAAACGAACCCGATGTTGTATCGTTATCTCTATCATATGCTGTGTTTCCGTCGTATTCTTTAACCAATCTAAATGAGCCGGCACTTACTTTTACAAGCCTTCTAGCTACTTCTATTTCCAGTTCATCTTCTGTTTCACTTGCTGAGTACCCGCTTATACCATCCGGTATATATTCTGCAATAAATTTATTTGTACCTGCCGGCAAATCTTGCCTTGCCACTGTTATTGTGTACGAAGATGACGTTGTTTGCCATGTTTTAATTACCTGGCTTTCGCCATCTACTGCATGTATCATTAAGGTTCCGCGTGGCGTTCCGGTACTTGTTACATCTCCTTTTACAACTTTTGCCGTTAAGCGTACGCTCGAGCCATATGTTATATCAGGTGTTGTTGTTGTTAAGGTTGTAACAGTGCTAAATTCATCCGATATAAAAGTATATGCTTTTGGTGCGCTTTTTTCTGAATAGTTTACAGCAGTATCTTTTACTTTTACATCAAATGTTGCAACTTTTTCAATACTCGCATCATAACTTGCAAGCATATAAGTTGCTGTGTATGTACCTGTTGTTCCGCTTTGCTTTAATTCTGTTTGTTTTGTCGCATTTTCATTCGTTATTATTTCTATTTGGTCTGCACTTGGGAAACCTGTGCGCAATCCCTCTGGGTTTGTTATTTTCACTGTCAGCGTTACAGTACTGTCGCCTTTTTGCTCTTTGGGTACAATTACTTCTATTTCAGGCGCTATTTTGTTTATATTTGCAAAGCCTTTGAAAGAAGATGAACTTATTGAGTAATTTTTATGCGCATCTGTACCGCTTTTTAGGTATATTTTACCCGTTACTGCTATATCATCGCCCGCATTTGCACTTGCAAATACCGTGCTAGACACATAGTAATCTGTGCCAAACACCAAAGTCTCGCCTGCGGCTACGCCATCAAACTGTACATCGCTTAAAACAGCTGTTCTTGAGCCGTTGTAGTCTTTGTCTGCTGTTATGTCTGTTACAGTGAGAACTTGTTTGGTTATTTGCGATGTTAGTATAAATCTTGTTTCGTTAAACGCGTAATTAGCCGCATCAGGACCCTCAAGCTCTACCCTTACAGACATTAGCCCTGTGCCAACATCTTCACTTATAAAGTGTGTTAAAGGTGTAACTTTTACGCCCAAGTCATCACCGGATAAATACCCGCTCATTGAAAGGCTACCTGTGCTGTATATATCATCAGTTCCTACAACATTTGCCAAAGTGTTGCCATCGTATGCTTTTACAACCCTGTAACTTCCTGCAGATATTGTAAGCGGGCGATGGTTTACAGTTAAAGGCTCAACTTGGCTTGTCACACCTGCAAAGTCATCTTTGCTTACATCATTTGGTGTAAACTGCGCACTTATTGTTTGTGTGCCATAACTTGCATTTAAAACTTCTTTTGTTAATGTTGCTGTAAAACTTCTTGCATTACTTGCTGTTGCAACAGCAGAACCATTAACTAATATTTCAATTGTTCCCTGTGGATTATCGCTTACGCTTGTGTCTAACTTGCTTACGCTTGTGCTTACTTTTACAGAACTACCATAAGTTATTTCGTCGTAATTAGTGCTGATTGAAAGCTGTGTTGCGTATTTATCAATAATTTGAGTACTTGCCATATACGGCATACTTGTTGCCAAGTAGTTGCCGCCCTCGGTAGTGCTTACTTCAAATGCCGCTTGTTTATTAGGCATACTTGCATCGTATGCGTCAACTGCAAACACTGCTTTATACACACCTGTTGTTCCTGTTTGAACAGGATCCGAAACAAGGCTTGCATTTGTTGGTGTAATTTCTATTTGGCTAGCCTGTGGGAAACCTGTTTTCACACCTTCAGGGTTTTTCACTGTAACAGTTACAGTTACTTCTTCTCCTCCCTTTTGAGAAACAGGTGCAATAACTTCTAAAATAGGCTCTGCTTTATTTATTGTTGCATTGCTATTAATATACGAAGAGCTTAAGGTATAGTTTTTATATGCATCTGTGCCGCTTTTTAGGTAAATTCGGCCTGTTACAGCTATATCATCGCCCGCATTTACACTTGCAAATACTGTGCTAGACACATAGTAATCTGTGCCGAAAACAAGCATATCAGTCGTTGCTACACCGTTAAATGCCACATCTGTTAAAACAGCCGTTCTTGAGCCATCGTATTCTTTGTCGGCTAATATGTCTACTATTGTTAACTGCGCTTTATTAATCTGCGAGGCCACTTCAAGATCGTAAGCAGACAGATAATAATTTGCACTGTCTTGACCTGTAAGCCCTAATCTAACCGTTATTTTGCCCGTACCTGCATTTGTGCTTTGGAAGCCGGTTATCGGATTTGCTTCTATTGCAAAAGTATCGCCACTTAAATGACCACTGTATTTTATGCTACCTGAGTTTGTAGCTGCAAAAGGAAAATCTGTACCATCGTAATCCTTAACAACTTTGTAGCTGCCTGCAGAAACTGTTAGCATACGTGGTTCAATAGTTAATTTTTCTATATTTGCGCTAGGTGCATGTGCTGCACCTTCTTCAGGTATAAAGTGGGCTGTTATCGAAAACTCTCCGGCCGCTGCGCCCAGTTCATCTTTGCTTAGGTTTGTTTTATACGGCCTTGCATTGCTTGATGTAGCAACAGCGCGTCCGTTTACTTGAATTTCTACAACACCGTCCACAGGTTCTGTTACGCTTGAATTTAAACTTTCAGCACTGACTGTTACATCAATATTTCCACCGTACACAATCAAATTATCTTCAAGCTGAATATTTGTTACTGTTTCATATTTATCTACAATATTTGTTTGTACAACTTTATTTTGCGCACTTGGTGCATAATTGTCCGACTCTAGCGTGCTTACTGTAAATTCAGCAACGTTGTTTTCGGGGTTTAACTCGTCATAATCTCCAAGCTTAAACTGTGCTGTATATGTTCCACCTATAAGTGATTTTTCAATTTCACCTATTTGAGTTGCATTATCGGCACTAATAATTATATTTTCTTTTGGAGGGAATCCTGTAAGCGCATTCTCCGGATTTGTTATCGATACTTGCACTTCAATAATTCCGCCCGTATGATACATTTGCGGTACACTTACTTCTATATTTGGTGTAAGCTTTTTAACAGCATTTGCATCTACTGTAAAATAACCGTTGTCTGCTATTGAATAGTTATCGTATAATTTTGATGTTGATTTAAACGTAATACGCCCCGATATTTTTGTGGAAAGCAAATTCGTTTCATACACTGCGTTTGAAACAGTATAGTCTTCGCCTAGCACATATGTTTCTAAGCCTTGTATACCTGTAAATATTACATCTGTAATATAAGCATCGTCTGTTCCATCGTATGTTTTGTCGGCCACAACCGCATGCACAGTTACTGGAGCCTTTGTTATTTGCGTGGGAACAGACACAGTGCTTGTTTTTAAATTATAGTTGCCTGCTATACTTGCATCCAACATAACTGGCACAGTCAGCTTACCTGTTCCTACATCCGCACTCGTATAACTCTGCGGCAAAGCCAGAAAAACTTTATCTCTGTCTTTTTCAAGTATGCCGCTCATTGATATCGTACCTTGCACGTCATTTATCACATCTATATAACTATTTGCGTTATACGATTTTACCAGTTTATATGTTCCAACACTTATAGTTAAACTGCGTGGATTTACTGTTAACGCTTTTGAGTTTTCTGCACCACTAAAAATATATTCGCTACCCTCGTTTGGCGTATATATTGCCCAAATTGTTTTAGTGCCACCCGACAATTGTTCTTCATCTAGCGTAGCGGTAAAAGATGTTGCCCTTGCATTACTTGAAGTTGCAACGGCTGCACCGTTGACAATTATTTCAAATATACCATCAGTCGATGTGCTGTTATCAGGCGATTTGTTAAGTTTTGCCGTAACACTTACACTGTCGCCATAGTTCATTGATGTTTTGCTTGTTGTAACAGAAGTGGTTACTGTGTTATGTATGCCTTCCCTCGATATGAAATTGTAACCATGATAGCCTTTTTGCAATTTTGTGCTATTAGTGTAATTAACTGTTATATTAAATGCATCATCTGTTAAAACTCTAAAAGTTGCCTTGCTCCCCGTTTGAGAAACAAATTCTGCAGCCGGAATCATATTGTTTGTTTGAGTATTAACAAACCACTTAAAATATCCACCGCTTAAGCTGCTTGAAGATGTTGCGGTTAATGTAAATGTATCGCCTATCTTCATGTCATACAAATCGGGAATGTTTGAGAAATCCATGCTTATATTTGAATAAGCAGAAAAATATAACGAGCTGTAGGCACCAAGGTCTACATTTTCATAGTCGATATTATCCTGCCATGAACTTGATGAACCTAAGAGATAACCCCTTACTGTTAACACCCTATTTGATGTAAACGAAGCAACATCTAACGCAGGGGTGGATAAATTTAATTGACCGATATTATACAAATCCATTTCAAGTAAATTATCCAAGTGCAAGTTTTCCGCCTTTATGACCGAACTGAAGTGAGACCTCGCAACTATTCGCTTGCTACCCGTTAGGGTAATATCACCTACTGAATATATAACATGGCCATCTTGTGACGAACTACCATTGATAGGTTCAGAAAAAACATTAAACTCAACAATTTGATTATTCGCAGTCGCGTCGCCGACATCAATTGTTAAATTTGGTAATTTGCTGTAAATTGCCGCAAACACACCATTTTTATCTTGGTAAACTTGAGTTATTATTCCAAAACTATTACTTAAATTTAAAGTATTGGTTGTAGAGTCAAATGTTGCACCGTCAACCAAATCATTTTTATTACCTTCCGTAACCCTTACTCCACCTACCCAAAGGTCATATGCTTGTGATAGTTCATCAACTACATAGTAATAAGCACCACCAGCATATTGAAAATCGTTGTCATAAGCATTATAACTTACATACAATTTTGTGCCGGACTCAATGCCATTAAATGTTACAGTGGGGGTAAGGTTGCTGCCTGAAATTGTGTATTCATCAGAAGTAAGAAGCTCTTGATATCCCTGAGTTTCTTTTGCAAAATACCATTTTATGTCATCTTCAGTTAAAGATCCCGGTTGAGCATTAAGTGAAAAAGTATATGGCTCACCAAGCAACATTTCATCTGTTTCAGCAGATGAAATTGGTAAAACATTTACATATATCCATGAGCTCATGTAAACATTTTTAAAAACATGAAAATCTTCTCGTGAATCGAACTGACCTAAGTATGAACCACCGTCATCATTAGATGCATAGAATTGTTGGACATTTACATTTACTGTCGGTTTTGTGCTATAAGCTTGAATGTCCGATATTATATTTAAACCACCACTGTGGTTAATTACTATACTGTTTGCTGCAACGCCATAACCAATAGATTCAATATTAAAATCTGCCTTGCCCAAAAACGCAATGCTACCTGTTGAATAAATACCGTAGAAATTTTCCGGTGTCGGTGTACTACCTGTATCATCAAATACCGCTAACCTTACACTTCCGTGTGCGTAGTAACGTTCTGTTACAGGTGCGTCAATTGTTAAATTAGGTAACTCGCTGTAAATTGCCGCTTTTTTTCCATCAGCATCCTCGTAAAGCTGATTTATATTTATGTCTGTTTTTGAAGTTGTGTCAAAAGTAAGCTTGTTTGTTGTAGGGTCAAAACTGACGGTATTATTTGCTAGGCTGTCTTTATTTTCATCAGTTACTTGCACGCCGCCAACCCATAATGCGTAAGTACCATCAAGGTTTGCAGGCATAGGCGCATTAAACGTTTGCGGTGTGTTTGCCATAAGCTCTTCAACATTAACAGTTATTATAGGCAAAACAGCACCACTTGCCACACTGTAATCTTGTGCTGCAAGTTGTGCTGTATAAGTAAATGTATTAACTTTATCTGTTGAAAAAACTGCACCTGAAGATATGTTCCATGTAACAGCTACTTCAATGCTGCCGTCGGCAGTTGTTGCCGCTATTTTGCCCGGCAAATTTGGGGCAGCATTTTCGCCCACACCAAATGTCTGCACAGCAACATCTTGTGCCAAGGCGGAAAACGATACTATTTCGTTTTTATTGTCGCTTGGGGTAACCGGTGGCTGCGTTCCGGGGTC
>CAYJLZ010000111.1:6180-7393 GCA_964371265.1 uncultured Bacteroides sp. | reverse complement strand
GCATTAAAGCGCAGTAAGTTGCCCGTGTGGTATACCGAAGGGTTTAACCCACACATATATATAACATTTGCAGCACCGCTCGCACTTGGCCAGCAAAGCATTGCTGAATCGCTGGAAGTAAAAACAAACGAAGAAAATTTTAACTGGAATGAGGGTGTAAAACAGCTTAACAAGTATTTGCCCGCGGGTATAGTTGCAACACATGCACAAAGTGCAACATTATCGGCGCAGGAAATCGCCTACTCAAAGTATACTATTTCATATGACAAACAATTTATACGCGAGGCAATTAATGCATATGAAAACTTTGAAAAACTGCAAAGTGCTGTTGTAAATAAAAAAGGGAAAAAGGGGAAAATTAAGCAAGTAGATTTAAAACAGCACGTTGAAATACTAAAAAAAATACATGACGACGATGAATTTGTTATTGAGCTTATTGTGCCGACATCTGCTGCGCTAACGCTAAACCCGGCACTTCTTTTAAATTTTTTGCATAACGAATATGGGCTTTTGCCTTACTCGGGGCAAATAATGCGAACATGTTTGCTAAAACAAAACAAAAGTGAGTTTAAATAATATATTCAAGTGGGGAAAATAATGTCATTTATTCAATTATATGAACAGATATTTGTTATTTTTTTTGTAATAGCTGTTGGTGTTGTTGCAGTTAAAGTAAAAATACTAACACAAGATTCAACTAAAATATTGTCGGGGCTTTTAATAAATTTTACATTTCCTGCAACTATTTTAACTTATACCGGCACAGACAGCTCAAGCGAGGGATTAAACTCCTTGCTTATAACGTTTTTTATTTTAATGATTTTTTATGTTGTTTGTGCTATTATTTGCGAAATTATTGCAAAATCAGTTAACATGCAGCGCGACATTAAGGCTGTATTTGCAATGTTTAGTATATTGCCTAACAGTTTATTTATGGGCATGCCTATTGTAACAGCACTCTACGGAGATATAGCTGCCTTGTGTACACTGGGCAGCGCTATTGCATACAACATTATGTTTTTTACATATGGTGCAAATTTGTTTAAAAAAAATAGTAAGTTTGATATAAAAGTATTTGCTACACCCGGAAATATTGCTACTATAATTATGATTATTATGCTTGCCGCAAATATGAAATTTCCATTTGTTATACAAAGAAGCTTTGAAATACTTGGCGGTGCAACAACACCACTGGCACTTGTTATTATAGGAG
>CAYJLZ010000111.1:2511-6170 GCA_964371265.1 uncultured Bacteroides sp. | reverse complement strand
GAACGAGCGATATTTTAAAATTATTTAAAACAAAATTTTTGTATTTTATAACGCTTTTAAGATGCTTTATATTCCCAATATTGCTGGCAGTTGTTTTAAGCTTTTTACCAATAGATAAAACAGTAGCGCATATTGCGGTAATACTGTCATCGTGTGCCTCGGGCACGCTGGGTGTTGCATTGGCAAGGGTTACAAATATTCAGCCCGAGCTATCCTCAATGGCAATTACACACACAACAATGTTTTTAATGATTTCGTTGCCTGTGGTTGCTTTAGTATCTCAAAGTTTGCTGTTTTAAAAAATTAAAGGCGAGGGTTTTATGATTTTTGACATTATTATTACAGGTAACAGCGCAAATTGTTTTAACTCACTTTTAAAACTAAACTATGATAGGAAAAATTTATCTGTATATATTTGCGCAAACAATTATACCGGTAATATTGATAATAATTTTTTTAAACATGTACAAGTTACGGCAAAAAATATAAACCAAGTAATAAAGCAATGCACTTCAAAGTATATTATTATATTTAACAGCGAAGTAATTGTAAATTCGCAATGTGTAAAAAACCTTAGCAATAAAATTACAGAAAATAATAAATGTATTGCATTTGATTTTGCAAAACAAAACGAGGAATATTCAAATTACATTTCTCCCGATACTTTTAATACTGAATTTTTGCACACCGCTGGATTTGCTGCATTAAAAGAGGCATTGCAAAAATGCAATTTGCAAACAAACAACCTGCCGCAAAAATATGCCGATATTGATTTGTCGTTACAATTGAGTAGGCATGGAAAATTTTTATATTGTGCCGATATAACGTACGAATACTGTAGTAATAGAACGGAAATGCAAAATTATACAGACGATATATTGGGAGATTTACAGCTATGTTATTTGTACGGAAATTTTAAAGAAATAATAATAAAAAATAAACAATATATAAACACGGTAAAAAATCCAAAGCACTTTGAAGGTGTTGTAAAAGCGCTTGCAAAAAATTATATAAAGCACTTTTTAAAAATATTTACGCTTTTATTAAATAGAAAGAATAGAAAAAGTATTAATTTTCAAAATATTAATATTGACGTGTACGATATAAGAGGCGTTTGTAAAACAGAACCAATAAAAGGCAATCCGCTTGTGACGGTTATAGTGCGCACATACAAAAGAAAAGAAAGCTTGAAAAAAACACTTGCGGGCCTGTGCGCACAAACGTATAAAAATTTTGAAGTTGTTGTAGTAGAGGACGGCGAAGATTTATCGTCGGATGTGACAAACAGCTTTAAAAGCATTATGAACATTACACATAACCCAACAATTATACCTGTTGGAAGAGGAGCGGCTGCCAATAAAGGTATGCAACTTGCCAAAGGTGATTATATTTGCTTTTTGGACGATGACGATTTTTATTATCCCGATTATATTTACACATGCGTATCATTTTTAACTAACAACATAAATGCCGACTTGGTTTTTACATCTACGCTTGCGGCAGATATTAATGTTATTAGTATGCAGCCTTATAAGTTTGAAATTGAAAAAATAACGCCGGTTATATTTGATCACATTACCTTAATGGATATGTGCGTTAAATGTAGGGTGCCAATTACAGCGGGCATGTTTAAAAAACAATTATTTTTGCAGTGCGGTGGAATGAGAGAAGACATAGACGCCGACGAGGACTGGGCAATGTGGCTAAAATTTTTAAAAATTGCAAACAGAGCAAATAAATACGAACCTGATATAAAAAGGGCGCTAAGCCTATGCGTATACCCGGCAAACAAAGAGGTAGCAAAACAGCGCATGGAAAATTACGAAAAATTTGATAAAATAATGCTATCTGACAGTAGCTTAAAATTTGTTTTGGATATATCGGAGTTAAAAGAGTTTGAAAAATATGTAAAGGCAGATGTTTTGCATTTATTTAACTTAGGGCTGTTAAATAAATATATTGATGAGCAAAACCCATTAAATGTACAAAAGCCGAACATTAACATTAACGGAAAAACAACACTTACGGCTATGCAGTTAAATGGATACAAAAACTACTTGACGATTAATTATGCACACGAGTTAATTGGAAATTAGCATTAATTTAAAAGTAATACTTGGTAGGTTTTAACGGTTTATTAAACTGAAAATAATATTAAATATGTAAAAAGCAATACGGCAACGCCTTAAATATTAAAATTGTTTGATAAGTACTTGCAATATATTAATAAATATGGTAAAATACTTAAGCGCTATAATTCCGCTGGCCAAACAGCGAGGTTAATGGCAAAACATTAAGTGGGCAGTCCTCTGTCGGCAAAGCCGAGTATGAATGTCTTTAAAAAAATTGGAGGATGTTTATTTATGGATGCAATTAAAATTATTACTGAAGGCATGATAAAAAAAGAAAAACCCGAATTTAACGTTGGAGATACTGTTAAAGTATCTGTACGTATTAAAGAGGGCGAGCGTGAGCGTATACAGGCTTTTGAAGGCACTGTTATTGCTAAAAAACACGGCGGCGTAAGCGAAACATTTACAGTGAGGCGCACATCTTACGGTGTTGGCGTAGAACGTGTATTTCCAATTAACTCGCCTTTCGTTGAAAAGGTTGATGTTATTCGCAGAGGTAAAGTTCGCAGGGCAAAATTATTTTACCTTAGAAGTCGCACAGGTAAAGCCGCAAAAGTTAAACAACAACTTAGATAATGAAACTTTAAGGGACAATGTATATTGTCCCTTTTTTATTTTTATGATATAATGTACAGCGTATGGTGACATTATAATTTTTGTTTATACACGAAACGGAGAGCAAAATGCCCGAGAAAAACACAAAACACAGCGAAATATTTGAATGGTTTGAATCTATAGTAGTGGTAACACTTGTAATAACACTTCTTTTGTTAATGTTCTTTTTCAACTTTTCAAATGTATCAGGTTCGTCTATGGAACCAACGCTGAGCGGAGGCGACAGAATACTTGTACAAATAATTGCTTACACTCCAAAAGTTGGAGATATTATTATAACAAATTCTCTTATAGATTTTGGCAGCCCACTTGTTAAGCGTGTTATTGCAAAGGGTGGAGACGTTGTGGATATAAATGCGCAAACAGGCGATGTTAGTGTTAATGGCATTGTAATAAGCGAGCCATATATATCGGAAAAAACAACGTATTTGGGAGACGCTGTGTATCCATTTACCGTACCAACGGGTGAAATTTTTGTAATGGGTGACAATCGCCAGGCCTCTAACGACAGCCGAAATGCACAAATAGGTTGTATTGACGAAAGGGATGTAGTTGGCAAGGTGCTTTTTAGAATTTCTCCGTTTAACAAATTTGGAGCTGTAAACTAACTTTTAATTAATTATAATTTTTTTAGTTTAAGCTATTTAGCAATTTTTAGAATTATAGAAATAAAAATGAAAGCGGGTGAAATAATTGACAGAAAATGTAAATCATTACCAAATACATTGGTTTCCGGGTCATATGATGAAAACCCTTAGGCTTATGCAGGCTGAAATTAAAAATGTAGATGCAGTTATTCATCTTTTAGATGCAAGAATACCCCATAGCAGCGTTAACCCTGAAATATTAAAAATCGTAGACAATAAAAAGCTAATTTATGTGCTAAACAAAGCAGATTTAGCAGATAAAGAA
>CAYJLZ010000111.1:0-2501 GCA_964371265.1 uncultured Bacteroides sp. | reverse complement strand
TATGGTTGTAGGTATACCAAACGTGGGAAAAAGTACATTTATAAACAGCTTTGCAGGGCAAGTAAAGGCAAAGGCAGCAGATAAACCCGGAGTTACAAGGGGAAAACAGTGGATAAGCGTAGATAATTTTGATTTGCTTGACATGCCTGGGGTGTTGTGGAAAAAATTTGAAGACAACACAACAGCTGTTAATTTAGCATTTATTGGCAGTATAAAAGACGATATATTGGACGTGGAAACGCTTGCATGCGGGTTATTGGACGAAATAAAAAATATATATCCCGATAAATTACTGGAAAGATATAAATTAAATAACGAGGCTTTAGCACTAGACGGATACGACCTACTTTGTGCCATAGGCAAAAAACGAGGCATGTTACAAAGCGGGGGTGTGGTTGATACATTAAGGGCTGCTACAATGCTTAACGATGAATTTAGAGGGGCAAAACTTGGGTGTATAACACTTGAAATACCGCAGTAGTTTTAAGTATGTTCAGCAATTAATAGTTTGCATTAAGGGGCGATTTTATGATTGACGCAAACAAGCTTTATGAGTTTGACAAGACTTTTTTTGAAAACGGCAAATTAATTTGCGGAATTGACGAGGCGGGAAGAGGCCCATTGTGTGGACCTGTTTGTGTTGCGGCAGTTGTGCTCAATTACAGCGATGAAATACAAGGCCTAAACGACTCGAAAAAATTGACAGAGATAAAAAGACAAAACCTTTATAAGCAAATAGTGCAAAGAGCTGTTTGCTATAATATAGTAATGATTGATGCACAAACAATTGATGAAATTAACATACTTAATGCAACACTTTTAGGCATGAAACAAGCGGCAGAAGGGCTAAAAGTTCAAACGGATATAGCGCTTATTGACGGAAATAAATGCCCTAATTTAAATATGCAGTGCAAAGCTGTTGTAAAAGGTGATGCGAACAGCGCATGTATTGCGGCAGCTTCAGTGCTTGCAAAGGTAACAAGAGATAATTTTATGTGTGAACTCGCAAAACAGTATCCACAATATATGTACGAAAAACATAAGGGATACCCAACAAAAATGCACTACGAAAAAATTGAAAAATACGGAATACAGAGCTTTTATAGAAAGTCTTTTTTAAAAAAGCGAGGTATAGTTTAATGCCAAGTGCCGATAGTGTAAAATATGCAAAACAATTTGGCAGGCAAGCCGAAGTTACAGCGGCGCAGTATTATGAAAAGCACGGCTATAAAATAGAACGAATGAATTTTACGTCTAGATTTGGAGAAATTGACATAATTGCAAGAAAAGGCAATGTTCTTGTTTTTGCTGAAGTTAAGGCGAGAAGTGAAAACGCCATAGCAAAACCTCGTGAATTTGTAACCTTTACAAAACAGCAAAAAATTATTAAAACAGCAAAATGCTACCTTGCATATATAAAAGATGCACAGGCGTTTGTTAGGTTTGATGTTGTGGAAATTGAGAAAATAAAAGGGCGAATAACAATTAACATAATTGAAAATGCATTTGAAGCATATTAAAATGTATATAGGCATAACTAAATTGATAATTATTGTATATACACATATATAAAGTTGTGATGTCATTTAAAGTTTTTAAATAAAAAATTAAAACTACTTGTGCTTTGCACAGAACGGAGATTATTTTGAATTACGTTAGTACCAGAGATGTTAACGCTAATGTTAACGCAAGCACCGCCATTGTAAAAGGTATTTCTGCTGAGGGTGGTCTTTTTGTTCCAAAGGATTTTCCTAAATTTAATTATGAAGAAATATACGGTCTTACATATCCGAAAACTGCACAAAAAATATTAGAACTTTTTTTAACAGATTTTTCGGCGGATTTTTTATATAAAGCAACGCATGAGGTGTACAGCGACGATAATTTTAATGGCAAAGCAGGGCATTTATCTTATGTTTGCGGTAATAAATACGCGCTTGAACTTTGGCACGGCCCAACATGCGCTTTTAAAGACTATGCGCTGCAAATTATGCCAAAGTTATTTGTGCAAGCAAAAGAAATTAATAAGGACGAAAGAGTTACAAAAATACTTGTGGCAACATCGGGAGATACCGGTAAAGCTGCACTTGCAGGGTACCAAAACCTTGATAAAATTCGCATAGCTGTTTTTTACCCAAACAACGGAACAAGTGAAATTCAGCGCTTACAAATGGTTACGCATAGTGCGAATAACGCACAGGTTTATGCCGTGAACGGAAATTTTGACGATGCACAAACAGGCGTAAAACGTGTTTTTGCAAACACAGATATTGAAAAGGCGTTAAATGGTAGCAACAGCCACTTATCAAGTGCAAACAGCATTAACCTTGGAAGGTTGTTGCCTCAAATTGTGTACTATTTTTATGCGTATGCCCAGCTTGTGCAAAACGGCAAAGTGCAAAGCGGTGAAAGCGTTAATTTTTGTGTGCCAACTGGCAATTTTGGAGATATTTTAGCAGGGTATTACGCAAAGCAAATGGGATTACCGATAAATAAACTAA
>CAYJLZ010000110.1:251-7414 GCA_964371265.1 uncultured Bacteroides sp. | reverse complement strand
GTATGCGGCCCATGCGCTCTCTGTTGTCTTTAACGCTGTTGTAAACGGTTGAACCGGCCGAAACCGTACCCGAGTACACGCGGAAGAAGCAAAGTTTACCTACAAATGGGTCGGTTGCAATTTTAAATGCAAGCGAGCTAAACGGCGCATTGTCATCAGACGGACGTGTTTCCTCTTGTTCTGTATCGGGGTTAACGCCTTTAATGTCTTCAATGTCTGTTGGTGCCGGCATGTAATCTATAATTGCATCAAGCACTTTTTGCACGCCTTTGTTTTTGTAAGAAGTACCGCAAACTACCGGAATAATTTTATTGTCGATAGTTGCCTTGCGCAAAGCCACCTTAAGCTCGCTTACAGGTATTTCTTCGCCTTCAAGGTACTTCATCATAATTTCTTCGTCTGTTTCAGCAATAGCCTCTACAAGCTTTTCTCTGTATTCTTCAGCTTTCGCTTTAAGATCTTCAGGAATTTCTTCCACACGTACATCTTTGCCTAAATCGTCATAATATACGTCTGCTTTCATTTCAAGTAAATCTATAATACCTTTAAATTGCTCTTCAGCTCCGATAGGTAGCTGAATGGGTATTGCGTTTGCCTTAAGTCTGTCTAAAACCATGCCCATAACTCTGTAAAAATCCGCACCCATGATGTCCATTTTATTAACGTAAATCATACGGGGAACACGATATTTATTAGCCTGGTGCCAAACTGTTTCAGACTGCGGCTCAACGCCGCCTTTTGCGCACATTACTGTAACGCTGCCATCAAGAACACGAAGTGAACGCTCAACTTCAACAGTGAAGTCAACGTGCCCGGGCGTGTCTATAATGTTAACCCTGTGCCTTAATTTCTTAGCTTTTGCAGGGTCGTTTTGCAAATCGGAATGGCTCCAATAACAAGTGGTAGCAGCAGAGGTAATTGTAATACCCCTCTCCTGCTCTTGCTCCATCCAGTCCATTGTTGCTGCGCCGTCGTGAACTTCGCCGATTTTGTGCGTTATACCTGTATAGTACAGTATACGCTCGGTTGTAGTTGTTTTGCCGGCGTCTATGTGAGCCATTATGCCGATGTTTCTGGTCATTTCCAGAGAAACGTCTCTTGGCATATTTTTTCTCCTTAATATCTAAAGTGTGCGAATGCTTTGTTTGCCTCGGCCATTTTATGTGTATCTTCACGTTTTTTGCATGCGTTACCTGTTCCGTTGCATGCATCCATAATTTCGCCGGCCAAACGCTCACGCATTGTGCGCTCATTGCGGTTGCGTGAATAAAGTGTCATCCAGCGAAGACCAAGTGTTTCGCGTCTATCCGGACGTACTTCCATCGGTACTTGGTATGTTGAACCACCTACACGACGTGCTTTTACTTCAAGTACAGGCATGATGTTCTCAAGCGCTTTTTCAAAACTCTCAAGCGGGTCATTTCCTGTTTTCTCTTTTACAATGTCAAATGCATCGTAAACAATTTTTTGCGCAACGCCTTTTTTACCGTCGTACATAATGCTGTTGATTAAACGAGTAACCATTTTAGAATTATAAACGGGATCTGCCAAAACGTCACGTTTTGCAATATTACCTCTTCTTGGCATCTTTCTTCCCTCCTTCATATTAATGATATCATCGGTACTCGAAAGTAACAAAAACTCCCGTACTGCCATTAAAAGGTTTATTTATATAAAGCCTTTAAGGGCGAGTATTTTATTGTGGATAATTTTTAATTACTTGGCACCGGCCTTAGGACGCTTTGCACCGTATTTTGAACGAGCCTGACCACGATTTGCAACACCTTGTGTATCCAGCGTACCCCTAATAATGTGGTAACGAACACCGGGCAAATCTTTAACACGGCCGCCTCTAATCAAAACAACGCTGTGCTCTTGCAGGTTATGACCGATACCGGGTATATATGAAGTAACTTCGATACCATTTGAAAGACGTACACGGGCAACTTTACGCAGAGCAGAGTTTGGCTTTTTCGGTGTCATTGTACGAACTGCCGTACACACACCGCGCTTTTGTGGCGAGTTTTGGTCTGTATATGCTTTTTTCTTCGAGTTATACCCTTTAAGCAATGCAGGAGCTGTGCTCTTTTTTACCAATACTTCACGACCTTTGCGAACCAGTTGATTAAATGTTGGCATTATATTCTCCTTTCTTTACAAATTTTAAATATTGTTTTTAGGCACTACGCCTAAAACTGCGCATTGTTTCGGCAAGACAAAACACGCCTAAACGGCGCAGCACATATATTTTACACCGTATTTGCAATATTGTCAACACATAATATGCCTTTTTACATACATTTAAAGAATATTTTATTTTTTATTTTTATTTTCTGCTTTCCTCAAAAAATAGTATTTATATGCTACATTCTGATAAACAGCAATTAAATATCGAAAAACAATATATTTTTGTTGACAAACAATTTTTTATGTGATATTATATTCACAAATAATTGTGTATATTATTTGACTGTTTTATTAAAGGTGTGGTAAACTAAACTGTCTTGCAAGTAAAACATACGGCGGCGCACTGTTTTTTGCAGTGTGAGGAAAGTCCGGGCTCCATAAGGGAACGGTAACTGCTAACGGCAGCCGGGGGTGACCCCAGGGATAGTGCAACAGAAATAGACTGCCGCTTATAGCGGCGATGGTGGAAAGGTGCGGTAAGAGCGCACCGGCGCCTTTGGTAACTTAGGCGGCCGTGTAAACCCTACCGGGAGCAACGCCCGTATAAAAGCAATGTGTACCCTGCACGCTTTTGGAGGCGGCTAGAGGTGTATGGCAACATACATTCGAGATAGATCGTCGTTTAATACAGAACCCGGCTTAAGGTTTACTTGCAAGACATTTTTATTGCTATTAAGTTTTGCACAGCGTTTATTATTTTTATTGCAAGTGCTTGTAAAACACCACATTTAAATAAAACACAAATAGTTACACCTATTATTTTAACTGTATACAAGGCATACATTTAATTTAAGAGGTGATTTTTATTAATACGATAATGAATTCAGTAAAGCAGCAATTAATTAAATATACTATTGGTTTGCGCAGCAGTATAGCCAGGTTTTATATTGCGTTTGCGCACAGCTTTATTATGTTTGCACTGTCATTTTTGGGCAGTTTGTACCTTGCTTTAACAAATACTTACGGTAGCTCTGTGTACGATTTTTTTGTTTCATACAACTCTGTACAGTTAATACCCGGCCTTTTAACGGCTGTTTTTACTGTTGTTTTGGCCGAAAAGCTTTGCAAAACACTTACTGCATTAAAAATAATTTTACCATGCGCTATAAGCGCAGTAATTGTGCTTTATTTTCAAAGCAATACGTATGAAAATTTTGAATATATAATGTGGGCAATTGCGGGGTACTGCTTTTTTATTGTTTGCTCAACTATATTTTTGCTTTATACACCGCAAAACAGCAATTTTTTGTTTAGCCATATAGTTAAAGTAGCTGTTTTTTCAACTGTTGTATCAACAATAATAATGCTCGGCATTTTCATTTGTGTCGCCGCTGTTAACGAACTTTTTTTATCCTCTTTTTACTACAACGAGAGCCGTGTTTACGGCAGTGTGTTTAATTTTTGTTGGCAAGTTCTCGGCGTTACACTTCTTTTGTCGGGCATACCAAAACAAGATGACGAGCTAAAACATTCGAGTATAATTTACACACTTTCCGGTGTTGTTTTTTTGCCTATCTACTTGCTTCTTATTTTTATATTAAACATTTACTGTTTAACAATTTTAATAACATGGCAACTTCCAAGCGGCACTATAAACTGGTTTGCATCTTTTGCACTTATGTTTTGCGTATACTTTGGCCTTTTATTGCCGGAGTGCAAAAACAGATTAATTAGAATGGCCATTCGAATTTTGCCCTTCACCTTAATACCTATAATAACAGTGCAAATTATATGCATTTGGGTGCGCTTTCAAGCCTATGGTTTAACCGAAACAAGGTACTTATCGCTTGCATTTATTGCTGCGGGTATAAGCGCAATTGTTGTATTTATATTTAATAAAAGCCACAAAATGTTTTTTGCCTGCACCGCTATAATTGCTTTTATTGTAACGCTTACTCCGCTAAATATAATTAACGTACCGTATATGGAACAAAGCTCAAGATTTATTAACGTACTTGAAAAATATGATTTAATCGATGAAAACAATGGTGTGCGTTCGGCTGAAGATATAGACATTGCACAGGCAGATTTTGAAAAACTAGAGAGTTCGTTTATGTATTTAAGGTACAGCGATGCCAAAAAGTCTGATTTTATAACAAACGCCACACAGGACAATTTCAAGGACACTTTCGGCATTAAAAACGAAGAATACGACGATTATGATTATCACGATTACAACAAGTTTTTTTACGGAACAGGTGCTGTTGACGGAATTGAGCTTAGCGGATACACCAAAATGTACACGTATGACTCTACAGGAAGCGAGAGCGATGGAATAATTGACTTTAAAACAGATGATGAACATTTTTATTACGATTTAACCAAAGAACTAATGCAATTTTATGAATTGTATAAAGACATGGAGAATAACACGTATCAAAACATGGAGCTGATACTAGATGATGGCAACAAGGTTATTATTGACTATATTGACTTTGATGTGTACGAAAGCGGGCATGTAGAGCTTGATTATGTGTATTGGTATTTGCTTGTAAAATAATTATATGAAATTTTTTCAAAAAAGCGCACCCTGTTGGGTGCGCTTTTGCAATTTTTTTAAAATTAATAAGCCTTTAGCTGTATAACAATTAAACTTCAACTATTTCTACCAAATTGCCGTGATTTTTTATAACGTCAATTAAATTTTGCGTTTTAATCCATACTGTTGCTGTGTTTTCGTTTGGGTGTACACCTATTTCGCCACCACTAAAAAATGCATCTATTATAACCTTTACTCTGCACTCTTCGTCGTTTAGCACACCAAAAGGTGATACCGCACCCTTTTGTAGTTTCAACTTCAATTGTAAGTCGTTTTCATTTGCAAAGCTAAGCGGTTTTGAGCCTATTTTCGTTCTCATTTCTTTCAGGTTAACCGTTTTTTTCTCGTTTACACAAATAAGATAATAGTTTCGCTTTTTGTCATCTCGCACAAAAAGGTTTTTTGCCACTAAACTTTGCTTTTCCATTTTTAGCTGTGCCATTTCTTCCATTGTAAATACAGGTGCATGTTCTATTTTTTCATATGGTATGTTTAAACTTGCAAGTAATTGTACAACTTCTTTTTTTCCGTATGACATTTTAATCTCCATTCTGTGTACAGCACAAATCGTTTTGAATAATTTCCGTTGTAGTTGAGTTTATTGGCATATGCCGTTTTTTAACAGCACACCTTTAAATAACTGAATAGCGTGATTGCCAATGCTATCCTCCGCTAAATATTATTACAACAATGCAATTGCGGTAGAAATGCTCGATACACCTAGCAATTCTATGCCGTTGTAGTTCTTTTTTTGCAACTTGTCGGCATTTTGTTTAGGCATTATAATTTGTTTAAATCCCATGCGCTGAGCCTCTTTTACTCTGTAATCGACGTTTGTAACACTTCGCACTTCTCCGCCAAGGCCTACCTCTCCAAATGCAACTAAATCGCCCGGCACAGCCTTATCGGTAAGTGCCGAAACTATTGCCAAACAAATAGATAAATCACACGCTGTTTCGTTAAATTCAAGCCCACCAACTATATTTACATAAACGTCCAAACTGCCTAAATAGTAGCCTGCCCGCTTTTCAAGTACTGCAATAAGTAGGTTCATTCGGCTATAATCAAAGCCCGACGATGCACGCCTTGGTGTGCCAAAACCCGATTTTGTAACCAAAGCCTGCGTTTCCGATAAAACAGGGCGCAATCCCTCCATAGCGCATGTAACGCAGTTACCGCTAACACCTACCGGTCTGCCATCAAGCAAAAGTCCCGATGGGTTTTCAATTTCTTTAAGTCCGCTACTAAGCATATCGAACATACCAATTTCGTTTGTGGATCCATACCTATTTTTTACAGCCCTTAGCACTCTGTACGGCAAAGTTTTATCTCCCTCAAAGTACAGCACTGTATCCACAATATGCTCCATAACTTTTGGGCCTGCAATTGCACCGTCCTTGTTAACATGTCCTACAATAAATGTAGGTATTTCAAGGCTTTTTGCAATATTTTGCAGCCTTGCCGTACACTCTTTAACCTGAGATACACTTCCTACCCCCGATGATAAGTCGCTGGACGAAACGGTTTGAATTGAATCAATAACAACAAGTGCAGGCTTTGTATTTGTAATAAGTGCACATATTATATCTATGTCAACTTCCACAGCAATTTCAATGCCATCGCCCTTAACCCCAAGGCGGTTTGCCCTAAGCTTAATTTGCCTCGCAGATTCTTCACCGGTAACATAAAGCACACTTTTTGTTTTGCTAACTTCGGCGCACATTTGTAAAAGCAGTGTGCTTTTTCCGGCTCCGGGTTCTCCTCCAATAAGCACAAGGCTGCCAAGCACAGCCCCACCGCCAAGCACTCTATCCAGTTCGCCTATGTTTGTGGCAATTCTGCTGTGGTCTTCAAGTACATCTATACTGCTAAGTTTTGTTGACTTTGTAAGCGAAGTGCCGTTTGCAATGGCGCCCACTGCCGCTTGCATTGTTTTTTTTGCAGGCTCTTTTATGGCATCCTCCACCATTGTGTTCCATTCACCGCAAGATAAACATCTGCCAAGCCACCTGTTGCTAACTTCTCCGCAGTTTGTACACACATATATAACTTTTATTTTATCTTTCGCCATTTTCTCACCTGTTTTCAATTAATTAGCTTGTCACATTTTAAATTTTTTGGATAGCATGGCTTATAAGCTGCTGCAAAATAGCGGTATTAAAATATGTGCTACTTTACAAAACATAAACCGCTGCATAAAAGCAGCAGTTTATGTTTTAAACAAGCTATAAACTTAACGCAATATCCTCAATGTCTTTTGAATCTATTGTTTTATCAAAAATAACTTCACTGCTTGTAAGATTTAATAGGCTTTCGGGTATTGGTAAGTTGCTTATTTTATGCAACTGTTCAAGCGTTGCATTTATGTTTTTCTGTATAGGTTGCTCAAGCGCCGCTAATACATCGTGCGGGAACTTGTACGGGCTTGCGGTAGACA
>CAYJLZ010000110.1:0-241 GCA_964371265.1 uncultured Bacteroides sp. | reverse complement strand
GTATTGCAACTTAGTAAATTGTCGGCAACATAAAACGCCACTGCTGTATGAGTGTCCATTACATAGTTGCTTTGCTTTGCGTACTTTTTAATTGTGGCGCTGGTTTTTTCATCGTCTGCCATCCCCGCCTCAAATACACTATTAATTTTATTAAGCACATCAGGCGTTACCGTATAACTTCCCTTTTCACTTAACTCGTTCATGTATTTTTTAACTTCGTTTGCGTCGCCTGTAATATGGT
>CAYJLZ010000109.1:0-7420 GCA_964371265.1 uncultured Bacteroides sp. | reverse complement strand
GCCGTGAGCCGGGTTCGACTCCGTCTACTCTTCTGGATTACTTTCCCGATGATTTTATTTTGTTTGTAGATGAAAGCCACGTTATGTTGCCGCAACTAAGGGCAATGTACGGTGGCGACAGAGCAAGAAAAGAAAGCCTTGTAAATTTTGGCTTTAGGCTGCCCTCTGCTTTTGATAACAGGCCACTGCGATTTGACGAAGTTGAAAATAAGTGGAAACAAGTTGTGTTTGTGTCGGCAACACCGGGGCCTTACGAAAAACAGCACAGCGAAAAAATAGCTGAGCAGGTAATACGCCCAACCGGCCTTATTGATCCTATTATAATAGTAAAACCAGTAGAAGGACAAATTGAGGATTTACTGTCGGAAATAAATACTAGGGTGGAAAAAAACGAGAGAGTACTTGTAACAACCCTAACAAAAAAAATGGCAGAGGACTTGACCGACTATTTGGCAGAGCACGGAGTTAAAGTAAAATATATGCACCACGAAGTTGATACTTTTGAGCGAGTTGAACTGCTTAGAGATTTGCGAAAAGGCGATATAACGGTAGTTGTGGGCATAAACTTGCTTAGAGAGGGACTGGATTTGCCCGAGGTTTCGCTTGTGGCTATATTAGACGCAGATAAAGAGGGTTTTCTGCGCAGTGAAACGAGCCTTATTCAAACAATAGGTAGGGCGGCGAGAAATGAAAACGGCGTTGTTATTATGTATGCCGATAGCGTTACGCCGTCAATGGAGCGTGCGATTGTAGAGACAGACAGAAGGAGAGGCATACAAAAAGCATATAATGAAGAGCATGGAATTGTGCCAAAGAGCATTGTTAAAGACTTGCGAGATGAGAGCGTGCTGGAAATTACAAGCAAGGAAGATGCCAAAAACGACACGAAAAAACGATTGAGTAAAGCCGAAATTGAAATGAAGATTAGTCAGCTTACCAGAGAGATGAAAGAGGCGGCAAAAATACTGGAGTTTGAACATGCCGCATATTTAAGAGATAGAATTGAAAAACTTCGCAAACAATTGGAAAGGAAAACAAAACTTTGAGCCACGATAAAATTGTAATAAAAGGTGCAAGAGAACACAACCTTAAAAACGTAAACATAACCCTGCCCAGAGATAAATTTATTGTAATGACAGGCCTTTCGGGCAGTGGAAAATCAAGCCTTGCGTTTGATACCATATATGCCGATGGTCAGCGCAGATATATGGAGAGTTTGTCAAGCTACGCTCGCCAGTTTTTGGGGCAAATGGAAAAACCCGATGTAGACGACATACAAGGCCTTTCTCCTGCTATTTCCATAGACCAAAAAACAACAAGTAGAAATCCTCGCTCAACAGTTGGCACAGTAACAGAGATATACGACTACTTGCGCCTTATGTACGCAAGAATTGGAGTGCCGCACTGCCCTGTTTGCAACAGAGTTATAAGCCAGCAAACGGTAGACCAAATGGTAGATGAAATTTTAAAACTGGAAGAGGGAACGCGCTTTCAGGTACTTGCGCCAGTTGTAAGGGGAAGAAAAGGCACACAGCAAAAAGAACTTTTAGCAGCAAGAAAAGGTGGATTTGCCCGTGCGAGAATTGACGGCAGTTTGTACGAACTTGACGAAGAAATTGAACTTGACAAAAATAAAAAACATAGCGTAGACATTGTGGTTGACCGCCTTGTAATGAACAGCGATATACAGGCAAGGTTAACCGACAGTATTGAAACAGCTATTAATTTATCGGGCGGACTTGTTAATATTGATGTTATAGATGGCGAAGAGTTAAAATTTAGCCAAAGTTATGCATGCCCCGACCACGGCGTTAGCATAGAAGAACTGGCGCCGAGGATGTTCTCGTTTAACAACCCGTTTGGCGCCTGCGAGAGATGTACGGGACTTGGTACTTTTATGCAGGTAGATCCTGCACTTATAATACCAAATAAAAACCTCACAATAAGAGAGGGTGCGATAAGGGCAAGTGGCTGGTATTACGCCGAGGGCTCTATTAGCGAGATGTATTATAAAGGACTATCAAAACTGTATAAGTTTTCTCTTGATGAACCCATAAAAAAATTATCGCCCGAGGCGGTTAACGCTATTTTGTACGGAACAAATGGCAAAAAGCTTAAAATGGTGCGTGAGAGCAACAGGGGATATGCCGAGTATACAAGCGAATTTGAGGGTGTTGCCAATAACTTAGAACGCAGATTTAGAGAAACAAGTAGCGAGTGGATGAAAGAGGAAATTCAAAGTGTGATGACTAGCATAGAGTGTCCCGACTGCAAGGGCGCAAGGCTTAAAAAAACAAGCCTTGCAGTTACCGTTGGCGACATTAACATTAGCGACTTTACACAAATGAGTGTGCGTGGTGCTCTTGAATTTATAAACAAACAACTAAAGCTTTCAGACAGAGATAAAATGATTGCCCAGGGAATTTTAAAAGAAATTAACGAGAGAATGGGTTTTTTGCAGAGCGTAGGACTTGATTATTTAACATTGTCAAGAAACGCATCTACACTATCGGGTGGAGAGAGCCAGCGCATTAGGCTTGCAACGCAAATAGGTAGTGCGCTTGTGGGCGTTTTGTACGTGCTTGACGAGCCGAGCATAGGCCTGCACCAAAGGGACAACGAAAAATTAATAGCTACACTTAAACGATTAAGAGATTTAGGAAATACACTTATAGTTGTAGAACACGACGAGGACACAATGTATGCGGCCGACCATATAGTAGATATTGGCCCGGGGGCAGGTGTTCACGGTGGAGAAATTGTGGCGCAGGGAACAATTGAGGATATTTGCAACGAACCAAAAAGTATTACAGGGCAATATTTAAGCGGCAAAGCTCAAATTAAACTGCCCGAGCAAAGGCGAGAGGGTAAGGGGCAATATATAGAAATAATTGGCGCAACACAGAACAATTTAAAAAATGTAAACGTTAAAATTCCACTTGGTATAATGACGAGTATTACAGGCATTTCGGGAAGCGGTAAATCGTCGCTGATAAACGAAATTTTGTACAAAAGGCTTGCTGCCGATTTAAACAAAGCGAAAATAAAACCCGGAAAACACGAAGATATGAAAGGCCTTGAATTTGTAGACAAGGTTATAGGAATTGACCAGTCGCCAATAGGGCGCACACCGCGCTCAAATCCAGCAACATACACCGGAGTTTTTACCGATATCAGGGCGCTTTTTGCCCAAACACAATCGGCTAAAATTAGGGGATATTTAACAGGGCGCTTTAGTTTTAACGTAAAGGGAGGCAGATGCGAGGCATGCGAGGGCGATGGCACAATTAAAATAGAAATGCACTTTTTGCCCGATATATATGTGCCGTGTGATGTTTGTAAAGGCTCGCGCTATAATAGGGAAACACTAGAAGTAAAATATAAAGAAAAGAGTATTTCTGATGTTCTTGCAATGACAGTGGAAGAATCTTGCGACTTTTTTGAAAATATACCAAAAATACACAGAAAACTTAAAACACTGCTGGATGTTGGCCTTGGATATATTAAACTTGGACAAAGCGCAACAACGCTGTCGGGTGGCGAGGCGCAAAGAGTTAAACTTGCACTGGAACTTGCAAAAAGAGACACAGGGCAAACTGTTTACATCCTTGATGAGCCTACAACAGGCCTACACATAGCCGATGTGCATAAACTTGTAAAGGTGCTTAATAAACTTGTAAATGCGGGCAACACCGTTATAGTTATAGAGCACAACCTAGAGCTGATAAAGTGTGCCGACTATATTGTGGACCTTGGACCTGAGGGCGGAAACGCAGGCGGAGAAATTATTGCAACCGGTACGCCCGAACAAGTTGCACAAAATAAAAAATCTTATACAGGTAAATATTTAAAAACAGCGCTTTTAAACAGTAAAACTTTAAAAGATAAAAAAACAAGTAACAAAAAGTAGCATGAAAAAGAGGGTTTAAAAAATAAAATAACTTTTAAAACATAAAAGTTAAATGTTTAAGCGAAAGCGGAAAGGGATATAAATTATGACAGTACTAGTATGTGGAGGAGCAGGATATATAGGCACACACACTTGTGTAGAGCTAATAAAGGCAGGGCACAAGGTAATTGTTGCCGACAACCTTGTAAACAGCGGCAAAACAGCAATTGCAAGGGTAGAACAAATTACAGGTGAAAAAATTGGTTTTTATGATATAAATTTATGCGATTTAGAAAAAACCGATAAGTTGTTTACAGACAACAAGGATATAGAGGCGGTAATTCATTTTGCGGCGCTTAAAGCTGTTGGAGAGAGTGTATCTATACCAATTGAGTACTACGACAATAATTTGCAAAGTTTGATTACGGTAATAAAATGCATGAAAAAGAACGGTGTGAAGAACATGGTGTTTTCATCGTCGGCAACGGTGTATGGCGACCCTGCAACAGTGCCTATAACAGAAGATTTTCCACTGTCGGCAACAAGCCCGTATGGGGCGACAAAGCTTTTTTCGGAGCGTATTTTAACCGACCTTTGTCATGCCGACAGCAGCTTTAACGTTGCCTTGCTTAGGTACTTTAATCCAATAGGTGCACACGAGAGCGGACTTATAGGCGAAGACCCGAACGGAATACCAAACAATTTAGTGCCATACATAGCAAAAGTGGCTGTGGGTAAATTAAAAGAGGTGCACGTTTTTGGAGATGATTATAATACACCTGACGGCACAGGAGTAAGGGATTACATACATGTGGTTGACCTTGCGGTAGGGCATGTTTGTGCGTTAAAAAAACTGAACGAAGATTGCGGGCTGTTTATATGTAATTTAGGTACAGGCAGGGGATATAGCGTGCTTGAAGTGATTAAATCTTTTGGTGAGGCATGCAATAAACAGCTGGCTTACGTTATTGACCCGCGAAGACCAGGAGATATAGCACAATGCTATGCAAACCCCGAAAAAGCACTAAAAGAACTGGGCTGGAGTGCAAAATTCGGTTTGGACGAAATGTGCAAGTCTAGCTGGAACTGGCAGAGCAAAAACCCAAACGGATACGAAGAATAATTATTTAAGTTTATTATTGTATATACAACACATAACCCGGCTGCTTACAAAGTAGCTTTGCAAAAAGCGTTGGCAAAAGTTTTGTAATTGTTCACAAAAATGCTTGCCTATTAATACTATAATACAAAAGCACCCGATATCCATAAGTATCGAGTGCTTTTT
The DNA here is from genome assembly GCA_964371265.1 of uncultured Bacteroides sp. GTDB lineage: Bacteria > Bacillota > Clostridia > Oscillospirales > Ruminococcaceae > Ruthenibacterium. The sequence goes on along the minus strand of CAYJLZ010000109.1, from coordinate 2,246 downwards.
AATTTTATGTTGCAAATCACTACAACTAATATTATTTTATTTTCTGTATCCACATTTCTCGCATACGCCATCCTTATTTAATGCTATTCCACAAAGAGGGCAGCGGTCTATATTATTTTTAGTTTCAAAATCTGCGCTTGCAGCGTTAACTCCGCTTGTAAAGGTTAGTTTTACAATGTTTAGCTTATCTTTCAATAAATCGTAAACTATTTTTATCATGCCTTCAACAGTCATTGTTTCTTTTGTTACAACAAGCCTGCAGTCGGGATATGCTGTTGCAAGCTCGGTTTTAAAAGCCTCGCCTTTCATTGTATTTTGCGGTGTACCGTCTTTAACTCCTGTTTCCTCATAAACTTTAAGTATTGCAGGTAGCAAAGGGTCATCGTGCCTTAAAATAAGTGCATGGTCAAAGTTTTTAAGTAAGTCCCACGCTGTTTTTTGAATTTCATTACATGGAAATACCATGTTTACGCCGTCATTTACTGTATCTTCTACTTCTATTGTTAATATACCGGTGTGCCCGTGTAAATATTGTGCCTCGCCCTTAAACCCATAAAATCTGTGTGCGTATTGTAAATCTAATTTAGCTATACTTCTCATAATAAACCTCCTAATGTTAAATTTTTGCTCTATCTAAATTTAGTCCTTGTTAGTATTATATATCATTAAGATTGATTTGTAAATACTTTTTCGCTATTTTATACTATACATTATTAATAAAATTTTGGTTGAAAATATCAAAATGATTGTGCAAAAAGCTATAAAATACAAAAAACTATTTATTACTGTTTTTAATTAATAAATCCTTTGTACACTTAAATATTTTGTCGCTAAGCAATATAACGCCTATTAAATTTGGTATAGCCATTAAACCGTTGCAAGTGTCGCTTAAACTCCACACAATATCAAGGTGCATTACGCACCCAAACGGCACAGCAAAAACAAATATAATAGTATATAAGTGTTTTAGCTTATAACCAAACAGGTACTCAAATGCAAGTTTGCCATTGTAACTCCAACTAAGTAAAGTTGAAAATGCAAAAAGTGTTATTGCTATGGTTAAAAAAAGGCTGCCAATACCGCCAAGGCCAAGTTCAAATGCATTTACTACAAGTGCTGCACCGTCGTATCCCATATCAAAGGCTCCGGTGCTAAGTATTGTAAGTGCTGTTAGTGTACACATAACTATGGTGTCAACAAAAATCTCACAAATACTCCACATGCCTTGTTCAGGTGCACTTTTAATGTTACCCGAGGTATGAATTAAAACACTACTTCCAAGGCCGGCCTCGTTTGAAAAAACACCTCTTGAAACGCCGTACCTCATAGCTTGCAGTATACTGTAACCGCCAATACCGCCTACTGCGCTTTTAAAATTAAAAGCACTTTTAAATATTTGAGTAATAGCAACCGGAACATTAGAGTTGAATTTAATTAAAATTACTATACAACCTAAAATATACAAAATTGCCATTGTTGGTATTAGCTTTTCGGTAACACGGCCAATGCGCTTAATGCCGCCACAAGCCACGAGCGACAGCAAAATGCCTACAACAATACCTGTGAACAGCGGTGGTACTTTAAAACTGCTGTTTAAGGCGTTGGCAATGCTGTTTGTTTGGGTCATGTTGCCCATGCCAATGCTGGCAAGTGTGGCAAAAAGCGCAAAAATTACGGCAAGCCACTTAGCATTTAAGCCATACTGCAAATAGTACATAGGCCCACCCTGCCATGCACCTTGCTTGTTTTTTCGCCTATACAAAAAGCCAAGTACATTCTCACCGTACCCTGTCATCATACCAAATATTGCCGATACCCACATCCAAAAAATTGAACCCGGACCGCCAGCAGCAAGAGCTGTTGCAACGCCTACAATATTACCTGTGCCCAGTGTGCCTGCAAGGGCTGCTGTAAATGTTTGAAAAGCACTAATACTGTTATTGTCTGTTATTTTACTTGGTGTACCTTTAACAAAAAGCGAGCCTATTGTGTATTTAACCCAAATTTTAAATTTAGTTATTTGAAAAAACTTTGTGCGCAACGTTAAATAAATGCCGCAACCGCAAAAGAAAAACAGCATTCCCGGGCCCCAAACAAAGTTATGTAAAATTTTGTTTATATACAAAAACATAAAAAGCTCCATTCAAAACTATATTATTAAATAATACTTTGACAATATATTTGCTACGTGTTACACTATTCACTGTATGTAAAGGAGAAGGATAATATGAAAACTAAACTTATTT
>CAYJLZ010000108.1:751-7440 GCA_964371265.1 uncultured Bacteroides sp. | reverse complement strand
ACTTCGTTTATTTTAGAAAAACTCATGCGCTCAGTTTTTCCGCACTGAACGGGCTTGACTTTCACCATAAAACACAACAACTCCTAACTTTATAATACATTATTTTATACGGCTTGTATACTAATACAAAAACAACAGAAAAACGCACCCCTTTTATCGCAACCTGCACAAAAAAATTGTGTTAGTTTTGCTCAAAAAGGCGCGTTTGGCCATATTGATACATTGTAAAATAATACTACTTTTTTTTATACTTGTCAATACAATTGGGAAATTTTATGTAGTTTTTTTGTAATTTATTTTATTTTCCATTTAAATAACACGTTTTTACCGTTCATGGTACACTAGGCAACGTGTATAGTTATTGAAAGCTTTTATCGCATGTATTCGTCAGATTTTTTAAGCATATCCTCAAACGAAATTGCTGCCATTTTAGTGTTTATATCATCGCTTATTTCACCGAAAACATCTCGAAAAACGCACTCGCTGCTATTTCCCGAGCTGCACAACTCGCCGCAGTTTTCGCCCACGCACTTTGCAAGTTTGTATGGCCCCTCAACAGATGTGATAACATCGAGCAATGTAATATCTTTTGGGGCACGTGCAAGTTCGTAGCCTCCACAGTTGCCTTTATAGCTGTTAACAAGCCCACTTGCAACAAGTTTACCAAGTATTTTTAGCGAAAACCTAAGCGAAACACAAACTTCACCGCTTATGGTTTTTGCATCTTTGCGCTTATTTTCACTTGCAAGGCAGTATATAATGCGCACGGCATTGTCCGATTCCTGTGTAATGTGCAATTTATCACCCTCTTAAAATAATTCAACCTGTTTTGTTGAACTTAAGTAAAAAACTTTGTATTCTAACAAATTCTCGCTTTATGTTTTAAATGTGTATTGCCTATAAGGTTCATTTACACCTAATTTTATCTCTATCATTCCATCGCCCTTTTCACCATAACGCATCATTACTATATGTGTGTATACTGTCCCCTCTTCATCAATCTCCATCATTTGCATTTCTAAACAGTCACCACTTTCTACTATTTGAAGCACAGTATATATTTTTTCTTCGTTTGTCGCTATGTCTACAATTTTAACTCTAACTTTTATATAATAATCTACAACTTCATCTCTTTCGCCTTGTGCTGGCATAATTTCAATTTCGTGTTCTTTGCCATCAAACCAAGTAACGCCCGATGTTAGCTCTATAAGCTCATTTACCAAGTTTATTTGATAGCTCGATTCCCACAACCTTCTAATGTCTTTTTTAAATACTGAATAATAGAGCTTTCCGTCATCTATTTTTATTAAAATAGGGCTACCAAATTCCGAGTCACCTTCAGCAGACGAATAAAATCGAACCATGCCAAGATAAACATTTTCAATGGGAACATCAAGGTTAAATTTAATGCCAATTTTGCCCTGCTTATTTAAATTGTATATATTTTTATCGTCCATTTGCACAAGGCCTTCAACTTGGTAAAATTCATTATTATATCCGCTATTAAACCAAGGTGTAACCCTTATATCTGCAACGCCTTTACCTAATACATTATTTGTATCTTCATAATCGTCTGTATACTCCTCTACACAGCCTACAGTTCCGCTTTTCGTTAAGTAATAACACGAGTTATTTGCATACTCTTCATATGTGTTTATCATTTCAATTTTTTTAACATTGCGGCTTATAAGTTCTGCAAATGTTCCATCGTAATTTAAAAGGTGCAACTCTCCCGAATTTGTTAAGGCATATGTACTGTTTATACCGCTCATGGCAGTTTCAACATCAGATAAAACTACTCTTGCATCACCATCGACAGCATTTTTTTCAACTATTGAAAAATCATAATCATTTAAGCTTAACAATTCTCCACTTGAGTTGAGATAAAGATAATTTGAAACTATTTTTGTAAAATCATGGTTGTTTGGCATAACAGTCATCGTAGTTTCATCGGTTAACCTTTCTATGCCATAAACCGAATTGTCTTCCAATATATATACATTATTTGCAAATTGCTTATGAAAAACCAAATTTTCAACAGTACCTTTTACATTTTTTGCAATATCAATTAGCTCTGGTTCTTCCATGCTCCAATCAATTTTGTATAAGGTATTATCTTCGCTCAATACAGCATCGCTTGAAAAATCTTTAATTTTTATATCATCTGTATCAATTAAAATCCACTGTGGAGTATACTGCATAATTTCATCTGCATATACAAACTCCCTTTGAATTATTTGATTTACAGGTTTTAATTCTACCTTATAATTATAAGAATTTATTTCTATTTCAGCAGGATAATTATACGTTTGAGGCTCACTTCTTGGCAGCATATATTCACCGGCAATTGTAACAGACGGCTGATTTGAATATGCTTGTGAAGTTTGCTGCGAGTTTTCACTGTTAGTTTTTTCCGGCACAGAGCTCGCAGTACACGCTGAAAAAACTAAAAAAAACGAACAAGTTAGTATCAACATTACTTTTTTCATGTTCTTACTCCTTATTTCGAAAACCTGTAAAATAACAATTTTAAAAAATGTATACACGTTAATCCAAAAAGTCCCTCAATTTTTTGCTGCGGCTTGGGTGGCGCAGTTTGCGCAGTGCTTTTGCTTCTATTTGGCGTATGCGCTCACGGGTAACATCAAATTCTTTTCCAACTTCTTCAAGTGTTCTTGGGCGTCCGTCCTCAAGGCCAAAGCGCAGGCGCAATACTTTTTCTTCCCTTGGTGTTAGGCTTTTCAGCACACCCGATAGTTGCTCTTTAAGTAGCGTATGGCTTGCAGCCTCGGCAGGCACAGGCGCATCTTCGTCTGGTATAAAATCTCCAAGGTGGCTATCTTCTTCTTCGCCTATAGGTGTTTCAAGGCTCACGGGTTCTTGCGCTACACGCATTATCTCGCGCACTCTGTCTACCGGCATTTCAAGCTCTTCGGCAATTTCGTCTGCTGTGGGTTCGTGGCCGTTTCTATGCAATAGCTGGCTGGATATTTTTTTAACTTTGTTAATTGTTTCCACCATGTGCACAGGTATTCTTATCGTTCTTGCTTGGTCGGCAATTGCACGAGTTATCGCCTGTCTTATCCACCATGTAGCGTATGTTGAAAACTTAAATCCTTTTGTGTGGTCAAATTTTTCAACCGCTTTAATAAGGCCCAAATTTCCCTCTTGTATTAAATCTAAAAACTGCATGCCTCTGCCAACATACCTTTTTGCAATAGATACAACAAGACGCAAGTTCGCCTCGGATAGGCGCTGTTTTGCCCTATCTCCGTCATCACCACCGCCCTGAATTGTAATAGCAAGGCTCACTTCTTCCTCGGTAGAGAGCAGCGGTACTCTTCCAATTTCCTTTAAGTACACTTTAACGGGGTCGTCTATATTAACACCCTCGGCGCTCAATGCCGACTGCAATACGTCCACATTTTCCTCGGTAAGAGTAAATTCCTCACCATCCGGCTCTGTTTCATCGCTAATTTCAATGTTGTTTGTTTCAAGCATTTCGTATAGTCTATCCACAAGTTCAACTTCAAAACCAACTTCCTCTAGGGCATCGTTAATCTCCTTTGTTGTAACTTTACCGTTGCGCTTTCCGTTTTCTATTAAATTTTGTATTGCAAGTTTTTTGTTATCTCCCATTATGTTTACTCCTTATACCGTTTATGTTTTTTTGTCTTTAAGTAAATCTACGTATTTTGCCAGCTCATCAACCGATTTGTCGCCTTTCATTTCGCTTTGTAAGCTATTTTGCTGTATGCGCTGTATATATAAATTTATATCTCGCTCATCAATTTCTACATCGTAATTTTGCGCCAATATTTTACTTAATAGGCTAATTATATTTTCAGGTAGTTCTTCACTTAATAGCGCAAAGTCTACGTGGCTTGCCTCGCTTTGTAAAATAGCATTGTATGCAGCGGCCATTTCAGTGCTTATAAATTCATCGGGCATAATTTTTTCCGATACCAACCTTAAATAATGCGGATTTTTTAAAATAGCTCCCATAAGTTGTTGTTCGGCAAAAACAACTCCCAATGATTTTTCGTTTTCGCCATACTTCAAATTACTTATATTTACACTCATGCCCTCGTTTAAAAGGTTTTTCTCTTTTTGCTTTTTTTCTCGCCTTATTTTAGTTTTTACTGCCGAGTTTATTTGCGTTAGCACCGATTGCTTTGAAACATTAGTCTCCTCGCTAAGCCTACCTGCGTACACGTCGCGCTCTATGGGCGAAATTGCCCCTGCTAAAATATTGCTTGCCTCTTTAAGGTACGCCACTCTCCCATCGTCTTGTGCTATATCGTACTTTTGCCTCGCCTTTAACATTGTGTACTCTATTGCGTTGTCCGATCCGTTAAGAAGCATTTCAAATTTTTCTTTCCCAAACTTTGCAATGTACTCATCGGGGTCTTTTGCATTTTGCACATTTAATACCGATACTTTAACGGGCGAGTTTGCAAATAAATTTATTGCTTTTGTAGTTGCCTTTTGGCCTGCCTCGTCGCTGTCAAAACAAATAACAACTTCGTTTGCGTAGTCGGACAATATTCTAACGTGCTCGTGAGTAAGTGATGTTCCGCACCCAGCTACGGCAGTTGTAAATCCTGCTTGGTGAAGTGCTATTGCATCCATATTTCCCTCGCACAATATATACTTATGGTTTGCACTTTTTTTTGCAATATTTAGCGCAAAGAGCGTTTTGCTTTTTTTATACAATATTGTTTCGGGGCTGTTTATGTATTTGCCTCCGGGCTTGTCCTCGTCAATTTTTCTGCCGCTAAAGGCAATTACGTTGCCCCTAACATCAAAAATAGGTATCATTGCACGATGCCTAAAAAAGTCGTATGTATTGCCGTTGTCGTTTCTTCGCATAATGCCCGCGTCTATAAGTTCTTTTTCAGTGTATCCAAGTTTTTTTAAATAGTTCGATGTATCGCTAAAGCTATCGGGCGCATACCCAAGGCCAAACTTTCTAATTGTTGCGTCCGAAAGATGCCTGTTGCGCCAATATGCCCTAATTTTTCTTGCATTTTGGCTATCTCCATTCATGCATTTGTAAAAAAACCTTGCGGCGTCTTTGTTTACCGACAATAATCTCAACCTGTGCTTTCCTGCCTTATCGTCCTCGTTTGGCAGTGGCATACCAAGGCGCTGAGCAAGCGTTTTAACGGCCTCTACATACTCTACATTTGTTATTCGCTTTATAAATGTAATAACCTCTCCACCGGCACCGCAACCAAAACAATAAAACGACTGTGTTTCAGGATACACAACAAACGACGGTGTTTTTTCGTTGTGAAACGGACAAAGCCCCATGTACGTTCGCCCTTTATGCCGCAATTGTACATAGCTTTGAACAACGTCTACAATATCGCTATTTTGCACAAGCTGTGTTATGTATTCGTGTGGAATCATACGTTAATCCTTTATATAAAAATAGTTGTTTTTACTCATCCTCAGGCAAAGTAACACGCCAGTTTTTTGGTATGTATAAAGCATCAAAAACCTTAACAGCATATGCATCGCTCATGCCCGATATATAATCTGTAACTGCCCTGTCTTTGCCACTTTCGTCAATTATATTTCTGTAAAAAATCGGCATATTTTCGGGTTTATTTATAAAGTACTCGTACAGCATTGTAATTAACGCGTCTACCTTTTTTTCTTCTCTTTTTGCCACCTTGTCCACGTACACGGTACTGTACATAAATTTATGCAAAAGATTATATGCCTCGCTTATCTCTTGCGACATCTGTATAGGCTTTCCTGCAGAATTATGCACTATATCTTCAATCAGGCTTGTTATCCTTGCCGATTTTGTATCGCCCAATGTTTGCACAACTTGTTTTGGTATATCGTTTGCCGATAATACACCGGCGCTTATTGCATCCTCAATATCGTGGTTCATGTACGCAATTTTATCGGCATACCGCACAAGTATACCCTCTTTTGTTTTTGCAAAACTACTTTTAGACGAATGCGTGCCTATGCCGTCCCTCACCTCGGCGCAAAGGTTTAAACCCATGCCTTGCTTTTCAAGTTTTTCAACAACTCTTACACTTTGCAAATAGTGTTTAAACCCGTTTGGGTTAAGGCTGTTAAGCGCTCTTTCTCCCGCATGGCCAAAAGGCGTATGTCCAAGGTCGTGGCCAAGGGCTATTGCCTCTGTCAAATCTTCGTTTAACTCAAGTGCCCTTGCCATTGTGCGTGCAATTTGACTTACCTCAAGCGTATGCGTAAGGCGTGTTCGGTAGTGGTCGTCGTCGGGAGACAAAAAAACCTGTGTTTTTTGTTTTAGCCTTCTAAACGCCTCGCAATGTATTATCCTGTCCCTATCACGCTGAAAACACGTGCGTATATTGCACGGCTTTTCGCTAACATCTCGCCCTATGCTCTCGTCGCTAAAAGTTGCACTTTTGCACAAAATAATATGTTCTTGCTTTTCAATTCTCTGCCTTATACTTTCGTACATCATATAAATGCCCCTTTTTATTTGCCTACACTTTAACAATACGGCAAACTGCACATTTTACCAAAATAATTTTTCCGTTATTAATATATACGACTTAAAATGCAAAAATCCTTTATAAAAATCAAATTTTTTCATTTTTATTTTAAAAATTGCAGTTTAATACTTAAAAGGGCGCATTATAAGGCTCGCCTATTTTAATATTTGCGCAACCTTTGCA
>CAYJLZ010000108.1:0-741 GCA_964371265.1 uncultured Bacteroides sp. | reverse complement strand
ATAGTTGTTGTAGGTTATTGCTAAGCACTTGTGCATCACTTTGCAATACTGTAAACGGTATTTTTACATTTTCCTCAAAAACAGCCTCGCCTATTTTAGCTTTATCCTGTTCCAATATGCGCACAACTTGTTCATATAATGCGTACTCAACAGTAATAATGCCATTTACAACAACTTTTACTGTTACAATTTTTGCATTTTCAAGCGCACCCTTTGCACTTTGAGAGTACGCCCTTACAAGCCCACCTGTGCCAAGCAGTGTTCCACCAAAATATCTTGTAGTTACAACTATACAGTTTACTAGCTCAAAGTGTCTTATAATGTCTAAAGTTGGCAAACCCGCTGTTTTTGCCGGTTCACCGTCATCGGAAAATTTTTCGTAAGTGGGATTATTTAAAATGTATGCGAATACGTTATGCGCAGCTGCTTTATGCTGTGCTTTTACCTTGTTAATAAAATCGGATGCAGCTTTTTGTGTATCGGCAAAGCTTGCCACAGATATAAACTCGCTCTTTTTCTCTGTTAAAGTAAAGTTCGATATACCGCTTATAATTTTATAATCTTTCATATTCGCACACCTTTTTAAGTGTTATTATTTTGTTGCACAACAAAAACAAAGGACGGCATAACCGTCCTTGTTAATTGTGCAAATTGTTTACTTGTTATCCATATTAAAACGTTTGTTAAAACGGTCAACACGTCCGCCTGTATCCACAAGTTTTTGTTTACCTGTGTAGAACG
>CAYJLZ010000107.1:6759-7445 GCA_964371265.1 uncultured Bacteroides sp. | reverse complement strand
TAACATCGTGGCGGCACTCTTTTTCGCGCTGAGTTGCTACATCGTAGTTTATGTCGTCCTTATACTTTTCAAGCTGTGCAATTTGCTGGTTTGTAATGTCAATGCCGTTTGCCTGTTCAGCCTTTGCAAGCGATATCCAAAGCTTGCGCCACGTTTTAAACTTGTTATCGGCCGAAAATACATACTGCATCTCCTTACTTGCGTACCTTGTTTGAAAAGGGGAAATATATGTTTCGTTAGACATTTTGCCACCGCGTATATATTGGCAATCATCGCACTTAAAATAACGCTGCATCTCGGGAGAGTTTTCTAGCCTTACACGTAAATTGCGCCCTGCAAGGTTAACCTCGGTAACAGTGCCCAGCCCCTCGGGCGTTTTAACAACACTGCCAAGGCCGGGTGTAATTTTGCTAAGGTACTCGTACGCAGGTTGCTCGTATGCAAGGCAGCACATTAAGCGCCCGCACGAGCCGCTAATTTTAGCCGGGTTTAACGAAAGCCCTTGTAATTTTGCCATTTTAATGCTTACAGGCTGAAAGTCTTTTAAAAAATTACTGCAACAAAACGGCCTGCCGCAAATTCCAAGCCCGCCAATCATTTTGCTCTCATCTCTAACGCCAATTTGGCGCAGTTCAATTCTTGTATGAAACACACCGGCAAGGTCTTTTACAAGTTCTCTAAAATCA
>CAYJLZ010000107.1:2644-6749 GCA_964371265.1 uncultured Bacteroides sp. | reverse complement strand
AAAGCTTACTTCTGTCTAGCGTGTACTCGGCGCTAATTAATTTCATGCCAAGGCCGTGTTTTTCAATGCGCTCTTCGCACTGCTTAAATGCCTTATTCTCGTCTTGTCTGTTTTGTTTCATGCGCCTAACATCAACGTCGTCGGCAATTCTAAGCAAAGGCTTTAATTGGCCTGTTATAGCCGAGTCAGGCACGTCATGTGCACCCTGCGTAATTCTGCCGCACTCAACACCTCTTGCTGTTTCAACAACAACGTAATCGTCCTTTTTTACGGTGCAATTGCCCGGAGAAAAAAAGTACACTTTACCGCCTGTTTGAAAACATACATTTACTACTTTTACCATATTAACAGCCGCACAGCGGCGCTCCCTTTTATATTATAATTCCTGTGCAAAAAAGGCTTAGCACAAGCTTAATATTTACGTTTGACGATATTAAATTTACACTATATGAAATTTTATCGCATAATTTTGCAATTGTTTTTTTGCTATTTGCGTTATTTTGTAATTTTAAATTATAATTGCAAACACAAAGTAGTATTACAAACAACTGTTTTGCATCTGCAGGCGATTTTTCGTACTTTGAAAGCGTTTGCAAAACTGTGTATTCATCAAAATTTAAAATAGATGTAAGTATATTTTCGGCATCGCTCAGCATTGCTTTGCCGTTTTCACTCTCTATCATATTAATGCAAAAGCCTATGTTGCCACCAAAAAGTGTGCTGTATTTTTTTGCAAGTGCAGCTATATCGTGCGTTTTATTATATTTATTTTGCAAATAACTTTCGCACTCAATTGTAGATACAGCGCTTAAATTGTATATTGCACAACGGCTTGTTATTGTTTGTAACACGTTTGCTGCGCTTGGTGCTGTAAGTATAAAAAGCACACCCTCGGGTGGCTCTTCCAGCACTTTTAAAAGTGCATTGGCGCTGTGGGTATTAAGCTTATCGGCACCTTTTATGTGTAAAACCCTGCCATTAGATCCCAAAGACGTATTATATATTTCTCTTCGAGCTTGCCTTATGGCACTAACAGGTATTTCGCCATTTGCGCCTGTGCCTTCTAAAACAATGTACTCGGCACTTAAAGCACAAAGTACATCGTTTAAACTGCCTTTAATACTGTTATAACGGCACAAATAATCGGCACAAAGCAAAGATGCGGTAAAGTTTGCACCGGTGCCTTTTTGGCCGCAAATAAGCACACTGTGCATAAATTTACCGCTGTTTAAACTTTTTTTTAATGAGTCTACAACATTATTATTGCCAACAAGCAAATCTAAATACATTAATTGCTATACCTTTTCAAAGCGCTCAATATTAGTAACAAAAATTGTTGCGCCGCCAACGGTAACTTCAAGCGGATAAGCCGTTGTAACGCCTATACCGTAACTTGCCGTGCTGGGTACAACTTCGGTGCGCTGTTTGCTTTGAGAGGAGATAAGCTCTATGCAAGCGTCTACTTTTTCGTCTTCGGTGCCAATAAGAAGTGTAACGTTGCCGCTCATTAAAAAACCGCCGGTTGTAGATAGTTTTGTTACTGAAAACCCTGCCTTTGTAAGAGTAGCGCTAACCGCAGTAGAATCCTCTTTGTTAACTATCGCCGTAATAAGTTTCATAAAACAAACCCCCATAAAATGCAAATTTTTATATAAAGTTTTATAAGCTTTATATGTTTTTTTATTATACCACACTTTTAAATTTTTGCCAAATAAAATAAAGTTTATTATACAAACTAAACTGCAAAATTAATTTGTGTTTTATAGCAATAATCTGTAAAAATATAATAACATGTAAAAATTGTTTTATCTTCGCCAGTTTTTTCGTTGGTTTTTGTACTTAAAATAATTTTTAACAGATTTTGTAAAGTTGCCGCCAAAAAATATAAAAAAGTTAATAAGTGCCATAACAGTTGCAACCCTAGTACCCCAACTACTGGTAAATAGCTGAAAAAACATTACTGCCGCACTAAAAAACGCAAGGTACTTAATTTTAACAGGTACCACAAAAAACAGCATAATTTGCATGTCGGGGTAAAGCATTGCAAACGCAAAAAACAGCGATAAATTAAGCTGATTTAACGTAACTAAACCATAGTATGTGGGAGCAATAACCCAAACTATAACCGAGCCCACAATTGCCCCCAAAATGCCAAGTAAATAATACATATTAAATTTAAAGGCACCCCATGTGCGCTCGAGAGTAGAGCCTATAAAATAGTAAAAATATAACGATATAGCCAAGAAAAACACGCTAGAAAAATATGGAGGAACAAAAACAAACGTAAAAATACGCCAAATTTCTCCTTGCATAACGCCTTGCCAGCTTAGCGCAAGCTTATAAGATATTTGCGCAGCAGGTGCGAACAAATCGGCAAAATAAACCATTGCCTGGCCAATAACTATAACTAACATTAAATTGTTAATTGCAAATTTTGAGTATTTATATTCCAATTTATAAAGCCACTTCACAGTAATATTCCTTTCGCACAATTAGTGCAATTATTTATTTTAATTGGGCAAAGCATGCCCTAATTTAATTTTATCATGCTATTAAAAAATATTCAACAAACAGTTATGTACAAAATGTAAAGTAAAAGTTTCAATGTTGAAAATTTTTACGAAAAAATGGCACTTGTCAACACTTTCAACAGGGTTTTCAACAGAAAAGCATTAAAAAAAGAGTATACAAATAGTAAAATGATGTTGAAAAGTTGAAAACTTTGACCAAACCAAGCGCCAAAATAGACAGTAAATTTAGGTAAAATTTATGCAAAATCGTAAAATTTTTACTTTTAAGTTTTAGCAAAAAAAAGCATTTGGCATTTTGCACATAAAATTAAAATTAGACCATATATATAAAAACAATTAATTAAATGTTACGACGTTTGTGCGGTTGTAGCGCCGTCTTCGCTTAGGGCACCGGGGTTACTTACAAGCTGAAGGATACTGCTGGCAATGGCATCGCCAACTGCCCATAAGTCATCGTCGCTAACAATGCTCTCGTATTCGGTGGGGTTGCGCATAAAGCCGCACTCAAGCAAAACAGCGGGGCAAATTGTATTGCGCGCAACGTAGTAATAGCCCCAGGAAGCGCCTCTGTCAGCACGGTTTGTTGCACCTACAACTTCGCTTACAAGCGTACTTGCAAGTTGCATCGAGCCGTCGTAAAAATAAAAGCACTCAACGCCGCTAACATCTGTTGCATCTTGAGAAGTTAATATACTGTTGTGGTGTATAGATATGAAAAAGTCGGGCATATACTGCGTAATTGCCTTGTTTCTCTCTTCAAGTGAGTAAAAAGTATCGTCTGTTCTAATAGTGTAAACTGTTGCGCCAAGTTGCTCTAAGCGGTATTTTGCTGCGTTCATTACGGCAAGGTTTGCGTCTTTTTCGGCAGGGCCGGTAGTACCGGTAACGCCAAGTGCACCTGTATCGGTGTCGCCGTGGCCTGCGTCAAGCAATACGCTGGTGCCGCTAAGCGGCTTAGAAGGATTTTGCTCATCTATTTGCGGTGTGCTCTTTAAATAAAGCAGTGTGTTGCCGCTTTCACTGTACTCTATGCTGTGGCCGTACAGTGGTTGTTCAAAAGTAAATAAAAATTCTGTTGCACCGTCGTCAAGTTTGTTAACAACAACGCTCTGCACCATTTCACTACCATGCAGTTTAAAGTCGGCATTCGTTACTATATCGTACATTCGCACGCTAAGGGTGTTGCCCAATACACTTGTGTAAGCCATAGGTGTGCCTACACCGTCAAAAATAATCATCTCGCCGCTTGTGCTTTCCAGTGGCTGTGCGTTTGCGCCATTAAAAATAATTGAGCGCTCCTCGCTGCCTAGTATTGTTGTGTTGTACGCTAAAATATAGTCGCCGCTAGTAAGTTTATATGCCCATGTTCTATACCCGTTTCGGTATGTTTGCACACTTTCTACTACTTTTGCAATGCCGCCTTCTCGGGCAGTTTCGTTTATAAGGTTATCGGCCGACGGATCGTACAAAAGGCTTGCAATCCAGTTGCTAACTTGTACATATGTGCCGGGCTCTACCGACACTGTGGAGTCGTTTGTAGTTGATGATGTGCTAGAAGAACCACTGGTGGAGCT
>CAYJLZ010000107.1:0-2634 GCA_964371265.1 uncultured Bacteroides sp. | reverse complement strand
TACAACAATGTCGCCCTGAGAAAAAACAAACGTATTATCGCCTTGTTCAAGGTTTACAAGAACTCCAAATGCTCCGTTTTCGGTGTTGCGCACAACCTCTTGCCCGTCTAGCAAAAGCGGCACAGATGGGTCAGATGTTCCCATAACATAATATGTGCCGGTGTAAACACTTTCGCCTGCAACAGGGTGCTGAACTGTTAATTGTGAGGGCAGTGTATAACCTAAAAGCGCCGGTAAAGCGTCTGTTTGAAGTGCACTGGATATTAAAGAGTACTCGCTTGGCAAACTTTGGGCATAGTCGTAGTTGTCTATAACAAGGCCGTTATAGTTTAAAGATATTGTGTGCATAAACACCTGTGAGGGGTCGGCCCAAATTTGTGGCGATGTATAAGAAACACTATCGCCCTCATTGCTGACAAGTGTGCCAAGGCCTTCGCTAACAGTGTTTTTATAAAAAACACCGCTAATAGGGTACTTATTCATAACATTTTTAGCGCTCTTTGTAATAATGTCGTTGTCGGCAGATGGCATACCATATAAAGCATAAACGTGCAAGCCGTTTTGTACGGCAACGGTGCATAAGTATTCCATTGCATCAAATTTTTCAAATAGCGTATCGTTTGCCTTTACATTAAAAATTGTATCGGCGCTGTTTTCACGTGCAAAAGTAGTTGTTGCATCGCTATTTATTTGTAGCATATCAATAAATACGCTATTTAAATTGCTTTGTACAGCAAAGCTTATAAAGTCGTTAATAAAAGCCTGTTGCGATTGAGTATCACTCATTTGTGAAAACGCATTTTCGCCTTGAGTTGCAAGCGTTATGCCTTTAATACCGTTTTGCGGCAGTGTATAGCTACCTTTTTTTCCGGCCGAAAAAAAGCCGGACGACAATGCCAAAAAAGTAAGGCTTGCCACCATTACGGCAAACAAAATAACAAAGCAAACGGCAAGTACCTTTTTAAATTTTCTGCGTTTAAAATGCAAAATACGCCCTCCCTATTAAAAGGTTTTAACATTAAATTATATAATAATACAAATAATAGTATACCACAATTGCATCATAAAGTTGTAAATTATTTATTAAAACATCTGTTAATTTTTGCTTATTCGTGGTATGCTATTAACAATTTACAAAATATTGGCTACTGGTTTTTGTTACATAGAAAAAATTATTAACTAAAATAGTTGCCGAGTAAATATGTTGTTTTACTGCGTTTTTTTGGTTTGATTTAATTATTTATGCGGGGTTGAGCCGGCTAAAATTAAGTAAACCAAGCAGGCAATTAATAGGAGGAATAAATGCAAAACATAAAAAACAAAGCATTTACACACGGCGGAAGATTTCATGCCGATGATGTGTTTAGTGCAGCATTGCTTAAAATACTAAACCCGGATATAACAATAATAAGGGGATACGAGGTGCCGCAAAATTTTGACGGCATTGTTTTTGACATAGGCGATGGAGAATTTGACCACCATGATAAAAACTCGCCCAAAAGAGAAAACGGCGTACCATATGCAAGTTTTGGCTTACTTTGGAAAAAATACGGCCATACGCTTGTGGGAGAGGAGCAGGCAAAGCGCGTAGACAAACACTTTGTGCAGCCGCTTGACTTAGACGACAACACAGGGGCAGGTAACCAAATAGCACAACTTATAGGTGCATACAACCCCGAGTGGGACTCGCAGCAAAGCAGCGACGAATGCTTTGACAAGGCGCTTAATATTGCGCACGACTTATTAGTGCACAAAATAAACAGCCTTAAAAGCATACAGCGAGCAGCAAAATATGTTGAAGATGCACTAAAAAACGCAAAGGGTAAAATAGTAATACTTGAACAATTTGCGCCATATAAACAGCAACTAATACCAAGCGATGATGCACTTTTTGTGGTGTATCCGTCTCAGCGCGGTGGGTACAGCGCACAGGGCATACAGCAAAGTTTTGCAAGCCCACAGTTAAAGGTGCCTTTTCCGCAAGCGTGGGCAGGCTTAAACCAAAACGAGCTTAAAGTAGTTAGTAATATCGACGGCTTAAAGTTTTGCCATGCAGGTAGGTTTTTAATAACTACGGCTACAAAGCAAGACGCAATAAACGCATGCAAGGCGGCGATTGAAGAGTATGAGCAAGAAAAAGAGTGAGAACATTACTGATGCTTTACAACATAACCAAAACACAAACGAAAAAGCAAAAGTTTTAGCAGACAAAGAGGCATTTGTATATATATTAAAATGCGCTGATGAGACGCTGTACAGTGGATATACGACAGACGTGCAAAAAAGGCTAAAGGCACACAACTTAAAAAAAGGTGCAAAGTATACAAAAAGCCGCCTACCCGTACATCTTGTATACAGTGAAAAATGTGCAAGCAAAAGCGATGCACTAAAACGAGAGCACGAGATAAAAAAGTATACAAAACAGCAAAAGCAACAGCTTATAAATGGTCAAAGCACAAAAAAATAAAATAAAAAAGCCGCCTCCTACAATGTAAAAACATTAAAGGGGGCGGTTAGTTTTTTTATATGCATTAACAGTTTATAAGTGTTAAGCTAAAAGCATATAAACTTACAAACAATTTTTAATTACCAAAGCTGCAAAACCTCGTTATACATGTCGATATACTGTTTTGC